>NZ_JAUOSW010000006.1:0-180736 GCF_030549005.1 Tenacibaculum soleae
TAATATAACATCTTCATTTATGGAGGTGGTTCCATTTAAATTCCACCACACTCCAAAACGAATATTAAAAAAAGAGGCGTGCGAAATCCTTAAGAATCTAATAACATCCAATAAGCGAAGCGTATTAAAAACATCAAGGAAAATAACTGAACCCGTACTTATTGGATTAGCACGTATTTACTGAGGAACTCTCAACCAAAAACAGCGTGTGACACTCTGAGAAGCTATTCCACATCAATGTGTAAACAAACTACCAACCAGTTTTAAAGATTCTCGAAAGAGCCTCCCTCCCCCTAATGTTCGCAAAGATTTTTAGATGCTGTGACCTCTCTTACTTATATCAATTAGCGAAGCGAAAAAACACAGTTCGCATTGCTTCGTAAAAATTTTTGTGAAAAATTTCAAGAATTTTTAAGAAGGTCTGCTATCCCGTAGCCCAATAATCTTTAACCGTATGCGTTCCAATGCCATCTGATTTTGAAGTATCAAGATTTCGTTTCTAAGCAGTTTCTTACTATTTTCAGACTGTGCTTGGTTCAACTCCAAGTTCTTTAACTGCATCCTATTGGTAAGGTCTTGTAGCTTGTTTTGTTTACTCATCCGTTGCCGTATTAAAATCTGCGTGTGATAGTATGTGCTTGATAACTTCCAAGGTGAAACTATTACCAATGACGTGATGACTCGGTGTTTTCTTCAGTATCTCACCAACATAATTATCGGGTAAGGTTTGCATACGTTCCAATTCTAACGTGGTAAACGGTCTAAAGAGTTGCTTCACTTCATCATCCGTCAAAGATTCAATTAATTCCAACTTTCGCTCTTTCGGTTCGTAGCAAAAAGATTTATCTAAGAACACTATTTGCCCGATGGAACGTGTTAAATAACGTATGAGCCCATTACGAGTGTATGGAACATTCTTAGTCAGTATCGCATTGGATTTACGTTTATCTACCCAGCTATTTTCAACGCTGCTCTTCAATATAATTTTGTTATCCGTTGGAATAGCTACATTCGGAATATTCGTCCAATACAAGCGATTACGTAAAGCTGGACCAACCAATGAACTGTTTATTTGAATCGGCTCAACTCCGAGTAAATCACTAATTATTTTTCGGTCATGTTTGGGCATGCTCCCAACATTTTCCATTAAGAAATATTTAGGTTTTACTTCTTGAAGGACACGTAATGCTTCATAGAATAAGCTAGATTTCTCACCAGCTAATCCCGTACGATTTTTACGCAAAGAGCATAAGTCTTGGCATGGACTACCAAATGTCATTACATCGATTGGAGGTAATTTTGAAGTATCAATATTTCGAACATCACCGAGTTGGATTGTCCCTGGAAAATGATGCTGAGTTACTTTGATAGGATTCTTGTCAATTTCCGAAGCGTAATAGGTATTTATTGGAATGTTTAGTTGTTTTAGAGCTAATTGTGTAATACTGATACCGTCAAATAATGACAATACATTGATTCCGTTTTTCGTATTCATAGATTGTTTTATCTATAAATAGTTGCGGAATCAGTAAAAGTCCTTGATTGGGTACTTTAGGAGTTTTAAAAATAGGAATCCCAATAAGGGCGGGAGGTTCCTCGAATAAAAAAATATAAAATGCTGGCACGGGAATGTTTTTCCTTGTATCCTTGTCGAGTATCCTTCACTTTTATAAAGAAGTGAAGGAAGAAAAGAAAAACCTAGTGAAATCAGTACTTTCAAGAGGTTTTAAATAAGTTGAAGTTAAATCAAGTTTCACAAGGTCTATAAATCACCAAAAGTGAAACATAAAATAAATATTATGGCATTAAAAGGACAAAAGACAACATCGGATTTTTTAGAATGGGATAAAATGAAAACATTAGTATTGAAATTAGAACGTGATGGAGATTTCAAGTTCGCATTATTAATTTCATGTGGATGTTACTTAGGATTACGTATTTCAGACTTATTACAATTAAAATGGTCAGACCTATTATATAAGGAGTATTGTGAATTAATTGAAAAGAAAACGAAAAAAGAACGTAAAGTAACTATCAACACTGAACTAGCAACGATTATTGAACGCATTTACACTGAATTAAATCCAAGTATGGAGCAATATATCTTTGTAAATCGTTTTGGTAAGAAACCAATCAGTGTTCAACATGTAAATACTAAGTTGAAAGAAATATTTAAGCAGTACAATATAAAAGGACAATACTCAAGTCACTTTATGCGTAAGTCATTAGGTCGTCAAGTATGGACCAAGAATAATTATTCAGAGCAAGCACTCATACTACTATCTCAATTATTTAATCACTCTAGTATTCAGACTACGAAAATCTATTTAGGGATTAGAGAGCAAGAAATCAGCAACTTATACTTGAGTTTGTAACATTAGTAATAATAAATAATGTTGTAATTGCATAAATAAACTGAAAAAAGCTTGTTTAATCGAAATAAAGTGTTATATTTGCAATGTATTTATGAAAAAACAACAAAACACCATGAGTGAAACTAAAGAACAATATAAAGCACATTGGAGTAGTGAATTACTGACACTATTAGGAATATGGCTCTTTGAAAAAGGAGAAATAGGACATGCTTTGTTATGTATTACGGGACCACAATGGGGCTATAAGACAGCTATTCAACTCAAAATAACTTGGGATGATGTGTATGATTTTGAAGACCATGATTTTAAGTATATTCTTTTTCCAGATGCTCAATGTGAAGCTAAAGAAGATGACGTGGAAACTAGATTTATTGATGGTTTGGCTCGTAAATATATTGAGTTAGCAGAAAACATCGTTGACTTGAATTATACAGATGATGTAATCTGTACAAATTACAAAACGGGTAAACCATTAAGTACTTCAACGTTAAATCGTGAACTGCAAAAATTTAGCAAACAATTTTTAAAGGAGATAGAAGAGAAAACGGGTAAAGAGTTCCATTTGAAACCATTAAAATCAAATGCTTTTCAAATTGCATTTGCATTGAAACTGTTAGCAAAGTATTCTTATTCAAAAAAAGCATTTATTTCAATATCAAAATTTATGGGGCATAGAACTTTAAAAGATACTATCAAGTTATTAGAAGTTGAGCCATTTGATACAATAGTCTATGATTTTCAAGGTTTCTCAGAAAGTTCAAATTTGAATATAGAATTATTAGAGAATACTGACAAACTTAAGAGTTTTATGAAAGAGACTATGTTTGACCATTGGGTAGCTTTAAAAGATAGCTTCTCACCAATATCATAAAAACTTAAAAAACAGTTAATTATAATTTAGAGTGAAATCTGAAGGTGGATACCTATGTCCAAAAATTAAGAATAATTAAAATCCAAAAAGCAATGTTAAACACAGAAAACAAAAACAATTACATTTTTAAAAGTGAAAATCTAGTAGTAAACATTCTTGGAGGATTGAACGATTTGAATTTAGGAAGTTTACGAGTAACCCTTAAGATAACTAAAGAAGGTTCAACCTTCTCAAGAAGAGATAGTGTTGATTTATATAATGGCTCTCAAGTTGAAAAACTAATGAGAAAAATAGCAGAAGAATTGGAAGTAGGTATCATAGCTGTTAGAAAAATGATATCTCAACTGATAGATACATTAGAGTTATATCGGTTGGATAATATCGAACAAGAAAATGAAGAAGATGCAATAGAATATGAATTAGATGAATCAGAATACAATGAGGCAAAGGAACTATTAGCTTCTAAAGATTTACTAATAACGACTAATAAATTAATTGGAGCCTCTGGAATTGTGGGTGAAGAGAATAACCGTTTATTAATGTATCTCATATTCACTAGCAGAAAGACTTCAAATCCATTGCACTGTATAAGCTTTAGGAATTCTGGTGTTGGTAAAACTCACCTACAATCAAAGGTTGCTGAGTTAATCCCAAATGAAGATAAAGTAGAATTCACGATGCTATCACCCAATGCATTCTTTTACTTCAATCAATATGAATTACGTAATAAATTATTGGTGATTGAGGACATGGATGGAGCGAAAGAAGGATTACTTCCTTTAAGAGAATTACAGACGAAAAAACGTATCACCAAGTCTATTGTAAATAAAACAATTGGAGGTGTTGGTAAGACAACAAATAGAGTTGTTGAAGGTCCCGTATGCGTAGCTGGATGCACCACTCAAGAAAGTATTTACGAAGATAATTCAAATCGTTCTTTCTTATTATACATAGATGAAAGTAAGGAACAAGACGAACGTATCATGACATATCAGCGCATGCAGTATGCGGGTAAAATTGATGTTGACCAGCAATTAAGATGTGCTAAGTCATTACGCAATGTGCAATGTATTTTAGAGCCAATTAAAGTAGTTAATCCCTATGCAGAATACTTAGAGCTACCTAAATCAGTATTCAAGCCTAGACGTACGAATATTCATTATTTGCAGCTTATAGAGGTGATTACATTCTATCATCAATATCAACGTGAAAAATTAACAGATGAACAAACGGGTGAAGATTATATTGAAACCACTTTAAGTGACATTAAACTAGCGAATGATTTAATAAAAGAGGTTTTATTAAGAAAATCAGATAACCTCAATACTGCAACTAGAAATCACCTTGAAGAGTTAGTAATGTATCTAAAAGCAAATAATAAAAAGACGTTTTCAAATCAAGAAATTAGAAGAACTTTTAGATTGAAGGAGCCAACACATAGACGTTATCGAAATTCATTATCAGAAGAAGGGTTTATCCAAAAGAGAACAGACATCAAAGGTGTTTCAACAAGTTATGAATTGGTTTATACAGATGAATTCAAAGATTTAGAAACCTCAATAGAAAAAGCATTGGAACTATGTATTGAAAAGCTCGTCACCTCGTCAGAGGTTCGTCACTCGTAAATGACGAGGCTAATCAGTTAGAAACAAAGAGGTTGTACTCAATTCGTCATTAAACACAAAACAAAAGGAAGCTATGAAATCATTAACACTTTATAATCAGTCATTTATTGTCTTAGTACATTCTTTCCAAGGATGGTTGACAACCTTAGGATACGCTGAAAGCACAAGCAGTACTTTACCAAATCATTTAAAAGAATTCTTTTGTTATTTAGAATCAAAAGGACATGAAGGTATCGGATTTATTACCACAAAATTAGTTTCTGAATACTACCATACTCACCTATCAATTCGAAAGAACACAAGACGTGGTGGAGCTTTAGGAAATAGAGCATTAAACAAACACCAACAAGCGTTAAAGCTATTCTTAAAATATTTAAAAGAACATGGAGCTAAATATAATTTTGGAGTTCACTTAAGGACTGAAAAAGCAGCAACGATTAATGTTCGTGATTTATTAAGTCAAGACCAAGTAAGACAATTATTTAATGCTTGTGACTGGTCACACATTTCAAAGAAATATCAATTACGAGATAAAGCAATATTGGTAGTTTTATATGCTTGTGGATTACGAAGAAATGAAGCAATTCACATAAATATTAATCATGTGAATTTTGATAAAAGAGAATTGTTTGTTGCCAAAGGGAAAAACTATAAATCTCGTTTTATTCCATTGAATGATTTTAGCTTGAAGATATTAGAAGAGTATATCTACGATGCAAGACCACAATTCAATAAAGATACAAAAACATCAGACTCTTTATTCTTAAATAAATTTGGAGGAAGGATGCTCGGTAAAACCTTTAGTGATAGACTACATAAAATCATTGAAGCAACAGAAGACGAAATCATAATGAGTAAGAAAATAACCTTGCATACCTTACGTCATTGTTTAGCAACTCATCTACTAGAAAAAGGAATGAAACTAGAAGATATTAGTAGGTTATTAGGTCATTCTAGCCTTGAGAGTACACAAATATATGTTCACTTATTAGATAAGCTTAAAGAAGATGAATAACTTTAAAGAATACTTAGAAATACATGCTTATTCAGAAAGCACAATACGTTGTTATGATGGCAATATCACTAAGTTTTTATCTTGGTGTAATAAGAGAGGTTATGAGGCTTGTACCTTAGATTACAAGCAATGTTTAGACTATGTAAAGTATATTCAAAATAGAAAAAACAAGATTACTCAGAAATCATTAAATCATAGAGTTGGCATCGTAAAATTATATTTTAAATATTTAGTTTTTGATGAACAGCGTCATTTCAATCCGCTTGAAAACACCAATATAAAAGGAATTGAACGTTCTTTTGAGCATGATTTATTATCTCCAATAGAATTAGAAGAATTATATTTCAGTTACCAAACGGAAAATATTAAATCACCAAAGTGCCCATCGGTAGCAATGCGTAATAAAGTATTGACTGGTTTAGCAGTTTTTCAAGGATTAGATGCAAGAAGTATTAGAATACTTAAAAAAGATAATATCAACCTCAGCATAGGAAAGATATATATCCCAGGGAGCAGAAGAAGTAATGCAAGAACATTGGATTTAAACTCAAGTCAAATAATGCCTTTGATTCAATATACTCAAACTCATAGAGCAACACTTCAAAAAAAGATAAATTCGTATACAAACGCTTTATTCCCTATGAATTCAGATAGAATTAGCAGCATTATTAATCCAGTGTTTAAAGAATTGAAGAAGATGAATTTTAGAGTAACCAATACCAAACAAATTAGAGCATCTGTGATTACCAATTGGTTAAAAAAGTATGATTTAAGAAGAACTCAATATATGGCTGGGCATAAGTGTATTTCTTCTACTGAATACTATCTAAGAAACGATTATACCGCAATGCATGAAGCTATTGAAAGTTTTCATCCGATGAGTTAATTAAGATTGGGCAAAATTCACCAAATCATCAAATTCACCAACATCAGCTTTTTTCAAAGCTTTTATATATGTGCTACGTGTTTCACTTTTACTAACTAAGCTATTTTGACCCCAAGTAAAAATAGCTTTCTTGAAAACATGCTTCATCATTATATCCCCCATTAAACGTGAATGTCTTCCGTTACCATTTGGAAAAATATGTATTGCTACTAATTTATGCTTGAAACGAACACTTATTTCTTCATCTGAAAAAGTATTGTTTGCTATCCAAAAACGACAATCATCTAAAAGTTGTCTTAGCTCTACACCAATCTTATAGCGTTGAATTCCTATTGTTTTTTCACTAGTTCTAATTTCACCAGCCCAAGACCAAACATCACTCAACATCTTCTTATGAACATTATAGATAAAATCTTCACTCAATATTTTATCTGCTTTAAATCGTCTACGTAATAAATAAAATTCTACTGCTTTTTGAATGTTTAATTGTTCGAATTCATCTAAATCACCTCTAGTAGTTATCGAAGAAATTTTTAAACCATCCATTTCCTCTTGCTCAAGAGGTGTTTGTCCATCATCATATACTAATTTTAATCCCATAAGTATCTTGGCATTTCGTAAAGTAATTCATTTGTTTTCTCATCAACAGCCTTCTTTAAGCGTTTATTTGAATTCTCTTGGTCTTCCAGTGCCATTGTATTTGAAGTTGTTTTAACAATCTCTAATGCTAATTCTCTAGCACGTTTTTCAATAGATTTTTCAATAGAACCATCCATTGGTACAAATCCGTAAACCAACTTCATGTTTAATGCTTTTCCAACTTCTTCCAAACTTTTTAATGTAATACTACCATCTTTTTCTCGCTTTTCTAAACCCTCAACAGATTGATGTTTGATATTTAACTTTTCAGATAATTGACGTAGTGACATTTTATATGTTTTTCTAATAACGTGCAACCACCCTTTATCTGGTACTACTGTTTTTAATATTGGCTTAAATACTTCTAGCTTATCATCAAGTTGCTCTACTAATAATTTTTGTTTAGGATTCATCATAATAAACCTATTTATCTTTAATGTTTAAATTAAAATATTCAACATATATACTGAATAAATTATTTTATTTTCAGCTTACAAGCTGATATTTAAATGCAAATTTAAATATAAAAACTGAATTATTCTATATTATATCAACATATAAGCTGAATAATTATTTTTATTTTCAGTTTTTAAGCTGAAAATAAAACACGTATTTCATTGTAGAAACAATAGGAAAGACTAGGCTATTTAATGTTAAAAAGCTAATTTAGTATTAGAATTAAAGTTCATTGAAATAGATAGCTAGTAAAAAATAAAAAGTACTATACAGCCTTTTTTGTTAGCGGTATAGTACTCATTTGGACTTAAACATAAAGGGTATAATACAGTTACGCAGCCTATTGGAAATGGTGTTGCTCAGAAATTTGGTTTTGGAGGTAAAGAATATCAAGACGAATTAAACCTTGATTGGTATGATGTATCTGCTAGGAATTATGACCCAGCATTAGGTAGATGGATGAATTTAGACCCGTTAGCAGAAAAGATGCGTAGACATTCTCCTTATAATTTTGGTTTTGATAATCCTGTTTATTTTCAAGATTATGATGGAATGATGCCTTCAGGAGGTCCTGGTGATTGGTTAAAAAATCAAGTTACTAGAGCTAAATCTGCCGTTAGAAGAGAAGTTGGTAGAAGAGTTAGTAATTTTGTTTCAAATGTTAGTTCATCTGTAGTAAATTCTGCTAAGGCTATTGTAGGTTCAGCTAAAAAAAATATAGGTGGTTTTTTCAGAGATGGTGATGGTGGAATAAACTTTATAGCTGAAAATGGAACAAATCAAGGTCAGAAAAAAGGAGGTACTAATGTAACAACAATTGATGCAGATGTTGTAATTGGAGCCAAATCTTTTGGGGGGAAATTTAAAGGAACCAAAAAATTGAGTAAATTAAGTGCTAAAAATGTGTTTAAGGCATTTAAAAATGGAACTAAGGATACAAAAAAAATAGCAAAGGGAGCTACATCAATGGAAAGTAACTTGTCAGAATCAGACACTACTGCTACTGTAAAATATCCAAATGGAATTAAAGACTTTAATCCAAGTACTCCTGGAGGTTTAATGCTGAGTGATGTTAAAGATTCCACTATAACAGCATCGAAACCTGTAGTAAGAAAATTTATAAAAAAGGCTAAAAAACTTGTAAATTCGCAACATGAAAAACTTAATAATGGAAACTACTAACATGAAAAACACTGTTATAAAAATAATCTTTTTTGCCTTGTTTTCTTTTATAGCGATATCTTGTAATACAAAAGAGAAAAGTAAAAGGATTAATTTTTTAGAAAATGAAAACGATTCTTTAAAGAATATCCTTAAAGAATTAGAGGGTAAATATATATTTGATAGTATTGCATTTAGAGATATTTATAGCAAAAAGAATACTAATAAATTAAATTCAGAATTAGAGATAGAGTTATTAGTTGTTGGATTTAATTCAAATCAAACTTTTTTTACTAAATTCGATAGTATCAATAAAGAAGGAGATATCATTAATCCTGTTTCTTTGAAACAAAAAAATGGAGGATTTAAATATAAAACAAAATTAAGAAGTAATCGTAATAGTATTAATATAGATATGAATATTAATAGTAAATATGGAAAATCAAAAACAGGTAGATTACATGATGTAATTATTATAAGTAAATAGTTTTACTAGAACAACACATCTATTTAAAACTACAACAATGCTATGTAAATGATTACGATTGAGTTTTATTGGAACCAGTGAAATGTATTCAAGTAATGATGCGATGGAAAATGGTATAGCTTCTGTTAAAAAGAATGCACCAAATGCTACTGTAGAAGATAATTCTTAGTAGAAAATTAAATAATTAGAATATGCAAGAAGATGGACTTAGGTTCATCTTTTTGTTTTATAACACTATAGGTAAAGCTTAATATTCACTTTTACTTTCGTAATAATTACTACAAGGCACTCTCTATTTTAAACCACGACAAAACGGTTCCAATATTGGAATTATTAGCAATAATATGGGTTTAGTAAAAATGTATTAATCATAGTTATGAAAAAGGATATTCAAAAATGGATATCCTTTTTTTTTAATACAAAACGTCATTGCGATTGAGGAACGAAAGAAGCAATCTGTTAATCAACTAGCAGATTACATCATTTAACTATGTTTCATTGGTAATGCCTATTTTTTACGTATTACAAGATATAGCGGAGCTACAATCGTTAAATTGTTGATTAGCTTCTACTCTATTTTTTCGTGCTAATAAAATTTGTTTTTTAAATCTATCTTTATCAGGAATTTTCCCTTCTATAATTTCCATAGTGGTATAACCATATAATTCTGTAGGGTATCTTTCATGATTATAATAGGCAACAAATCGTTCTAAATCTTGAAGGTGTGTTTCTGTATTTAAAGAATATTTTCCACGCATGAATTCTGTTTTATAAATGCTATGTGTGCTTTCTGACATCGAATTAGAAAAAGGAAAGTCTTTGGTTTGTGCGATAATCTTGGTTACTATTGGAGGTGCTTGTATATTCTGAATCCAAGTTAAGAGCTCTCCTTTATTTTCACTTCCTCCATCCGATAAAATATTAATAGGATTTGTTTTATTTAAGAGGTTATACCTATCGAACGTTTCTAGGAATAGATTTTTAATAAAATTGCTTCCAGCTTTTCCATTGGTAGAACTATAATGTAAAATGGCTTTCGAAAAGTTATCTTTTACGAAAGCTACTTTTTGAACACCACTCTCTATAGTAGATACATTGGTAATATCCACATGCAACCACTCAAAAATTCTGGTAGCTCTAAAACCTTTTTTAATCGGCTGTTTAAAACGTTTAGGTTTTTTATAGCCTAAAGCAGCAGCATATTTAAAAAAAGTAGATTTACCACAAGTCACTAAATTATTAACAAGCGCATGATAATACAAGGTGGTTTTAGACTTCCCGAAGTTATTGGTATCTGTTACCAAGTTTTCAATAGCTACGACTTCATTAACTGTTAGCTGGCTTGGATGTTGTTTGTAGCATTTCTGAAATGGACTTAAATTACAAATCAGTTTTCTTTTCTCTCTATAATACCAATCTTTAGAAACGCCATAATATCTACAAGCAGTAATTACAGATACTTTAGAAAGGGAAGCTAGGTGTTCGATAGAACTAACAATTTTAGAAGCGTGTAGCTTCAATAGTTTTTTGTTATGAGCTAACTCGCCCAACATATGCAAATAGCCTTTTCTGGTCTCTGTCAAAAATCGCAAGGATTTAAACAAGAACTTAGAGGCAAATACATCTTTAATCTCATCAAATTGTTCTATGTAATTGGTAGTCCAATCATTTCCGTAATAGTTTTCATGTGCAAAATGCTTTCAATTATACCGAGTAGTTTTGGGTATTTGAGCAATTTGCTTATCATCCAGCATTCCACTAGTATATAATATAATCACCAATGGATGATAACTTCGTTTATACATTTTCTCATAGCTTTTTCAGCCTGCGAAAATATTTAATTGAAATTAAATTATTGTTTACTAACTAATAAAATGCAGTGATTAAAATGATTAATTAGTATAGTTTATAAAGTGTTTATTTTTAGCAATAAAATACATGAAGATTATGACACTATAGTCAAAATATAATAATAAAGGGGTTTTGAAAATACGCCTTTCAATTTAATTCTTTAAATACAGGAAATAAAAATGAATAGAATGGAGTAAAGAAAAAATAATTAATATGATGTCGATAAATAAAAAATATAAATTTTAAAAGGAATTAACAGTGATACTTTAATATAAATAATGTGATAATAAAATTAATTGATTCTTAAAAATCAAGTAAAAGAAACTAAAATCTTCCTCCTTTACTCCACCTCTCCTATCTGTAAAATCAGTATTTACAAGGATTTTCACTTTCTGTATCGGAAAGTAATTATTATTTCTTTTCATTGGCACTTTGTTTTTTTATTAAAAATTAATATGAGATAATAATCTTATTTAATCTCGCAAAGTCAATTTTATCTTCATAAAGTCTATTGTAGTAAATAAAAACTCTATTAGTATCTTTGTTTATATGACACAAATTAAAGCAATACTAATTGATGATGAAGAAAGTGCAAGAAATGTACTGACCAATTTATTAGAAAGATCTTCTTCTAAAATCAACATTCTCAATACTTGTAATAATTTAGAACAAGGTGTTAAGCAAATTAAAATATTAAAACCCAATGTAATATTTTTGGATGTTCAAATGCCAAATTATGCAGGTTATGAAATAGCAAATTTTTTTGATGAAATAAACTTCGAAATTATTTTTGTAACTGCTTACGATCAATATGCCATAAAAGCATTTGAACTAAATGCTATTGATTACCTAGTTAAACCAATTGATAGAAATAAGTTAAATATAGCTCTTGAAAAACTAGAACAAAAATTAGAACATAAAAATCAATTAATAGACTATCAGTCATTATTAAAAACGATAAAAGATAAAAATTATAAAAAAATAGTAATTCCTGAATTAGGAAATAGGCATATTATTGATTTAAAAAATATTGTTTCTATAGAGGCAAGTGGTGCATATAGTGTTATACACTTAAAAGAAAACAAAAAAATTACTACAAGTAAAAACCTTAAATATTTTGAAGGAATTCTTTCAAAAGAACCTTCTTTTTTTCGTTCTCATAGAGGATGGATTATTAACTTAAATTTTGTAAAATTCTTAAATAAAACAGATTTAGTTGTAACTTTAACTCACACTACTCTTAAAGCAAAAATTTCAAGAAATAGAATAAATAATTTTGAAGAAACAATTAAATAACATTTCAAAAAATATATATAAGCCTAAAAAAAAGCTTGTGTTAAGTATACTTTTTTTTGTTTCATTTATAGTTTTTGCTCAAGAACCTATAACAATACACCTCACGGAAAAAGAAGGATTACCTGATAAAGAATTTTATGATATTTTTGAAGATGATAAAGGTTTTATTTGGCTGTGTGCAGACAAAGGTTTTTTTAAATACACTGGCAAAGAGTATAAAAAATATAATAACATAGAACAACGGGGACTCTCAGTATTTGGTGTTCAACAAGACCCAAGAAAACGTATTTGGTGTAATAATATATCTGGACAATTCTTTTATGTCGAAGGAGATAAATTAACTTTATTTATTGATTTAAATAAGCAGCTAAAAGGAGTTCTCGCAAAGTTTTTTGTTAAAAAAAACTATTTATGGGTATTTACAAGATCAGATATTTATCAAATTAATTTAATTACAAAAAAAATAAAAACTGTTATAAAAGCTAAAACTTATATAGGAGGTACTTTTAGTTATAATGATGCTATTTACTATCAAACTATTGATTCAATATCTAGGGTAACCGCAAATAATAAAGTTAAAAGTTTTTTAGCTAGAAAGCTATTGGTTAAAAATAAAAAAGTAAAACCAATTCCTCCAACCAAATCAATTAGTTTTAAGTGTGGTACAGATTTATTTTTAATGCAAGAAAATGGTTTTGATAATATTTTTTTTAAAATAAATACATTAAAAAAGAATATAAAAATTATCAATGGTTTTGAAGATATTAATAAATATGGAACGCATACTATTTTTGAAAACAATAAAGAAGTATGGTTTGGTACTAATAAAGGTGTTTGGGTATATGAATATGTTAAAAACTGCTTTCAATTAAAAAAACATTTTTTAAAAGATAAAAATGTAACTAAAATATTAAAAGACAAGGATAATAATTACTGGTTATCAACATTAAATAATGGAATATATCTTATTCCTAATATTAATATTGAAACTAGTAATATATTAAATAAAAATATTAGTAGCTTAGATAAACTAAATGATAGCACATTAGTTTTTGGACTTAGAAATGGAAATTTAGGTTTTTATAACACAAACAACTACAAATCAAAAATTATAAAACTACCAACTAATGATAGAGTATCTGCTATTAAATGCCTATCAAATAATATTATTTTAGTTAGTAAAGATATTACTTCTTATGTGCTTGATTATAAAAAGAATCAATATATTAAAACAGATACATATCAATCTGTTAAAAGTTTCTCTATAGTAAATGATAATATATTAGGTGCAAGCTCTAACACTGCTACTCTACTTAAAAAATCAAATATTATGCTTAAAAAGGATTTTTTTCGTGGTAAAGTAAAAACAATATCTAGGGGTAAAAGAACGTATACATCTTATTACAATGAAAAAAAGAAAGAGGTGTATATTTCATATGTAGACGGTTTAATGGTGTATGATAGTACTTGGAATGCCAAAAGTATTCAATATAACAACAAATTTATTTATACCAAATCAATAACAAAAACAACTAATGATGTTATTTGGGTTGGTACTTTTAAAGATGGTATTTTTGCTATAAAAAACAATTCCGTAGTTAATCATTACACTACTAAAAGTGGATTAACCTCAAACAATATTGAAAAAATTAAAGCTGATAAAAATACTTTATGGATTGCTACAGATAATAGCATTCAAAAGTTTAACACAACTAGTTTACAGTTTAAAAAGCTTACAAAAAAAGAAGGTATTCCCTCTTACGACATCTCTGGTATAGAGTTTATTAATAATAAAGTGTTTTTCTCTTCTAATGAAGGTTTATTTTCTATAAACAAGAAGAAAACTTTTAAAAAATACAATCCAAAAGTTTACTTTAATACATTTCAAATTAATGAAAAAGATACATTGATAAAACCAGAATATGTTTTAAACCATACTCAAAATACGATAAAAATAGGGTTCAATGTTACAGGGTTTTCATTTGATAAAAATGGAAAATATAAATATCGATTAAAAGGAATAAATAATAATTGGATTCTTACAGAAGCAGGAGTAAGTACAGTAAAATATAACAGTTTACCATCAGGAAATTACATATTTCAAGTACAACCTTATTTAAATAGTAGCCAAAAAGGGTATAAAATAAAAGAGTTAAAATTTACTATAAAAAAAGCTTTCTGGACAACATGGTGGTTTAGGACAATCATATCTTTTTTACTTCTAGGAAGTATAATACTATATTATAAAATAAAATTAAATAGAAAAGAAAAAGAACGCCTTATACAATTAGAAAAAATAAACTTAGAAAAAGAACTCATCGCGATTAATCTAACAGCTTTGCGTTCACAAATGAATCCACATTTTATATTTAATGCCTTAAACTCGATACAAGATCTAGTATTAAAACAAGATACAGATGCTACTTATGATTCTATTGTTTTATTTGCAGAGTTAATACGTAATGCCTTAAGTTATTCTAACCAAGATTTTATTTCAATAAATAAAGAATTACAATTTTTGAACGTGTATTTACAATTAGAAAAACTGCGGTTTGGAAAAGAATTTAACTATCGCATTAGTTATAATGAAAATAATGATTTAGAAGTACCCTCCTTATTAATACAGCCCTTTATAGAAAATGCGTTAGTACACGGTTTATTACATAAACCTGGTAAAAAAGAGCTTAATATTAAGTTTAGTTTTACCCAAAACAAATTACAATGTATTATTACAGATAATGGCATAGGAAGAGTTAAGGCTAAAGAAATAGGTGAACGCCAAGGAAATCATCATGAATCATTTGCTTTAGGAGCTATTGAAAAACGTTTAGAAATTTTTAAAAAACAATACAATCAAAATATTGGGTATAGTATTGAGGATTTATACCTTGATGGAGCTGCATCAGGAACAAAAGTAGTAGTAATAATGCCTTTTAAAAACAGATTTTAACTAATATCAAATTTCAATAACTTCACTCATTTTTTTTGGTAATGATTAAAAACTTTTGATTTCTAGTTTTTCACTCATCGTCATTTTTTTTTAACTTTTATAGTACAACTTACTATTAATTCCTTTATGAAAAACTTACCCTTTACAAACTCAATTTACCATTCACAAAGTTGTTTATTATAAAAACTAGTAAATGAAGTATTGTTGTCTTTAAATTAAAAAACCTATAAAAATAAAAGGATGAAAAAAGTATTTAAAGCATCAGTATTATTTATAATATGTACAGTATTAGCCTTCGTTAGTTGTGATAAGGAAGACAATATACTTATAAACACAGCCCCAGAAATAAAAGCACAAACTTTTAATTTCTCTGAAGATTTAGGACCTAATAATATTATAGGAAAAGTAATTGCTACTGATCTTGAAGATGATAAACTTAGTTATAATATTAAAACTAATAGTAATAATCTATTTAAAATTTTTGATAACGGAAATTTAAACCTTGCAGCAGGAATGTCTTTAGATTATGAAACAGCTAAAAAACATACAATTACTATTGAAGTATCAGATGGAAAATTAACAGCATCGGCAATAATAACTATAAATGTTATTGATGTAGATGAGAACGTTGCACCTGAAATTGTAGCACAAGGTTTTGATGTAGATGAAAACATAGATACCGCTACAGAAGTAGCAAATATTGTAGCCACGGATGCCAATAATAATACTTTAACATACACTATTACACAAAATGCATTTCAAAACGGCGATACATCACTACCAATATTTGAGTTTTTACAAAACAACTCTGGAGAGCTGCGTTTATCTACAAATCGTTTTCTTGATTATGAAAATGAAACATCTTACATCATTACGGTAGAAGTTTCTGATGGTGTATTAACAGCATCTGCGGATATTACTATAAATGTAACTAATGTAAATGAACCACCACAAATTAGAGACAGTAGTGTAATAAATGATCCTGCAGAAGATATTACTGATACTTTTGTTATTGGTACCATTGTAGCAACAGACCCTGAAGGAGATGTTATTACCTATTCTTTAAGTAATAACCCAAATAATTTATTTGAGATTAACGTTGATGGAGAAATAAGCTTAGCACCTGGAAAAAGCCTAGATTACGAAACAGCTACTAGCCATAATATTACCATACAGATTTCCGATGGTTCTCTTTCTTTAACAGAAGATATCACTATTAATGTTACCGATGTTGTAGAACCAACTACTAATGGATTTATTACAACTTGGAAAACCACTACTGCAAACGAAAGCATAACAATTCCTACCAATAACAGCTTAACTTATAATTATACTGTAAATTGGGGTGATGGTAGTACTAGTACCAATCAAACAGCTAATGCTACACATACTTACGTTACCGCAGGTATTTATGAAGTGAAAATTACAGGGAATTTTCCTGCTATTTACTTTAATAATACAGGTGATACTGATAAAATACAAACCATAAAACAATGGGGAGATATTAAGTGGAAATCTATGAACGGTGCTTTTTATGGTTGTACACAACTTACCTATACAGCTACTGATGCTCCAGATTTATCTTTAGTAACAGATATGTCAAATACATTTAAAAGAGCAAGGTCATTTAACGCAAATTTAAATAATTGGGATGTAAGTACTATCACTAATATGTTTAGTATGTTTAACGATGCTAAATCATTTATAGGTCATATTAGTAGTTGGGATGTAAGTAATGTAAGTAACATGGCATTCATGTTTACAAATGCAATTGTTTTTAATAGTGATATTAGTACTTGGGATGTAAGTGGGAGTGTAAATATGACTAGTATGTTTCTTGGCGCATCAGCCTTTGATCAAAACCTAAACAATTGGGATGTAAGTAATGTTAATAATATGTCGGGGATGTTTAGAAGTGCAACTTCTTTTAACGGCAATATTAGCAATTGGAATGTAAGTAGAGTAAGAACTATGAGGTATATGTTTCAGAATACTGCTTTTAATCAAGATATTAGTAATTGGGATGTAAGTAATGTAAAAGTGATGGAGGGGCTATTTGCTGGAGCAGCCGATTTTAATCAAAATATTAGTGGTTGGAATGTAAGTAATGCTACTACTATGCAAGCCATGTTTAATAATGCAGGTTCTTTTAGCCAAGATTTATCTAATTGGAATACAGCTAATGTAACAAGTTGCAATGGTTTTAGTGCAAATTCTGCATTAACAGCTGCACAATTACCAACCACAGGAAACTGTTTCTAGTTTAATCTTTAAAGAAAAAAAATAGCTACTTGTATTTTACAAGCAGCTATTAAACTTTTAATAAATATTACAATGAAAAAAATAATTTTAATACTTACTTTATTAGTAACAACAGCAGTAGTGTCTCAAAACAATTTATTTGATAATGTTTCTGAGAAAGATCAATATCAAGAATATACAAAAGCTTGGGATAAAGAAGGTGATGGTACTTATAAAATTAGTGAAAAACGATTTATAGTTAATTTTAAAATTGAACGTCTTTCAACTGGTGAAGGATATAGTATAGCAGCTGTTGTAGCTGAAGGTGAAAAAAAAGGAAAAAAAGGAGGAGGATATAATGTAATAGATGGGTATTACGAATGTAGTGGGTACCCTTATGAAAGTGTTATAAGACATAAATATAAAAAAGACGGTATTGTAGCTATAGGAGACTACGTGTTTGTATTAGATAAAATTTCTAAAGACGGAACCTCGTTTCAATTTATTGATGATATCTATGTTAAAATAAAAGGAGGAAATACTACTGGTAAAAAGAAAAAGAAGTCTTTTTTTCAGAGATTAAAAGAAGCGAAAAACAAGTCTAAAAAGAACCCTGATTATGGGGCAGAACACAAAGCCTTGCAAAGTAAAAATTTAAAGAAGTTAATTACTGATTATTTAGTTGCTATGAAAGCTAAACAAAACGCTAGAACAGCAAAAGAAAAACAAGGTGATAAAAATATTATAGCTGCAAAGAATAAAGGAGAACAAGATATTAAACGATATAATGACTCTATCAAGGCAACTCCAGAGTATAAAGATTTACAAAGAAGAAAAAGACTAAATGAAGCGAATTACCAAGGAGCCAAAGCAAAAAATACGGTAACTCTTCGTAACAATAGCAGTCGTACAATTTATGTAGGCACAAATGGTAGTCGTAATCCAGGAACAAAAATTAGTGCAGGAGGCACAGCTTCATGGAATTGTGATCGAGCCGCTTATTTACAAAAAATAACCAAGTCCGGTGGTAGTAATGCTTATAGTTCTACGAATAGACTTGTGTATAGAAAAAACTCAGGATGTGGTAAAACAATCAATATTAACTAAATAATATTCAATTATGAAAATATTTTTTAAATACCTACTAGTATTGCTAATGCCTTGCTTGTTGTATTCTCAAAGTAAAGAACCTACAAAAGCTATTAATGGAAAGTATTATTTGATGGCTGCAGAAAAAGGAATTGGTAGTAAAATGACCAAAGAAAAGCTATTTCAGTACGGTGTATGGGGTAAAGATAAAGTATTAATGGTTGCTGCTTGTAATAAATGCTCTCCAGCAATGTATAAATACAATAATGACGAAAGTCAAACTATGGGTGTTCCTGTTTTTTACAACATTATGGGGCTATATATGATTACCTATGATCACGAAAGTTTTATAATGATGGTACCTGCAAATAAGAAAAGTAAAGATTGGACAGATTTCACTTATAGTAATTTTTACAGTAAAAATAAGGCTAAAGCAGATATAATGACCAAGCAAAAAATAGTAAATTTTATAAAAACACTATAACGTATTATATCTGTATTGAATTTTACTTTTAAAATATATAAAAGCTCAGTTGTAATGATTGAGCTTTTTTTATGAATTTAAAGTAATGGATTTAGATTATTTTAATCATTCATAAAGTAGAATTACGATTCGCAAAGTGCTTTGTTACAAAATTATTAAAGCATAGTACTCTTGTGGTAAATTTTTATTAATATATATTATGAAACAAAAAATACTTTATTTATTATTATTTATATGTAGTATAATTAATACTCAAACCTTTGATTGGGAAACAGCAACGTTACGGAGCAACCCTACAAATCCAGCGCAATCTGCAAGGCAAATTATTAATAATACCTATTATGCTACTTTTTTACCCCAAGTCTTAGTCCTATTCAATTAGCCACTTTCACGCCATAATCCACAGGAAAATCCGTAGTTAATGTTCAATTAGAACCCACTGTTAGATTAGCATTAAATACAGCATCTAATACTACTTTAAATATTCAAAGTATCAAAGTAGCAGGAATAACAAACAATAAAAGTTGGACTTTTAAATCGCTAGATGGTGGAGCTAATGTACATAATCCAACAATGTGTTATATTAATAGTACAGCAAGTATAATTACTTTAAATTGGACAAATGTTCATGTAACCGAAATAAGTAGAACAGATGGATCTTCAGCACATTTTTATGTAGATGATATTGTATTTACACCTCCACCATGCATTGTAACCATACCTGACGTAAACTTTAAAAGTTATTTAGTTAATAACACAGCAAAATAAACACCAATAGAGATAAAAGAATACAATGTAGCGAAGTAACCGCTTTCTCAAAAAAAATCAGTGTAAATACTCCTGGTATTTCAGACTTAACAGGTATTGAAGCATTTACCAATTTAATAAAACTTTTTGCAGACAGAATCGTTTAACAACTTTAAATTTATCTAATAATACTCAATCAACAGAGTTAGCGGTTAGCCAAAGCCCAATAATGAGTTTAGATATTTCAAATAATCCATACTTGATTAATTTTGGTAGCAACTCAATGAATAATTTAACTACATTAAATTTAGCTCACGGAAATAATGCTACTTTAGTTAATTTTGATGCAATAGGTTCGTTTCTTTTAAGTTGTATACAAATTGATACAGGTTTTGCACCGCCATCAAGTTGGCAAAAATAGGTCTTAGCAAATTATAGTACAACTGCAGTCCTGTGTTAAAGTCTATGTAAACTACACAACAACAAGCAATAACAACAGTGCAAATTGGGAAAATGCTTTATTGGCTGTGAATAATGGAGGTGAAATATGGGTATCCGCAGGAACTTACAAACCACACACTTCAGATAGAAATACTTATTTTAATATCACAAAGTCTGGTATTCGTATTTGTAGTGTTTTTTTAGGTAAAGAAGCACAATTATCAGAAATAATTTTAGGTACTAATGAAACTATATTGTCAGGAGATTTACAAGGTAACGATGTAAATACTATAAATTTAGCTTCAAATTACGGAAACACTACTAGAAATACAGATAATAGTTATCGTATTATATGTTACACAAACAGGAGAAAATTTACTCTTAGATGGTTTAACTATAAGTGATACAAATATTTATCAAACAACACTTGATGGTGCTATTATTAAAAATGGTTTAGTTGCTAATTTAACAACAAGAAATTGTATAATAAAAAACAATGTTAGTAGAAATCATGCAGCAGGGATGAATCTACAATATAGTTTATCAAATACTACATCAAATAAGCGGTACAGAATATACAGTAGTAGTAGTAGTAGTAGTAGTAACACCTACAAGTATTTGTGGCACAACTGTTACATTACAGGTGTTAGTATATCAACAGGTGTAACACATGATATTACCGTTGTATTAGATGCTAATGGAAGTGTATTAATTACAACAGCTAATATTGATAATGGAAGTAGTGATGACCGCAGTGGAATAGCTTCAATGATTTTAAATCAAAATATTATTGATTGTCAAACATTAGGAAATGTAACATTAACACAGTAAAATTATATACTTGCTTTATTAGTAATAATGGTATTTGTAAAAGTTAAAGCACAACAAGACCCATCATTTACAATGTATAACCTAAATATGAATGTTATTAACCCAGCTTATGCTGGAAGTAATGATGGGATAGAATTCACTACTTTAATTAAAGGACAATGGGTAGGTATAAAAGATACTCCTAATACACAAACATTGTCTATTTCTTTACCTATTGGCAAAAATCTAGGTTTAGGTTTATCTATTGTTAACGATCAGGTATATATTGCTAAAGAAACCGATGTCTATATCGATTTTTCATACAAATTAAAGTTATCAGAAAACAATGATCTTTTTTTAGGTTTAAAAGCAGGTGCTTCTTTTTTTAATGCTGATTTAAATTCTTTAAATATTAACGACCTTCTTTTTAATAAAAATGTAAACCGTATAAATCCCAATTTTGGTGCGGGTGCTTACCTCAAAGGAAAAAACTATTACGTTAGTTTATCTATTCCTGTATTGTTACAAAGTAAGAGGTTTGAAAAGCAAGGAAATGTAGTTACTTCAGCTTCAGATAAACCACATGTTTATTTAGGTTCTGGATATACATTTGATCTAGAAGGTGAATATAATTTAAAAAAAACTCCTTCTTTCATGGCTCGTTATGTATCTGGTGTTCCTCTTTCTATAGATGTAACAACAACATTAGGACTTTTAGATAAAGTTGAATTTGGAGTTTCTCACAGATTAAAAGAGTCTTTTAGTGGATTGCTAATGTTTCAATTTATTAAAGAGTTTAAGGTAGGATATGCGTATGAACATGCCATTAATGATATTTCAAAATATAGTAGCGGTTCACATGAATTTATTTTAAAAATAGTTTCCTTTTTTTAAAACCCAGTTATAATAACTGGGTATTGTTTTTTAATATATTGCATCTTTCCCCCCTATTCTTCTTTCTTATTTTTTTATTTACAAATACTTTTACTTGTTATATCTTCAATTTATATTAAATGTTGTCACATTTTTTACTAAAATTATCATTCATTATTCTACTTTTTTATACAAAAAAATACTAAAACATCTTATAATAAGCATGTTATTAGATAAAAATTAAATATTGACAACACAAAACATGACCTTTATCATTTTTTATGGCCATCATTCTATTGAAATTTGTATTAAATTAAAAATAGATGATTATGAAAATAAACAAAATACTTAGTATTATACTCTGTTTGGTTGCTACTTTAACTTACTCTCAGTTAAAGATAGATGCTGAATTACGTCCTCGAGCGGAATACAGGCATGGTTTTAAAACTTTATTTCCAGACAATGCAAATGCAGCTTTATTTACCTCACAGAGAACCCGTTTAAATTTTGCCCATTCTATCGAAAAACTTAATTTTTATATAAGTATCCAAGATGTAAGGGTTTGGGGAGATGTACCGCAATTAAACAGTTCCGATAATAACGGATTAAGTTTACATCAAGCTTGGGCAGAAATACTTTTAGATGCTAATTATTCTTTAAAATTAGGACGTCAAGAAGTTATTTATGATGACAGTAGAATATTTGGTAATGTAGGTTGGGCTCAACAAGCACGTAGTCATGATTTAGCTTTATTTAGATATAAAAAAGGGTCTTTTAAAGCAGATTTAGGTTTGGCTTTTAATCAATCAAAAGAAAACCTAACAGAAACAAATTTAACAACTCCTAATACTTACAAAGCAATGCAATATATATGGTTGCATAAGGAATGGAGTAACTTTTCAGGTAGTTTTTTATTCTTAAATAACGGTTTACAATCTACTGACGGACTTAAATACAGCCAAACAATTGGTACGCATTTAAAAACAAAACAAAATAATTTACAATTAGCAGCTAATTTATATTATCAATTTGGTTACGATGTTAATAATAATGATTTAAGTGCTTATTTACTTGGTTTAGAAGCTAATTACAAGTTAAACGATAAAACTACAGTTGGTTTAGGTACTGAATTACAAAGTGGTAATGATTATAATACCGCTGTTAGCAAAAACAATGCTTTTAATCCATTATATGGTACAAATCATAAATTTAATGGGTTTATGGATTATTTTTATGTAGGTAACCACGCTAACAGTGTTGGTTTACTTGACATATATGCAAAAGCCAACTTTAAATTAAATCCAAAATCTAGTTTAACAGCCTTTTTACATAGTTTTTCTGCAGCAGCAGATATTAATGCAAACGTTTCTAAACAATTAGGCACAGAAATAGATTTAGTTTACGCATATAACTACACTAAAAATATCGGATTTAAAGCAGGATATTCACAAATGTTTGCTTCAGAAGGAATGGAAGCTTTAAAAGGAATATCTAACAATAACACTAATAACTGGGGATGGGCAATGGTTACTATTAACCCTACTCTATTCACTTCTAAAAAATAAAATTATGGTATTAGAAAACGAAAAGACAGTAGCAAATTATGTTGCTGAAAACATTAAGACTGCGCATGTTTTTAAAAAACATGGAATTGATTTTTGCTGTGGCGGTAATATTACTGTAACCCAAGCTTGTGCTAAAAAAAATGTAGATATAACAATTATTGAAAAAGAACTTGCTGCTGTAGATGCTATAAAAGATGTTATAGAAGATTACAATAAATGGGAGTTAGACTTTTTAATGATTTATATAGAAAATGTACATCATTCATACGTAAAAGAAAGCTTACCTTTAATTTCTGAATATGCAAATAAAGTAGCCAAAGTTCACGGGCATCATTACACTGAAGTTGTAAAAATAAATCAACTTTTTCATGAAGTTGCCAATGAATTATTAGCGCATATGCAAAAAGAAGAAGAGATTTTATTTCCTTTCATCAAACAATTAGTTGATGCTAAAAAATCAGGTACAAAAAATATTTCAGCCCCTTTCGGAACCGTAAATAATCCTATTCGAATGATGGAACAAGAACATGAAAGTGCTGGTGACATTTTTAAAGAAATTGCTACTTTAACAAATAACTATACTCCCCCTGCCGAAGCTTGCAATACTTTTAAAGCTTTATATGCTAAGTTAGATGAATTTGAACAAGATTTACATCAACATATACACTTAGAAAATAATATTTTACACCCTAAATCAATTGCTTTAGAAAAAGAACTAAAATAAAATGACTTTAAAACAAAAAAAGAGTATTCATAATGAATACTCTTTTTACATGATAAATATCATAATTTTTGCACTATTGAATACTTTATTTTGCAAATATGACCACCTCTTTTAATTTTTTAAAAAACCATAGTAAAATAGCTTTAAGTTATTTTTCAATAATTGCTTTCTTGGGTGTTTTACTTCGTTTTTTCACCATAGTTGATTTACCTATAAACTACCGTTTTATAGTACATACACATTCTCATATTGCTTTGTTAGGCTGGGTTTATACAGCGTTAACTACACTCATTTTTAAGATGTATTTAAGTAAAGTTGCTATTAATTTAAAATACAAACGTTTATTTTGGGCTACGCAATTTATCATAATAGGAATGTTAATTACTTTTCCTTTTACTGGCTATGCAGCATTCTCTATTCTTTTTTCAACACTTTTTTTACTTGCTTCTTATGTATTTGCTCATTTAGTTTTTAAATACACACCGTTAACTTTAAAGAAAACAAATTCCTATGCTTGTATTCGTGTTGCTTTATGGTATATGATTATTTCTAGCCTTGGCCCTTGGACATTAGGTATTATTATGAAAACAGCCGGATCAGGCTCTAGTTTATATAGAAATGCTATTTATTTTTACCTTCACTTTCAGTACAATGGTTGGTTTATTTTGACTCTTTTAGGCATAGGCATTTATATTTTAGAACAATATAAAATCACATTTACTAAAAAAACTTTTAATCCTATTTTTTGGCTAATGAATATAGGTATAATACTAACCTTTGGTATTTCATTACTATGGATGAAACCAAAACTTATTATTTATATAATATCATTTATAGGCGCCTTTATACAGTTAATTGCTTTTTATATTTTAGTAAAAAAAATAAATTCTTTTAAAGATGAATTCAATAATAAGTTTTCACATCCATTTCGTCAATCAATAAAATTAATTGCTATTCTTTTTGCGATAAAATTACTATTTCAACTTGTTGGCACAATTCCAAACATAGCAAATGCAATTTCGACTAATGTTAATTTAATTATAGGTTATTTACACTGGACATTTTTAGGTGTAGTTAGCGTTTCTATTCTCCTTTTTTCACATCAATTTAAGTTAATACAGCTTTCTAAAAAAAGCATGTTGTTTTACCTTATCGCATTTTTTTTAACCGAAATTATTATTTTTTACAAAGGGGTTACTATTTGGAGACAGCTTTTTATAATCAGTAATCATTCATTATACCTAGTTATCGTTAGTAGTATTTTTTTTATAGCAATACTTATTATTTTTTCAAATCAATTTAAAAGACAATAATTAAAGACATAAACATCTTTTTTATTATTTTTATCTAAAATTATTTAGATGTTATCTAACGCTTGTAAATACGCTATTCGATCTGTATTATACTTATCGGTTCATGTTGATGAAAATAAAAAAATTGGGGTTAAAAAAATTGCGGAAGAATTAGAAGTTCCTCAACCTTTTTTAGCAAAACTATTGCAACAACTTACCAAAAACAATCTGGTATCTTCTTCAAAAGGTCCAACTGGAGGTTTTTATTTAAACAAACACAATTTAAACAACACCCTTTGGAGTGTTATTAAATGCATAGACGGAACCACAAAATTTGACAATTGTTTTATGGGATTATCTTCTTGCAATGACAAAAACCCATGTCCTGTTCATTTTACCGTAGCTCCTTTTAAAAAGAAATTAATGATTGATTTTAAAGATAAATCTATTCAAGAATTTTCTGAAGACATTAAAATTAATGGTCAACATATTTTTCTTAAATAATTAATACTAAAATTGCGTATATTATAATAAAACACAACAAAAGTACTTTCCAAAAAGTATGTGCTTTTTTTAATTCCATAAAC
This sequence comes from Tenacibaculum soleae, assembly GCF_030549005.1. Classification (NCBI taxonomy): domain Bacteria; kingdom Pseudomonadati; phylum Bacteroidota; class Flavobacteriia; order Flavobacteriales; family Flavobacteriaceae; genus Tenacibaculum; species Tenacibaculum soleae. The sequence continues at coordinate 26,466 of NZ_JAUOSW010000006.1, forward strand.
TGAAAGTCCAACTACTAAAAATTTAAAAACAGCCAGTCCTATAATCAAAAGTGCGCCTAAATTATTATCTAAATTAGAAAATGATGTCGATACTATGGTTAATAATACTAAACTTATCCAAGTGATTATTGATATCTTGTTCATATTAAAAAAATAAATAGATTATAGGAAATAATAGCAACCAAAATAAATCACACATGTGCCAAAAATCGGCGCTAGCTTCAACATCTTCTAATCGTGTAGTTTTCTTTTTAATTCCAAAATAAATAGATATTAAAATTACTAAACCTACCAAAACATGTATTACATGAAACAATGTAAGCATCCAATAAAAACTGAAGATGACTGATTCTGTCAATTCTTCATAATTGGTTTGATCATTACTCTCTGGAAAAGAGTAAATAGTTAACCCGATGAAAATCAAAAACGTTACTAAAGTACCTCCAAAAAAAAATGTTTTAGCTTGTTTTTTTGATAACATAATTAATTAGCTTTAAAATAAAAGATCTTTTAATCCTTTATAAAATAAAAATATCTCTATTAAGAGAAACTAATTATGATAATGTGATATATCAAAAAAACAAGCTAAAAATCTTTTCTTTTAGATTTAGAAATAATACGTAAAGTTGGTAAAAAAGTCCATAGAATTAAGACTAAAGAAGATAAAATCATTCCGAAGTTTGTACCAAAAAACTTTTGAAATACTGCGCCTGTATAGCCCAATAAAGCAGAGATATCTAACTTTAATAAAATTAAAATTCTTGATAAATCTATAGGATTAAACATCGTTGCAAATAACGAAAATTGATCTAACGGATATTCTTGAAAAACAACTAATGATATTAAAAATAATCCGTCGTAAATAACAGCTAGGAAGAGCCACAGTAAAATAGCATACCCAAATCCCTTAATTTTATTTTCGTTTGATAATGCTATATTAAAAGCCAAAGCGACAAAAATAAAGGTTAAAAAAGCACCTACAAATAAGAGTGATATAAAGTTAAAAATAGCAGTAGATTGCATAACACCGTATGCTAAAAACGGAATTCCTAATCCTAAAACTAAACTTAATGAAAGTGATAAAGAAACTCCTATGTATTGTCCTAAAAAAATAGTAGTTCTTTTTAAAGGTTGGGCTAATAAAAGTTCTGTAAACTCTCGGGAATTATAGTAATACATAACACCAAAAATTGTACCTATTAACGGAGTTAACACTACTATAATATTCATTAATGTAATTACTGCCTTTGAGGTATCATTATTTAAAAACAATAGCACAAAACCAATTATTAAATAGAAAAAAAAGTACACATAACTCCATCTACTTCTTAATAAATCGAAAAAACTGTATTTTAATATTTTAAGCATAATCAGTAGTTAAAAGAGTGGCTATTGCGTGTTCTAAATCGGTTTGATTGGTTTGTTGTTTCAATGTCTCTATTCTTCCTTTAAAATGGATTTTTCCATCTAACAGAAACACTATTTCATCAGAAATATCCTCCACAAAACTCATAATGTGTGAAGTAATTAAAATTGTTTTTCCTTTTGTTTTTTCTGTCTGAATAATTTTTTTTAATCGTATTAATGAAATAGGATCTAAACCCGTTGTTGGTTCGTCTAAAATAATTAACTCACTATCAAACATAAAAGTTAAAACAAGGTTTACTTTTTGTTTTGTTCCTCCTGATAAATTACTTAGTTTTTGCTTTAAAAACGGATGCAAATCAAAAAGAGCTACCAACTCTTTATCATTAGCTGTTTTGGTTCTAATATCTTTTATCATCTGAATTAATTCAGATACCGTAAGGTTACCTGGAAAGTTTGCTATTTGTGGTAAATAATTAACATTATTACGGTATTGATGCTTTTTTAAAATTGCTTTGTTATTAATATTTATGGTTCCTTTATCAGGAATAACCATTCCTAAAACACTTTTAATCAACGTTGTTTTACCTGAACCATTTGGACCAAGAATTGCAAAAATACCACCTGATTTTATCTCTAAATTCAGATCTTTTAACACGGTAACTTTTCCGAATTTTTTATGTAGGTTGTCAATTTTTATCATTTTACTTCTCTCATTAATGGTTTTTTATCCGCCAAATTATCAGGTGTAAATGCAGGTGATACTTTTTCAGAAAAATTAATTATATCAACAAATAAACTACGTAGTAAAACAATAGCTTCTGGTGTTTTATTTACCACATATGAAAACAATTTTACAGGTCTGTAAGGCACATCTCCTTCTCCATTTTTATCCAAATCATATCCCGTATATTCACTCCAATAATTGTTATTAAAATTATTATCGTTTAGTTTACTATTGTATGATAAATCGAAAGAATTATGTAAGAAGTTATTTTTCAAAAATTTATTAGCATAGCAAGCTCCAGCTATTTTTAAAGCCCACCCGTTTCTAATAAAATTATTTTTTACATAATTTATACGCGTAGATCCTTCAACATTAATTCCTATTGTGTTTTCTTGAAATGTATTGTTAATAATTTCTGCATCATAAATTTCTTTTAACAACAAACCGTATGAAGCCGTTCCCCAATTTTTAATAAAAGTATTTTTCTTCATTTTTATAAACTTCGAAAACATTACGGCAACCCCCGAACCATTATTTGAAAAGGTATTATTAAGATATTCATCATTATTAGAAAACATAAAATGCAATCCGTAACGTAAATTATTATAGCTTTTATTATTAATAACCTTGCTGTGTGTTACAAACTCAAAATAAATTCCGTCTCTTAAATCATGAACTTCATTGTTTTTTACCAATATATTAGAACTGTACCACATATGGATTCCGTTTCCTGAGCCAGCTTCTTCAATTGCATCGCTAGAAATATGATTATTTTTTACAATACCATGATGTGATTTTTCAATTAAAATACCAAATAAAACTTTTTTTAATCTAACATTTTCAATATTGAAATATTTGCTTCTAGAAACATAAATGGCAGCAAAATCTTTGGTATAACTTTTACCTACATTTTTTAATGTAAGTCCTTTTACGGTTACACTATCTGCTGCTATTTTTAAAATATATCCTTTCTTTTTACCATCAATAACAACCTCTTTATCACCTAAAATAGTTAATGGTTTATTTATTAAAATATCATATTCATTATATACCCCTTTTCCTATTATAATCGTATCGTGTTTTGAGGCCTTTGCAATGGCTGATTTTATTGTTTTTACATTACAATTTAAACATACATTTATTTTTTGAGCATATAATGATGTTCCTATAAGTAGAAATATGACTACGGTAATATAATTCGTGATTTTTTTCTTCATTTAAAATAACATTCCTGTTCTTAAACTAACACCTGTTAATACAAATAAAACTGCCACTAAAGTTACCAAAATAATGTGGACTGCTAATGGTTTTAATTTTTTATTGGGAATTAAAAAAAAGCGTGCCTGCACCGCCAACACTAAAGTTATAATTAATAAAATACATTTTATTAATAAATGTTTTGGCAAATGCTCATGAAAAGAAAACCAATCTGAAAAATTAGGGATTCTAATAAAAATCAACCAAAAACCCGTTACAATAAGAATCAACAAAGCTGGTAAACCTATTGGTTCGTATGATTTTTCAAAATTTTGTATGATTGAAAAATCATTCTTTTTTAATGCTTTTGGTAAAATTCTGATAGCCAAAATTAAATGTCCTCCTGCCCAAATTGACGCAGCTATGATATGTATAAAAACAAGTATTGCATACATTTATATTGAGTATTTTAATCCTATTTGAAAAGATCTATTTTCATTCATTTGTACACCATTATAATTTTCATAAATTGGAGCACCAACCTCAACACCTAACTTAATTTTTTTTAATTCCGAATTTTGATTGAACATAAAATTAAACCCTAAAAATGATTTAATTTTTTCTCCTCCATAATTGTTGGTATTTGCTGTTGGAACCATCATCGGATTTAACATTGAATCTTTTCCTGATATTTCTCCTTCTGAAACAGCTAAAAACCGTCCTGAAATACTAACCCAATCTGCTAATTTATAAGCTCCCCAAAAATTAATTTGTTGAGAATTACCGAATCTATAATCCTCTCTATTTTTTCCTGTTCTAAAAGTAAATAATGGTTGAATTCCCCATGAAACACTTTCGGTATTCCCTTTATAAGTAGCTCCTAAAGTAACATCAAAAGTTCCTGAACTTAATTGCATTGCATACGGTAATTTTGCATCACTCATCATTGGAGTATCGTCTTTTTTTGTAATACTTCCAACAGGTATATTTAATGTTCCGTTTAAATGAATAGAAGTATTTTCTTTATTATATACATTATATAAAGCGCCTATTTTTAGGTCTCCTAACCCTGATGAATTTGTTGAAAAATCGTGAAGCATTGTCATACCGTTCATCATCATTTTTGCTTTTAAATCCATATTGTTTTTTACAATATTTTGCATTAATAATAATGTTAATTTATCAGAAGGTGCATACATAATTCCTAACATATACATATCCATACTCATATTTTGAGGTGCTACCATATATGAATTATAAATAGCTGCATCATTAATAGTTGAAGTTCCTGTTCTATTACCGTTCATATCCATATTCATATAACGTAAAGAAACCATAAAACCTCCTTTTGCATGTAAATGATCACCCATTACACCTATCGGAGCATGAGCATCTGGTCTGTTATGATTATGATGACTATGATTAGTTGCGCCAACTTTTCTTGTTACAAATTCTAATTGTATTTCTTTCCAAGTAAATAGCTTACCTGTTTTGGTGTTCTGATTCTTTTTTGCAGCTTCTTTATCTTTAAAGGCGGATAAATATGCTCCCATCGGGCTTTTAATTTGGCTACTTATTAAATAAGTTGCTTTGGTAGCATTAATTAATTCTCCTGTTAAATAATCTGCAACTAATTGTTTGGTAAATGAAGCTTCTTTTTGAGTTTTAGAATAATTTAATAAACATTCAATCGCGTCAAAATTTAGTTTTTTTTGAGCTGGTGTTATAACTTGTGCTTTATGTAATTTATCTTTAATTACCATATTACAATGCACACATTGTTTATTACTTTTTATAGTTTGAGCAAATGTAGTTTTACCTAAAAAAAAGGCAATAATTATGCTATACAAAAAATATTTTGTTTTCATTTTTGGTTGATTTTAAACTTTAATCTAATATAAAATTAGATTCTTTAATTTTTAAATTGAGCCTTAATAGCATTCCAATCATACAATTCTGTTCCGTTTAATTGCCCTTTCTCCTTTGATATATAAGCTGAAAGATTTGCTCCCATCGGACTTTTGATGTTTTGATTAATTAAAAAAGTTGCTTTAGTTGCGTCAATTAATTTTTTAGGCTCGTTATAATCGGTTACTAATATATATGCTAGTTTTTTTTCGCTTTTTTCTTTGATATCAGACAACATACATTCTATGGCATCATACTTAAAAGCTCTTCCTTTATTTGTTACTATTTCTGACGCAAATTTTGTGTCAACAATCATCATTTTACAAAAACTACATGCGTCTTTTCCGTATTCTATTTCTTTAGGACTTATAGTACATCCTATTAATAAAAGAACTATAAGAAATAAATAATTTATTTTTTTGTAATCCATTTTTTAAATTTTAGCTTCCTTTTTACCTACAAAAAATGCAACAACAGTAAGTGCCATACCTACAAACATTAAATAACCTCCTGTGTGTGGCAAAGAAGTAACATCAAAATTCAACATTTTTTGATATCCTAATAATGGTGGCTTATAACTCATAGGGGTACCATCTGGGTTTACTACTTTTATAATGGCATGCGGATCTAAATCACTTCCGTATGATGTAAGCCATTCATTAAAATCATACATACCTAGCATTCCTAAAACAGCCATTATTATAAACCAACCAATAAACCATTTATAAGAAACTTTACTAAAAAAGCCGAGTAAACCTATTAATACTCCTAATGCTGCCATGGTGCTTATTACTTTTGGAAAAATTGAAAACTCCCACATATCTGTTGGTTTAGGTATTACTTTCATACCTATATAATGATTTAAACCATCAATATTTGTTAAATCAAATTCCGAAACCCCTTTAATACCATCTATATGAATATTCATTCCTAAAGGTTCAGGATATTGCGGAGCACCAAGCATAATATTCCATAAAGGAAACTTAAATAAACTCAATAATAGTAAAGAGCCGATAATCATAATTATACCTGCTTTTTTCATAGTTCTATTTTTTAAGATGTGTTAATATTTATTTGATTAAAGGCTGCCTGTGTAAGTATATCAATCTAAAACAACAAGCAGCCCATCAACCAAAAAAATCAACTATTAATTATAGCTTTTATTCATCATCTAAAGACCAAGATAATTTGATATCTGATTTTTTAGGTGAAACTCTTATATAACCTTGCATTTCTTGATGTAAAGCTGAACAAAAATCTGTACAATAAAACGGCCAAATACCTACTTTTTTAGGCTCCCAGGTAAGTGTTTTAGTTTGTCCTGGCATTATTAATAATTCAGAATTGTTAGCTCCAATCATTGCAAATCCATGAGGTACATCAAAATCTTGTTCGTGATTTGTAATATGGAAAAACACCTTATCTCCTACTTTAACACCTTCAATATTATCTGGTGTAAAGTGAGATCTAATCATAGACATATAAATATGTACATCTTTCCCTTCTCTTACTACTTTTGCATCTGCTGGAGATGTAATAGCATATGGATGCTTATTTTCATCTAATCTATAGATTTTCTTAGATTTTTCTTTTATAATACTTGCTGGTATTGCAGCAGCATAATGAGGCTCTCCGTGTGTTGGAAAATCTAATAATAATTCCATTTTCTCTCCTGAAATATCATATAACTGAGCAGAGTGTTCTAATTCTGGGCCTGTTGGTAAATAACGATCTTTTGTAATTTTATTCATAGCGAACATATACTTACCAAAAGGTTTTCTTGAATTTCCTCCAGGAATTGTTAAGTGACCTACTGAATAATAGGTTGGCTTTCTATCAATTACTTCCCAAGTTCCTAATTTCCATTTTACAACTTCTGATGAAATAAAGAATGTTGTATATGCATTTCCTTTATCATCAAACTCAGTATGTAAAGGTCCTAATCCTCCAGATTGAACTGAACCTGCTAAAATATCTTCATAATTTAAAATTGGAATACCATAAGCTTCACCATCAAATTTCTTGTTCTCGATAGCTTCTAACATTTTTGGAAAAGAGTGAATTGTTAAATCTGCTGATAGTTTACCATTACCAATAATATACTCTCCTGTTGGATCTACATCACAACCATGTGGCGATTTTGGAGTTGGCAAAAAATAAATTGCTCCAGGAATATCTGCTGGGTTTACTGTTAATACTTCTTTTACCATTGTAGAAGTTGCCGTATGCGTATGCTCATCATATACATTATGTGCATAGTTTGTTGGCATTTTAGTACCTCCACCATTATCTACATATTCTTCAATTTTTTTCCAGTTAATAGCTGCAATAAAATCTTTATCATTTTGTGATGCATTTACCTCTAATAAAGTACTTGCTTCCTCTGTATTATAAGTAGTAAAGAAAAACCATCCATGTGATTTATCTCTACCAGGGTGGGAAAGATCATAATTAAACCCTGGCATTAATATTTGGAATTTAATTCCCATTCTACCTGTTTCTTTATCTACTTTTATAAAAGATAAAGCTCCTTTAAAGTTTCCTTTATATTCTTTAATAGGCATATCAACCTGTGGTACTGGAACAGAAAAACGTGTTCCTGCAACTACATACTCTGTATTTTCAGTAATAAATGAAGAACTATGGTTTCCTGCACTATTAGGAACTTCTATAATTTCTTCTGTTTCAAAAGTTGTAAGGCTAATTCTAGCAATACGTGGTGTGTTATTACCGTTTATAAAAATCCAACGTCCATCTAACTCTCCATTTGTTTGAGAAATATCTGGGTGATGAGAATCATCCCAAGGTATTTGACCGAAAGAAGTATTTAACATTGGTTTTGTTTCTTCAGAATATCCGTAACCTGTAGTTGGAAATTGAGAAAAAACAGGAATTTCTTTAAACATTCTACCAGATGGTAAACCATAAACAGTTAAGTTTCCGCTATAACCTCCAGAAATAAATGCATAATGTGAGTCATGTTCTCCTGGAGCAACATATACTTTTTCTGCTTTACTGCTATTTAAAGCACTTTTATTACTACTGCTTCCATTATTACCACAACCTACTAATAAAAAGGCGATTGATAAAAATAATGCTAAAAATTTATAACTTGTTTTCATAAGTTTTTATTTTGATTATTATAATGTTCTAAAGAATTCTAAAACTTGTCTTGTTTCATCTTTAGTTAAATTCTGATTTGCCATTGGCGACCCATTAAATTTCATTAATAACTCTTTAGCTATAGGATCATTTTTCACCATTTCTTCAGGATTCATAATCATATTCATTACCCATTCAGGAGAACGTCTTTTTAAAATTCCTGTAGGATTTGGTCCAATAAATTTTCTATTGGTTCTATGACAAGCTGAACATTTACTTTTAAAAACTTTAGCTCCTTTATCTGCCATAGCTTTATCTATTGTTTCTGCTAACTCTACTGATTTAATAGGGCCAATTCCTTTGTTATTTAAATCTATTGTTCCTTCTTCTTTTACTTTTTTAGTTGTTGTTTTTTTAGTTTCAGTTTTTTTTACTGCTGCTTTTTTTGCAGGTTTTTTACTATTTGAGGTATCCTTTTTTTCTCCACCTCCACAACTAATAAATAATGCTATTAACATTACTAGGAATACATTTTGTAATTTCATTTTTAATAAATTTTTATTGATTGACTTTAATTTTTATTTATCACTTGGCACTAATACATCTCCAATAACATGTATCCAACCATTACTAACTTTTACTGATTTTAATATTTTGGTTCCTCCTACAAATAAATGATCTCCTTCTTTTGTTACTTCTAGATATTTACCAGATGCCATATATAATTTTCTTTTTTTACGTACATTTTTATCTAAAGTAGCAACAGTATAATTTGCTGGAGCAACATGATTTTTTAAAATAAATGCTAATTGATCTTTATTCTCAGGCTTTAATAATGCTGCTACTGTTCCTTTTGGCAACTTATCAAAAGCACCATTTACGGGAGCAAAAACAGTTAATGGTCCTGCGTTTACTAAAGCATTTTCTAATTCGGCTGCTTTGACCGCTACAACAAGTGTTTTAAAATCATCTAAAGAGGCCGCTACTTGTAATGCATTTGGTTCAGAATCTTTATCAATTACTGCAGATTGCCCTTTATCAATTTTTTCAGTAGTATTTGAAGTTTCTTTAACGGTTTCATTCTTCGTTTCTTTACATGAATAAAATGTAAGACTTAGTAATAAGGTTAAAATTAAAAGTTTTGTTTTCATCGGTTGACTTTTTAAATTATATACAAAATTAAAACTGTTAGTTATGTAAAAACATGATTAATATCATAAAAAGATATTTTTATCTTTTATTGTTTAATCAATTATTTTTAGTTTCATTAGTTGCTTATCTAAATGTTTCCAACAATTATTATTAATTGTATCATAAACTCCAATCATTTGAATACCGTAAGGAGTTAAAATTGTTCCACCTCCACTATTTCCTCCTACTGATTTTATTACAATTGGTTTTTTTGAACTTTTATTAACGGAATCAATTAAATTCCATGCTTTTTTATAAGACATTCCTAGTTCTTTAGCTGATTTTGATAAAGATTTAGTGATATTTAAAGACTTTAATAATTTTATTCTCCCTGCTCCTAAAAACACTTTATCATCAATTTCAATCCAAATTTTACTTTTAATTTTATATTCCATAATCTTATACTGTTCTTCAAAAATACTTCGTCTATCAAACAATAAACATGATATAAATCATGATCTTTTTTTATTTAGATTCAAAACAAATTAATTCACTATTCCATTTTTTAAAATCTAACAAACCCCTATCTAACAAGGAAATAAAAGCAAACCGTTATGTTTTAAAAAATATAATGAACTGAAATAGTGATAATTATCATGTAATTCTCTTCTTATAATTCTCTAATTTGTAAAACAATTAAACAACTATTTTCTATGCCTATAAAAAGTTATTTAGCACATCCACATGAAGGAAAAAAGGAAGAACTTAAAAAAGCGCTTGCTGTTATTAATGGATGTGAAATAATACCTGCCGAAAACAAAAACGTATTAGTTCTTGTTACCGAAACAAAAGATGATATAGAAGATAAAAGTTTAAAAGAAACTATAGAAACCCTAGATAGCTTAAAGTTATTAGCCTTGGTTTCTGGATTTAATACACCTATAAAATAAATAAGATATGAGCGCCTCTTTAACAAGTAGACGAAGTTTTATTAAAAAAATGGCTGCAACTGCAGCAATGACAGCAGCAGCAACCATGTTTCCTGGAATTATTTTTGCAAGTGAACAATTAGCAGGAATACCTGAAGGTAATTTAGATTGGAAAAAAGGACCTTGTCGTTTTTGCGGGGTAGGTTGTGGTATTTTAGTTGGTGTAGAAAACGGAAAAGCTATCGCTGTAAAAGGTGACCCTAATTCCACAGTAAATAAAGGACTTTTATGTGTTAAAGGTTACCACCAAACTATGTGTATTCAATCTAGCGACAGATTAACACATGCTTTAGTAAAAAAGAATGGTAAGTACGTAAAAACTCCTATTAGCGATGCTTTAGATATTGTAGCTGATAAAATGAAAACTACCATAGATAAACATGGTAAAGATTCAGTTGCAATGTATACCTCAGGGCAATCTACAATTCCCGAAGGTTATATCGCTTCAAAATTAATGAAAGGAGCCATTGGTACCAATAACTTAGATTGTAATGCACGTCTTTGTATGGCAAGTGCTGTAACAGGGTTTTTAACAACTTTTGGAGCAGATGAACCAATGGGTTGTTATGAAGATATTGAACATGCTGATTATTTTATTACTTGGGGTAATAATATGGCAGAAATGCATCCTGTTTTATTTTCAAGAATGTTATCTCAAAAAAATAGTAGAGGTGCCAAAATTATTGATTTTGCTACACGAACAACACGCTCTAGTATGGCATCTGATAAATCAATTTTATTTGAACCACAAACTGATTTAGCTGTTGCCAATGCAATTTGTTATGAAATTGTAAATAATGGTTGGGTAAATAAATCGTTTGTAGAAAAACATTGTAGTTTTAATAAAGGAACTACAAATATAGGCTATGGCTTAGAAGATAATTTTAAATTTAAAGACAAGCCTGAAAAAATAAATTTTGAAGAATACAAAACTTTTTTAGAAGATTATACGCCTGAAAAAGTGGCTAAATATTCTAAAGTATCAGTTAAAGATATTAAATATTTAGCTGCTATTTACGGAAATCCAAATAGTAAAGTAGTTTCTTATTGGTGTATGGGAATGAACCAACATACCAGAGGAACTTGGATGAATAACTTAGTGTATAACATTCACTTATTAACAGGTAAAATTTCACAACCTGGTAACGGACCTTTCTCTTTAACAGGGCAACCATCAGCTTGTGGTACCGCTCGTGAAGTAGGAACTTTTACGCACAAATTACCACATGGAGTTGTAATGAATAAAAAAGATAGAGAAATGGCGGCAAGAATTTGGAAAGTTCCTGTTGAAAAAATACCATCTAAACCAACCTATCACGCTACCGAAATGTTTAGAGCTGTTGATAGAGGTGAAATTAAATTTATTTGGACACAAGCAACCAACCCATTAGTATCCCTACCAAAAACAAGTCGTTATCGACCTGCGATGGAAAAAGAATCTTGTTTTGTAGTGGTTTCTGACGTATTTCCTACACCTACTTCTGATGTAGCTGATGTTATTTTACCTGCAAGTTGGCATATCGAAAAATCTGGATTGTATGGTAATTCTGAAAGAAGAACCCAACATTGGAATAAAATGGTAGAAGCTCCTGGTGATGCAACTCCAGATGCATGGATGTTTATTGAAGTTGCCAAACGAATGGGATTTGGTGATTTGTTTCCATACAGTAAAGAAAATCACGTAGAAGAAATATACAACGAATATCGTCAGTTCCATGAAGGAGCTAAACATGGTATGGCACCTTTAGAAGTATTAAAGAAAGAATCTGGTGCAATTTGGCCTTATGTTGAAGGAAAATCTACCCAATGGAGATTCAATTCAAAATACGATCCTGCTTGTACAAACGGAGAAGATTTTCACTTTTATGGTAAACCAGATGGTAAAGCTGTTATTTGGCAACGACCTTACGAACCAGCTCCTGAAATGCCCGATGAAACTTATCCGTTTTGGTTAAATACAGGTAGAGTTATTGAGCATTGGCACACTGGTTCTATGACCAGAAGAATACCTGTTTTACATAAAGCTGTACCACATGCTTATGTTGAATTACATCCTGAAGATGCTAAAAAAATGCACATCAGAAATGGTGAAAATGTAAAAGTAACTTCCAAGAGAGGATCTTGTGTTTTACCTGCTTCTATCAATGAAAGAGGTTTACCTACAAAAGGACAAGTTTTTGTACCGTTTTTTGATGAAAACATGATGATTAATGATGTTACTTTAGATGCTTTTTGCCCTATTTCTAAAGAACCTGATTACAAAAAATGTGCTGTTAAAATAGAAAAAGCATAGATTATGAGAAAACGACTAGGAATCATATCGTTATTTGTAGTGTTGTTTATCGCTTTTATTACTATTTGGAATTATAGCTATTATCAAGGACAAGAAGATGCTTACATTCCGCTAGAAAGCGACAAAAACACACCTATAATACCAACAGAGGCAGGAGTTTTTAAAAGATCTGAACATGCTTTAGATTATACCAATATGCCAACAGATTTTGAACATCAAAGAAGTTTAGATGATTATTATGATAATAGAGCCTATCATGGTGCTCCTCCAAGTATTCCACATGCTATAGAAGAGCGTCAAAATATTGGTGATAATACTTGTTTAAAGTGTCATGAAAATGGTGGTTTTGTAGCTAAGTTTAATGCTTATACTCCTGTAACTCCGCACCCTGAATTGGTTAATTGCAAACAATGTCATGTTCCTCAAAAATCAAAAACCTTATTTAAAGCAGGTAATTTTGCAAAAGTACATGCACCTAAAGTAGGTAACAATAACGCTTTAGTTACAAGTCCACCTGTAATACCACATCAAACACAATTACGTGAAAACTGTTTGGCGTGTCATGCAGGACCAAGTGCTCCTAAAGAAATTCGTGTTTCTCATCCAGAGCGAGTTAATTGTAGGCAATGTCATGTACCAAATACGAAAGAACTTACAGCCATTAAAGATTTTATAAGAAAACAATGATAAATACAAACTACATAAAACATTTTTGGATTTTAAGTATCACTTTTTTGTTGATAAACACTTCTTGTAAACATAAAGAAGAAGAATATCATAGTGTAACTGATAAAATTAAAGCAAAAAGCAAGCATTATAACGGCACTTCTATTTCATCAGAAAAATATATTGGAAATCTAAAATTAGTAGAAGTAACCGAAAATGGTATTACTTTTTCTATTCCTGAACGAAAAGGCGAAATAAAATCATACGCTTGTACCGAATGTCATAGCAAACCTTTACAGCAAATGCAACGTAAAGGATTAAAAAAAGCACACTGGAATATCAAATTAAATCATGCTGATGCCAATACAATGAGTTGTACTACTTGCCATGATGGAAGCAGTATGAATAATCTTAAAAGTATAACAGGGCATAAAATCGACTTTAATAATAGTTATAAATTATGTAGTCAATGTCATCAAAAACAATATAAAGATTGGACAGGTGGTTCACACGGAAAAAAAATAGCAAGTTGGGCGCCTCCAAGAGCATCGATGACTTGTGTAAACTGTCACAATCCGCATTCGCCAGGTTTTGATACCAAATGGCCTTCACGATTTAATACGAAAAAAGAAAAACAACGACAATAAACCTAACATTTGTTTAACATCATTTTTTGATGCTAACAATTTTATAGAAAATATAATATATGAGTGGAATTGGAAAATATTTTAGGTTGAATTTAAATAGTACAACCAAACAAGAGTCTTCTGGAAGTTGTGGCTGTGGAAGTACTTCTGGAGGTTGTAATTCTCATGCTCCAAAAGAAGAATTAAGTAACGAAGAGTTTTTTGAAGCCGCAGTTGATGCTGCTATTGGTGATGAAAGGCATAAAGATGGTTTTGATCAGGTTTTTGATGTAAAAATGGATCGTAGATCTGCCTTTAAAAAATTAACTGCAAGTTTATTAATTGGAGCCGGTGCAGCTTCGTCATGTACCAGTATAACCGCTAGCGAAGAATCAAAAGAGAAAGCACAAATAGATTGGGAAGAGCAATTTAAAGGGAACTATAAATTGATGGATGACAAAGAGAAAAACGCAACTGTTGATCGACTTGTGCGCTCTTATCAATTACGTACCGGTAAAAATATTAGCATGTCTAATAAAAATGCCGAAGAAGATGTGTTGTTTGGGTACGCTTTTAATATCTCAAAGTGCCAAGGATACATGGATTGTGTAAGTGCTTGTGTGGAGGAAAATAATCAAGATAGAAATTCGCAAATGGAATACATCCGTATTCATGAAATGAAAGACGGAAAAGGGTTTAATTTTAATGAAGCTGATGATAATTATTATCATGAAGTTCCTGCGGAAGGACATTTTTATATGGGAACTCAGTGTTTTCATTGTGATAACCCACCTTGTGTAGAAGTTTGTCCTGTACAAGCTACTTGGCGAGAAGAAGACGGAATTGTAGTGGTTGATTACGATTGGTGTGTAGGTTGTAGATATTGTATGGCAGCTTGCCCTTACGATGGTCGTCGTTTTAACTGGAGTAAACCAGAGGTTCCGGAAGCTGAGGTAAATAAAAATCAGCATTATTTAGGAAATAGAATGCGTAAAAAAGGGGTGATGGAAAAATGTACTTTTTGTGTACAACGTTCTAGAGCAGGTAAAAATCCAGCTTGTGTAGAGGCTTGTCCTACTGGTGCACGTATTTTCGGGAACTTGTTAGATCCTAACAGTACCATTCGTTGGGTATTAGAAAATAAAAAAGTATTCAGATTAAAAGAAGATTTAGGTACTGAACCTAAGTTCTGGTATTTTATGGATTAATTGGTTTTGCGTTAGGGATTGCAGTGATATCCTTTTATTTGTCACTTTGAGCGAAGCGGAAAAGTTGTCAAATAAAAGATTTAACGAAAAGCCCGACCGTTAGGGAACGCCCAAAATAAAATATAAACGAAGCGTTATAATAAAAAATAAAATGAGAAGACTTAAAGTTTTTGGAAGTTTAATAAAAGACAGTTTAGATGTTATTACCCGAGGATCTAAAAGATATCATATCTGGATGGGGTTTTTAACTTTAATAATGCTAATTGGTATGTATTGTTACTCCATTCAATTAGAACACGGATTGAGTGTTACCGGAATGACAGATCGGGTAAGTTGGGGATTGTATATTTCTAATTTTACTTTTTTAGTTGGGGTGGCTGCAGCGGCAGTTATGCTAGTAATGCCAACCTATGTTTTAAAAGATGTAGACTTTAAACAAGCAGTATTAATTGGAGAAGGTTTAGCGGTTGCCGCATTAATTATGTGTTTAGCTTTTGTGGTTTCCGATATGGGAGGTCCTTCTGTTTTATGGCATATGATGCCTGTTATAGGTGTTTTTAACTTTCCAAATTCAATGTTAACTTGGGATGTTATTGCCTTAAACGGCTACTTATTTATTAATATTAGTATTCCATTTTATATACTATTTAGGCATTATCAAGGAAAAGAATCTAAGAAAAATGTGTATTTACCAGGTGCCATACTTTCTGTTTTTTGGGCAGTAGGAATTCACTTAGTAACCGCCTTTTTATATCAAGGATTACAAGCAAAACCTTTTTGGAATACCGCTTTACTAGGGCCTCGTTTTTTAGCATCTGCTTTTGCGGCTGGACCTGCTTTAATTATTTTAGTTTTAGCAATTATTAGAACGTACACCGAGTTTAAAATAGAAAATAAAACCATAAAAAAACTAGCTTTAGTAGTTACTGTTGCTGCTCAAATTAACTTAATTATGTTAGTTTCTGAGTTGTTTAAAGAGTTTTATGCGCCTACACATCATAGTGAAAGTGCTTATTATTTATTTTTTGGATTGCACGGTAAAACAGCTTTATTACCTTGGATTTGGACTGCTATTACCTTAAATATTATAGCAACTGTATTACTTACGTTTCATAAACTTCGTAATAACTTTAAAGTATTGTTTTTTGCTTGTACAATTTTATTTATCGCAATTTGGATAGAAAAAGGGTTCGGCTTAATCGTTCCTGGATTTATTCCTGGACCTTACGGAAAAATAGCTGAATATACGCCTACAGGAATTGAAATTGGAGTTACTTTAGGTATTTGGGCAATGGGTGCACTTATTTTTACGATATTGGCAAGAACAGCAATTCAAATTGAAATTGGTAAGTTGAGGTACAAGAAAAAATAAGGTAACACTTCCCTACTCTTTTGTTATTGCTATAATTTATGGTAGTTTTACGTTTTTATTTACAAAATGATAATTGAAGATTTAGTAGGAAAATATAACATTATTGGTAATAATCAAGATGCAGAAAAGCACACTTATAAAGGTGTGCTTTCTTTAGTTTTAGACGCTAATAAGCGAATTATTGCTAAATGGGTTATTAATAATGAACAAGAACAAAAAGGGACTGGTTTTTTTAAAAATAATATTTTAGTTATTAATTTTAATTACAAAGGAGCTGATAAAAATATTTATAAAGGAGTGGTTGTTTACAAATGTATTTCGAAAGATATATTAGAAGGTTTCTGGTCTGAAAAACATGGAAATCCGTTATATTTAGGAGAGGAACGCTGTTTTAGAACTAAAGAAAATCAACTTTTAAACTAACACTTTTACCTATGCAATGCCCTTGTAATCCATCAAAAAAATATAGTGATTGTTGTGAAAAAGCACATCAAAACATACAAACTGTTTTAACCGCAGAAACTTTAATGCGATCAAGATACAGTGCTTTTGTTTTAGCTAAAATTAATTATTTACAAGAAAGTCATCACTCTAGCACACGTCCTTCAAATAAAGAAAAAAAAGAAATTTTATCATGGACAAAGTCTGTGAAATGGCTCAAATTAGAGGTTTTAAACACAAGTAAAGGCTCAATTACCGATTTAGAAGGTACTGTTGAGTTTAATGCTTTTTTTATGGAAAACGGTAAAGTTGACGTAATTCATGAAAATTCCTCTTTTTGTAAAGAAAATAAGCATTGGGTATATCTTAATGCTAACTAACACTGTATAAAATTACACAATAATTACTCTTTTTGTTATTTTAATGATAAAAATTTAATAAAAATTAAAATTATTTAAAAAAAAGTGTACATTTGATCCAATGTTAAACAACAAAAGAAATATCAATTCTTCAGAGATCGTAAAATTTACGACTTCTTTTGTTGGCACTACCATTATTTCTACTACAATTATTATTACCCTTTAGGGGTTTATTTTACTACATATCATCCTGTATATATTTATTTTTTCAAAAAATTGAAAACAGATAAATAGCCTTAAAAAATCAATAATTAATTATTTCATATTCCTTTTAAAATGAAGGTTTTAAAATTCGGTGGTTCATCGGTAGCCAACAGTACAAATATTAGTAAAGTAGTTCAAATAATAACTAACAATTGTAACAATAAAAAGATAATTGTTGTAGTTTCAGCCTTTGGTAAAACAACAAACAAATTAATTGCTTCAGCAAACAAAGCCGCAGCTAATGATAAAAATTATTTTTTATCATTTAATGAAGTTAAACAATTACATTTTCGAGTTATTGATGATTTAGTTGCTAAAAATCAACAATCAAAAGTACATCAAAAAGTAAATGATTTGTTTAATGAATTACAAACCTTATTAGAAGGTTGTTTTTTGTTAAAAGAAGTTACGCCTAAAACAATGGCAACGGTAAGTAGTTTTGGTGAGCTACTTTCTTCATATATTATTTCTGAAATAGCAAAAAATACATTAAACGCAACTTATAAAGATAGTAGGGAGTTAATTACAACTTCAGCTATTTTTAATAAAGCTCAAGTTAATTTTGAAGTTACAAATAAAAATTGTCAAGACTTTTTTAAGCAAAACACCTATCAAGTAGTTGTTTTACCTGGGTTTATAGCTAAATCAGAAAACAAATTAACTACTACCTTAGGCAGAGGTGGTTCTGATTACACAGCTGCAATTTATGCGGCTGCTTTAGAAGCTGATGAATTACAAATTTGGACAGACGTAAGTGGTATGTATACTGCCAATCCAAGTATTGTAAAACAAGCATTTCCGATTCCAAAAATTTCATATCAAGAAGCTATGGAGTTATCACATTTTGGCGCAAAGGTAATCTACCCTCCTACTATACAACCTGTGTTAGAAAAGGAAATTCCCATTGTTATCAAAAACACTTTTGAACCTGAAAATATTGGCACATTAATTACCAAAGAAGCTAAAAGTAAAAATTTGGTGAAAGGGATTAGCTATATCGAAGATATTACACTTTTAACTATAGAAGGCAGCGGAATGATTGGTGCTTCTGGAGTTTCAAAACGCTTGTTTGAAACACTTTCTAATCAAGATATTAATGTGGTTTTAATCACGCAAGCCTCTTCTGAACACTCAATTTGTGTGGGAGTTTATGATGAAGATGCCGAAAAAGCTGCAAAAGCTATTAATACTGTTTTTGAAATTGAAATTGAACGTCGTAAAATAAAACCTGTTATTATTGAACAAGGACTTTCAATTTTAGCTTTAGTTGGTGATAATATGAAAAACCATCAAGGTTTAAGCGGACAAATGTTTAGTGCCTTAGGTAAAAATAATGTAAACATTAGAGCCATTGCCCAAGGTGCTTCACAAAAAAATATATCCGCAGTTATTGATAGTAAAGATGCTAAAAAGGGATTAAACACTTTACATGAGCAATTTTTTGAAGAAAAAATAAAACAACTTAACTTATTTATTACCGGTGTAGGTAATGTTGGTGAACGATTTTTAGCGCAAATACAGCAGCAAAAAGAATACTTAAAAGAACATTTAAAATTAAACATTCGAGTAATTGGAATGTCTAATTCTAAAAAAATGACTTTTGATGAAAATGGTATTAATTTGAATAGTTGGAAGGAAAAACTAGCAAAAGGAGAACCTGCCATTTTAGAAGATTTTTTTAATAAAACGAAAACATACAACCTTCGTAATGCTGTTTTTATAGACAATACAGCCAACTTAAAAGTATCTGAAACATACGAAAGTTATTTACGCAACAACATTGCAGTAGTTACCTGTAATAAAATAGCTTGTGCTTCTAATTTAGATAATTATAAAACATTAAAAAAAGTATCTAAAAAATACAATGCGCCATTTTTATTTGAAACCAATGTTGGCGCAGGTTTACCTATTATTGATACATTAAAAAACTTGATTGCTTCTGGTGATAGAGTGCAAAAAATACAAGCTGTATTATCTGGTAGTTTAAATTTTGTTTTTAATAACTTTAATGCATCAAATACTTTTCACGATGTTGTTGCTCAAGCTCAAAATGAAGGATACACAGAACCTGACCCAAAAATTGATTTAAGTGGTGTTGATGTAGCTCGAAAAATATTAATTCTTGCCCGTGAAAGCGGTTATGATTTAGAGTTATCTGATATTGAAAATAATGCTTTTTTACCTGAAAAAAGCATAGAAACTACTAATAATGAAGATTTTTATACAAGTTTAACTGAATTTGAACCTAATTTCCAACAACTTTTCAAAGAAGCAAATAATAAAAATTGTCGTTTAAAGTACGTTGCTGATTTTTCTGATGGTAAAGCAAAAGTCGGATTACAACATATTCCTGAAAACCACCCTTTCTATAATTTAGAAGGAAGCGATAATATTGTGTTATTTTTTACTGATAGATACCCTGTAAACCCTTTATTAATAAAAGGTGCAGGTGCGGGAGCAGATGTTACCGCTTCAGGGATTTTTGCAGACGTTATTAGAGTAAGTAATAATTAATTTTTAATTGTAACAAAATGAATTATATAAAAATATTTGCTCCTGCAACTGTTGCTAACGTTTCTTGCGGATTCGATTCTATGGGCTTTGCTGTAGAAAATATGGGAGATGAAATGACTTTTACAAAAACTGAAAAAAAAGGAGTAAAAATAACACAAATTACTGGGGTTAAAGGATTAAGTTTAGACCCAACTATAAATGCGGCAGGAGTTGTTGCTTTGGCTATGTTACAGCAACATCCTGTTAATTTTGGAATTGAAATAACCATGCATAAAGGATTTTCTCCAGGAAGTGGTTTGGGTAGTAGTGCTGCAAGTTCGGCTGGTGCTGCCTTTGGTGTAAACAAGCTTTTAGGTAGTCCTTTTTCTTTATTAGAGCTAACTAAATTTTCTATGTTGGGAGAAGAAGCTGCTTGCGGTACTCCAATTGCCGATAATGTAGCTGCCGCTATTTTTGGAGGATTTGTGTTAATTAGAAATTATGATCCTTTGGATATTATAAAATTGCCTGTACCAAATAATTTAAAATTAGTTGCCATTCACCCACAAATTGAAGTAAAAACAAAAGATGCTCGCGATGTTTTACCCAACAAAGTTCCTTTAAAAAGTGCTATTACTCAATGGGCTAATGTTGGTGGATTGGTAAGCGGTTTATACACCAATGATTACCAATTAATCAGTAATTCGTTAACAGATGTTATTGTTGAACCTGCTCGTAAACATTTAATTCCGCATTTTGATTTAGTAAAAAATAAAGCCATCAAGGCAGGTGCTTTAGGTGCCGGAATTTCTGGTGCTGGCCCAACTATTTTTGCTTTATGTAATGGAGATAAAAGTGTCGTAAAAGTAAAAGATGCGATACAAAATGCTTATGCTGATAAAAATATAGATTTCACATTATTTTCATCAAACATAAATCAAGAGGGAATAAAAATAATAGCTACAAATTAAAAATTGCATCCTTTTACCAAAAGAAATAAAAAAATCTAAAATGAATTATTATAGTCTTAATAAAAAATCGCCAAACGTAAGTTTTCAAGAAGCCGTAGTTAACGGGTTAGCACCCGATAGAGGATTGTATTTTCCTGAAAACATCAATCCTTTATCAAAAGAATTTATTGCTAATATTGATCAATACTCAAACAACGAAATAGCTTACGAAGTTATCAAACAATTTGTAGGTGATGAAATTCCAAAAAACACATTAAAACAAATTATTGAAGAAACTTTATCCTTCGATTTTCCTTTAGTATCAATAGAAGAAAATATTACTACTTTAGAGCTTTTTCATGGTCCTACAATGGCTTTTAAAGATGTTGGTGCCCGATTTATGGCACGATGTTTAGGTTATTTTAATAAAAATAATGACAAAAAAGTAACCGTATTAGTAGCTACATCTGGAGATACTGGAGGCGCAGTTGCTGATGGTTTTTTAGGTATTAAAGGTATTGATGTTGTTATTTTATATCCAAGCGGAAAAGTAAGTAATATTCAAGAAAAACAACTAACTACTTTAGGCAAAAACATTACTGCTTTAGAAGTAAATGGTGTTTTTGATGATTGTCAAGAAATGGTAAAAACCGCTTTTTTAGATGATGGAATTAATCGCATATTAACCTCTGCAAACTCTATCAACATCGCCCGCTGGTTGCCACAAATGTTTTACTTTTTCTTTGCCTACAAACAGGTTTACAAACAACATAAAGACCTTGTTTTTTCTGTTCCAAGTGGAAATTTCGGGAATATATGCGCAGGTATTATGGCGCAAAAATTAGGTTTGCCTATTAAACATTTTGTAGCTGCAACGAATGTAAACGATACGGTTTCTAATTATTTAAAAAGCGGTAAATATAATCCAAAACCATCAAAAGAAACCATTTCTAATGCCATGGATGTTGGTAACCCAAGTAATTTTATTCGTATTCAAGAATTATTTAATAACAATATAGATAACCTAAAAAATGCTTTTTCATCATATTCTTTTACTGATGATGAAACCAGAAAAGCAATGAAAACTATTTATAATAATAGCAATTATATTGCCGATCCTCACGGAGCTGTTGGATATTTAGGAATTAAAAAATATCAAAAAACAACAGTAGATTTTTTAGGTGTCTTTTTAGAAACTGCGCATCCTGTTAAGTTTTTAGACATTGTTGAAAATACTTTAAATGTTCAATTAGCTATTCCAAAACAAATTAAAACTGTAATAACCAAAGAAAAAACAGCTATTAAAATTAATTCTTACCTTGAATTAAAGCAGTTTTTAAACTCCTAAAAAAAGCCTCTAATAAAACGTTTTATTAGAGGCTTTTTTTGTTATACTATAATCTATTATTTTTCAAATAAAGTTTTGTGAATAAAACCTCCTACAATAGCTCCTGAAATTGGTGCAATCCAAAACAACCAAGATTGAGTTAAATAATCTCCTCCTGCAAATAATGCTTGACTCATAGATCTTGCTGGATTTACTGAAGTATTGGTAATCGGAATACTAATTAAATGTATTAATGTTAACCCTAAACCAATTGCAATCGGTGCAAAACCTTTAGGTGCTTTTTCATTGGTACTTCCTAAAATAATTAACAAAAAGAACATGGTTAATAAAAATTCAGTAATAAAAGCTGCTGAAATACTATAACCATCTGGCGATAATTTTCCGTAACCGTTAGCGGCAAAGCTTCCAATTGATTCAAAATCAGATTTACCTGAAATTATTAAATATAAAGCTCCTGCACCAAAAATTGCTCCTATTAATTGAGATATGATGTAAGGTATTAATTCTTTAGCTGAAAACTTACCACCTGCCCATAATCCTAAGGAAACTGCAGGATTAAAATGACCTCCTGAAATATGTCCTACGGCATAAGCCATTGTTAAAACAGTTAAACCAAAAGCTAAGGCAACTCCTACAAATCCAATGCCTAAATTAGGAAATCCTGCAGCAAAAATAGCGCTACCACATCCTCCAAAAACAAGCCAAAATGTTCCAAATAATTCTGCTAAATACTTTTTCATCTGTAATTTTTTTAATATTCTAGTACTTATTTATGACCCTAAAAAAGTAAAAAGGTCACGCTATAAATTCGTAAATATTATATTTATAAATAAGGTAATTTGTATCTTTGCACTACAAAATTTAAAAACATGAAATTAGTTTTTCTTACCATTGGATTATTAGCATTTGCATTTGCTGGAATTGCTATAAAAATTTGGGCAAAAAAAGACGGAGAGTTTGCCGGTACTTGTGCTAGTCAAAACCCAATGTTAAATGAAAGTGGTGAAGCTTGCGGTTTTTGTGGTAAAACACCAGATCAGTTTGATACCTGTGAAGATTCACAACACAACAATTAATCTTTTTAACAGCCATAATTTTTGCAAACTTGTTAAATTTATGGCTGTTAAATATTTTTTTATAATCATCATTTACTTATATACATACAAAGTATTCTAAAATCAGTATATTTATCAATACAACTTCTAAATACATATCTTGGATATAAATAACGAAAAAGTACACAAACACATTCAACTAGCTAAAAAAGGGAATCAAGTTTCTTTTAATTTTTTGTTAGATACTTTTTGGGCAAGTGTATATCATTATCAACTATCAAAAATTAAAAATGATAATGAAGCTGAAGATATTACAATTAGAACTTTTTCAAAAGCTTTTGATAAAATTGATACCTTTAATGAAGTGTATCAGTTTAAAACATGGTTAATTACCATTTCTAAAAATGTATATATTGATTTTCTTCGGAAGAAAAAAAATTCTATCTTAATTGATACTACCAAAGAGCAAGAAGAAGCCGCTTTTAAAGTTATCGACAACTCCCCTTCTCCTGAAGACAAACTTATCACTGAGCAAAATTTAGCCAAGTTATTAAAAGATATAAAAAAGCTAAAGCCAAAATACCAAGAAGTTATTAATTTGCGTTTTTTTCAAGAATTAAGTTATAAAGAAATCTCTGAAAAACTAAATGAACCTATTAATAATGTTAAAGTTAAATTACTGAGGGCTAAAAAATTATTAGCTGAAATAATAAAGAAATCTTAACTTACCAAGGTTTTAAATTTTAGATATTCGAAAAACAATACAATTTTTGAATATTTTTAAATTATAGTTTAACTTTTTTTATCCTCTTTTATGAAAAAACCCCTTTCAAAAATACTGGGTCCTGGATTGTTATTTGCTGGTGCGGCAATAGGTGTTTCTCATTTAGTACAATCTACAAGAGCTGGTGCCGATTTTGGTTTTGGTTTATTATGGGCTTTATTAATTGTTAACATTTTTAAATATCCTTTTTTTCAATACGGTCCTCGTTATGCTGCAGCGACCGGTGAAACTTTATTAGATGGTTATAAAAAACTTGGCAAAGGTGTATTAACTAGCTATTACATTATAAATTTTATTACAATGTTTACCTTTCAGGCTACCTTAACAATTGTAACCGCTAGTATAGCTGCTACTATATTTGGTGTCACAAATGATTTGGTAACTTGGTCATTAACAATCCTTATTATAAGTATCATTATTTTAAGTATTGGTAAATATAAATTGCTTGATAATTTAATGAAATATATCATTATTATATTAACTATAAGCACAATAATAGCAGTAAGCATTGCTTTATTTAGCACGAAAAGAGGATTTAGTTTTCAACAAATAGTACCAAGCGGAACTGCTCAAATTACATTTTTAATTGCTTTTTTAGGATGGATGCCCGCACCTTTAGATATTTCTATTTGGCACTCGATATGGTCTGTTGAAAAAAGTAAAACCACCTTTGAACAAATTAAACCAAAATATGCAATTTTTGATTTTAATGTTGGTTATATAGGTACTTTATTTTTAGGCGTTTGTTTTGTTATACTTGGCGCATTGGTAATGTTTCAATCGGGAGAATCTTTTTCATCAAAAGGAACCGTATTTACTTCGCAATTACTTAATTTATATACAAAAAATTTAGGTGATTTTTCTTATTTATTTATAGGTATTGCAGCCTTTACAACGATGTTTAGTACTACTTTAACCACCTTAGATGCCTCACCAAGAGCCATGTCGATAACTACTAATTTAGTTTTCAATAAAAAAATAAAGTTAAACTATTGGTTTTGGATACTCTTATTAGCCATTGGTACCTTTATTATTTTAAAATATTTTTTAGCAGATATGGGCTTTTTAGTAAAAATAGCTACTGTTTTATCTTTTTTAACAGCTCCTTTTTATGCCATTGTAAACTACATTTTAATTACAAGTAAGCATACACCTAAAAAAAATCAACCCAAATTACCCTTGCGTATTTTAAGTATTGTAGGTATTCTTTTTTTAATCGGATTTAGTCTATGGTTTTTAGTTAATTTATAACAGTTTTCTTCGTAAATTTGCTTTTCAATTTTTTATTAAAATGGCAAACGAATCAGTAGTACTACCAAAAAGAGTAAAAAAACCAAAATGGTTACGTGTAAAATTACCCGTTGGTAAAAAATATACAGAATTAAGAGGGTTAGTAGACAAATATAAATTAAATACGATTTGTACCAGTGGTAGCTGTCCTAATATGGGCGAATGTTGGGGAGAAGGCACTGCTACTTTTATGATTTTAGGTAATGTTTGTACACGTTCATGTGGTTTTTGTGGAGTAAAAACTGGAAGACCAGAAACTGTAGAATGGGATGAACCTGAAAAAGTAGCTCGTTCTATTAAATTAATGAGCATTAAGCATGCTGTATTAACCTCGGTAGATAGAGACGATTTAAAAGATGGTGGTTCTATTATTTGGGCAGAAACTGTAAACGCAGTTCGTAGGGCTAATCCAAACACAACTTTAGAAACTTTAATTCCTGATTTTCAAGGAAACGAAAAATTAATTGATCGAATTATTAAAGTTGCTCCTGAAGTAGTTTCTCATAATATGGAAACGGTTCGTCGTTTAACTCGTGAAGTTCGTATACAAGCCAAATATGATAGAAGTTTAGGCGTGTTAAAATATTTAAAAGAAAACGGAATGCGTACTAAATCGGGAATTATGCTAGGTTTGGGTGAAAAGGAAGAAGAAGTAATTCAAACAATGAAAGATTTACGTAACGTTGGCCTAGATGTTATTACAATTGGGCAATATTTACAACCTAGTAAAAAACATTTGCCTGTAAAAGAGTTTATAACTCCTGAGCAATTTAAAAAATATGAAACTTTAGGACTTGAAATGGGCTTTATGTACGTTGAAAGTGGTGCCTTAGTACGTTCATCATACAAAGCACACAAACATGCACGTTAGTTTTAATGATTCCTTAACATTTTAACTATTTAACGTTAAAAAAATGTCAAATATCTAAAAATCAAACAATTTACAAAGTTTTATTTCTAAATTTGCACCGTACTTTGTTAGTAAAGTATAATGAAAAGAGCCTTGTAAACTGTTTTCATTGTGTAAATTATTTGAATTAGTTGATAAACAAAATCCCACTCATATGAGTGGGATTTTGAATTTTTACACTTTTCTTTAACAGTGTAAAATCAATCTAAAAAAAAATTATTTTAAGCTATTTTTCATAAATTCTTTTACTTCTTGTTTTGCTTTTAACATTTCTACCTCATCAAATGTTTTTCCTTCCGCTCTTTTAATATAAGAATTAAAAGCATGACTTAAATAAATTGGTGATTTATTACCCGTATAACTAACCGCGTTATGACAACTAAAACAGTTTGCTAAGTTATCTACTTTTATGTCTTCAATAGAACTCTTAAATGTTTGTGTATAAGTTTCCATAGTTACATTAGCGTTATTTAAAGAACCTCTTGCTGATGAATCTACAGTAGCGTCTCCTACTGAACTACCCAAGTCAACTAATAACTTTGCTTGTTGCTCTGTATTTAATTTATCAGTATCTATCCAAATAGAACCATTATAAAAATAATTATTCCATACATCTTTTAAATGTTTTTTTACGCAAGCATTTATATTTTTTATATTTTCAAAATTAATAGGTTCTTGTTGGCAGGTTTTCATAAAGTTACCTACACTATCTCTTGGCACACCGTATTGAAACAAATCATATGCTTTATATTTCTCTTTTGCTGATAAAGATGCTGTATCCCAAGTAATTCCATTAATTCCTGTAGTTTTATCTTTTGCAAATAATAACTTATCTGTAGACGAAATTGCTACATTTTTTTTCCTATCATAATTTGGAGCTAAATCATCTTGTTCAAAAGTTGCCCAAATAAACTCAGGATGATTTTCTACCACTCCTACAACATGCATACCTAATAAAGCTACTTCTGTATTAATAAAGTTACCTTTTCCATCATTTACGGCTCCTACGGTTGTAAAATAATTGGCACGTTTGTTTGCTGGAATAGCATCAATTGAAGTCCATGAGACTTTTAATTCTAAAGATCCAACAGGAAAGGAAGATAGATTGTTTTTAGCTAATGAACCATTTAAAATAGCGTCTTTAAATTTTTTAGCTGCGTTTTTTAATATCGGAGAAACATGAATTGAGTAAAATACTGTCTCTTCTTTATTATTAACAGAATTATATGCTGGGTTAGTTTTTAAAATACCTGAAGAACCAGCTTGTGCTGTATCTTCTAAAACGACAGATGCTCCAGGTACAGATGTTATACTTTCTAGATGAGCATTTACTTGATACATTTTTTTGGGGTTTAAAAATAAAGGTAAAGTTTGTCCAACATACAATGGAATATCCTTTCCCTCTAATTTTACAAACAATTTTTCTATTTGATATTCAGGTTTTGTTACCCATAAAAACTTTTGCCATGACCATTGATGAAAAATAGCATTGGTAGTACTAATTGTATCAAACGGACTTCCTTTTCCTTCATCAGGTGCAGGTGTTTGAGAATGCGGAAACCAATTACTTTGACACAAGCTTTCAATTTCTAATTTATTATAAGCTACTTCGGTTTGTACTTTTACTGGCTTTTTTTTATTCTCTTTACAAGAATTTAAAAATATTGTACTCAATGCAAGTAGCAATCCTAAAGCTAGTTTAAATGATAATTTCATAATTGATTAGTTTTATAACAAATTTGTAAAATATAGTTACATTAATTAAAAAAAATGTCATGAGGCTAGTAATTAAAGGTATAAGCTACTATATATCAACATTAACGTATATCAAAAAAATAATTTTAAAAAATTAATCTATTAAACAAAACAAATCACTTAGTTTTGCAGTCCTTTTTTTATAAAAAACAAAAAATGAATACACACGAAGAATATATGAGCGAAGCTGTAAAAGCAGCTTTAAAAGGAATGAGTAACAATGAAGGTGGTCCTTTTGGATGTATCGTTGTAAAAAATGGTAAAATTGTTGGTCACGGTAATAATAAAGTAACTTCTACAAACGACCCTACAGCGCATGCTGAAGTTACCGCTATTAGAGATGCGTGTAAAAACTTAGGTTCTTTTCAATTAGACGGATGCATTATATATACTTCATGTGAACCTTGCCCTATGTGCTTAGGTGCAATTTATTGGGCGAGACCAGATAAAGTATACTACGGAAGTAACCAACAAGATGCTGCTAATATTGGTTTTGATGACGAATTTATTTACAAAGAAATTCCGTTACCTTATGAAAAACGTAGCATTCCATTTGAACAAATAGGTCGAAAAATCGCCTTAGAACCATTTGAAAAATGGAGCGAAAAGCAAGATAAAATAGAGTACTAGTAATAAAAAAACTCCAAGTTTAAACTTGGAGTTTTTTTGTTTCTAATATCATGCTTATTTTGTTTTTCTAAACATCAACCAAAAACCGATTAAAACCAATGGTATACTTAATACTTGCCCGGTGTTTAGTGAGTTAAACACCCAATCTTCTCGTCCGTCTACTTGTGCCTTCTTTAAAAACTCTATAAAGAAACGTAACGACCATAAAACCACCATAAACAATCCGAATAAAAACCCTAATTGATTCTTCTTATCTGTTTTCCAATAAAAATGCCACAATGCAAAAAATAATGCTAAATAACTAAATGCTTCATATAATTGTGTTGGATGACTCGGAAGTGTTTCTCCTGCTCTTTTAAAGATAACACCAAAACTGTTTCCTGTTGGTTTTCCGTAAATTTCAGAGTTAAAAAAGTTACCTAAACGGATAAAAAAACCTCCTAAGGCAACCATAATCCCTAATCTATCTAAAATAAACAACCAAGGTTTCTGTAAATGTTTTTTTGCATAAAAATATAAAGCTATTGGAATACCAATGGCTGCTCCATGACTTGCAAAACCTGTAAACCCTGTAAATTTCCACGAACCATCTGCTAATTTTTTCATCGGTAAAATAATTTCTAATAAATGGTTTTGGTAATAATCCCAACTATAAAAAAATACATCTCCTAAACGCATTCCTACTAACATAGAAACAAATACATACATAAATAATGGATCTAATTTTTCTACAGGAATTTTATCGTTTATATAGATTTTATTCATTAAACGAAGCCCTAATACAAAGGCTGCTACAAACATTAAACTGTACCAACGAATACCTAAACTACCAATTTTTAAGATTTCAGGATCTAAATCCCATACTATAGATAAAAAATTCATTTATTCTTATTATATGTCAGGTCGAGCGTAGTCGATACCTATTTATTAATTCTTTCTTACTAAAACCTCTTGCAAACTACGTTTCTTTTTTCAACAAAAAATAATTTTATTAAAATAATACTCGAGGTAACAATTATTATTTCTTTTTTTCAGGCACCGGATCGTAACCACTTCCTCCCCATGGATGACAACTAAAGATTCTTTTTGTTGCCAACCAACCGCCATAAAACAATCCATGTTTTTGCAATGCTTCAATTGTGTAACTAGAGCATGTTGGCGAATACCTGCATGTTGCTGGTGTAAATGGCGATATTGCTGTTTGATAAAATCGCACCAATAATATAAACGGATATGTTAGTATTTTTTTCAATTAATTTACAGAAAAACTTGTACCTTCTTTACCATCTTTTAGCTGAATTCCTAATGCTAATAATCTATCGCGAATTTCATCAGATAATGCCCAATTTTTATCTTCTCTTGCTTCTTTTCGCATTTGAATTAGCATTTCGACAACTCCGCTTAATTTATCAGAATTATTTCCATCAGCTATTTCATTCATCAATCCTAAAACATCAAAAACAAAGGCTTTTATTGTTACAATTAACTCTTCTAAATCATTTGAAGTTAAGCTAGCATTTCCTTCTTTTATTTGATTAATATTTTTTACAGCTTCAAATAAATGAGAAATTAACACAGGTGTATTGAAGTCATCATTCATGGCTGCATAACAATCTGCTTTCCATTTTTGAACATCAAAAGTTGACGTATTTCCTGCTTCAATTTTATCTAAGTAATTTACAGCATCCATTAGTTTTGAATGCCCTTTTTCTGACGCTTCTAAAGCTTCACCAGAAAAATCTAAAATACTTCTATAATTAGCCTGCATATTAAAAAAACGAACTACACTTGCT
This sequence comes from Tenacibaculum soleae, assembly GCF_030549005.1. Taxonomy (NCBI): domain Bacteria; kingdom Pseudomonadati; phylum Bacteroidota; class Flavobacteriia; order Flavobacteriales; family Flavobacteriaceae; genus Tenacibaculum; species Tenacibaculum soleae. Next base: position 57,122 of record NZ_JAUOSW010000006.1, read on the forward strand.
GAAAATGCTTTTGGTAAAACACTGTTTTCACCAGTTAAAATTTCGTTTGGTAAAATAAAATTACCTGTTGATTTAGCCATTTTTTGGCTATTTAACAACAGCATATTAGTGTGCATCCAATAATTAACTGGTTTTACACCACTGCATGTTTGAGATTGTGCTATTTCACATTCGTGATGAGGAAACTTTAAATCCATTCCTCCTCCATGAATATCAAATTGTTCTCCTAAGTATTTTGTGCTCATTACCGAACATTCTAAATGCCAACCAGGAAAACCATCGCTCCAAGGAGAAGGCCAACGCATAATGTGGCGTTCATCTGCTTTTTTCCAAAGGGCAAAATCTTGTGGGTTTTTCTTATCTGACTGTCCGTCTAAAGTTCGTGTATTATGAATTGCATCTTCTATTTTTCTACCAGAAAGGATTCCGTAATTACCAGTTTCGTTGTATTTTAAAACATCAAAATATACAGACCCGTTAACTTCATAAGCAAAACCTTTTTCCATGATTTCTTTAATCATTTCAATCTGTTCAACAATATGACCTGTTGCTGTTGGCTCTATACTAGGTGGTAAAAAATTGTAATTTTTTAAAACATCATGAAAATCTACAGTATACTTCTGTACCACTTCCATTGGTTCAATTTCTTCTAAACGTGCTTTTTTAGAAATTCTATCTTCTCCTTCATCTGCATCATTTTCTAAATGACCTGCATCAGTAATATTACGTACATAACGCACTTTGTAACCTAAATGTAATAAATAACGATATACCACATCAAAAAACATAAATGTACGTACGTTTCCTAAATGGGCATTGCTATATACTGTAGGACCACAAACGTACATACCTACATATCCGTCGTTTACAGTTTTAAAAGGCTCTTTTGTTTTTGATAAAGAGTTGTATACTTTTAGTTGATTTTCTTTATATAATTTCATCGGAAAAGTGACTATTAACAGATGCTAAAGATAGGCACTTTATTAGGAAAGTAATAAATTTTTAAAAGGTATTTTTTTTAATACTATCTATTATTTTTGAAGTACTAACTGACTGTATTTTCCAATAATTTTCAGCATATTATCTTCTGTTGATATGCTGAAATTACCATTTACTTCTTTTTTAGAATCGTTAATAGAAAATTTTATTGCTGGTTTATGAGGATGATTTCTAGATTTATCCTCTATAACATGCGCTAATTTTTTATTGATGTTAGCTATATTTATCAATGCTTCGGATGAATTTAAATCAACTTTAAAAGTATGATAATTTGGATGAATTTTATTGATTTTTAAACCTCCAAATTCACTATTTACTTCAACATTTTTATAAACGTTAACAAGAACAACCTCTGATGAAGTTGAACTTATTTTAGTATTAGCAACCGATGCTATATGAGCATCGGTTACATTATTTAAAAATAAATCAGTAGTATTTAGTGAATTTATTATTACTGGCGAGTATGATATATTTAATTCACCTCCGCTTAAAACATCGGCATTAAAAGTACCATAACTAACTTTACCTGAAGCTTTTGTTTTCGGTAACTTTACTTTACAATGACGTGTATTTAAGTCGAAAGTTGCATTTTCAGGCACTTTTATCGTAACCTTTTTAGTAACTTTTACTTTCTTACCATTTATTATTAAATTGTTTCCATTGTTTGAAAAAGAGCGGCTATAACTTACTTCACTTAATTGTTTACGTGCATTTATTAAAGCTTCTCTTTTTAATTCAAGAGCCATACGCTGCATTTCTCTTTTTTTAATTAACTGTTGCTTTTTAGCGTTTTCCTGTTTCTTTAACACTTCTCTTTTTAACTTTATTAATTCAATCTTTTTTTCTCTTTCAAGTTGTTTAAATTTTTCTTTAAGTGCTTTTATATTTTTTTCTTGTGCTTTTTTAAACTTTTTATATTTTTTTGTTTTCTTAAAGGCTTCCCATTCTTTTTTTGATTTTATAGTAATATCATTTACACCATCTTTCCATTGAAAAAAGTAATTTTTTCCATCTTTCGCATATTTATCAAAATCAAATTTCATATGATCTAAATCAGATACTATATCTTCAAAATTAATTTCTGGTATTACTATCTCTGGCATTTCTGGTAATTCAGGCATTTCTGGTAATTCAGGCATTTCTGGCATTACAATAACATTCGCTCCATTAGTGTTGTAATGATAAACGTTAGCACTATTGTCTTTCGATGAATTAAAGAATATAATATCATCTGTATTTAAAGAGTGAAAACTATTGCTTCTAGCATTGATTTTTACTTTACTTTTATTACCTAAAGCTTCAAACTTCCACTTATTTAAATATTTTTGAGCTTCAGATTTACCTAATCCTTCTATTTCTATAACTGCCTCTACAAAAACCTCATTTTTATTCCACGTAGTTACATCAATAGTTGCATTTGTTGCATTGATATTTACAGCAACATCATTGTTGGTTTTAAAGTTTTCGCTAAATTTCTTATCGTACTTCTGGGCAAACACAACACTAGTTGCGAGTAATAAAAAAACACTTATTTTAAATTGTTTGAATGTCATTTTTAATTGGATTTTTAAGTTCATGTAATTGTTTTTGCATACGTTTTAACAGCTGTAAACGCAATTGCAGGTTTCCAATCAATGCATTGATGGTGTTGTCGTTAACTCCTTTTGTATTGAGCTCTTCGGTTAACGATTTATATTCGTTGGTTAGTTCGCCTATTTTAGCAAAATAACCATCGATAAATTCTTTAGTATCATCAGTTAATTCTAACTGACTTAATTCGTAATTAATAGTATTAATATAATACGACTCTAATGTTTTTAATTCAGGTGAAACATTTCCTAAGCTAATCGTATTTTTATATTCATTTGGCACTATGTTTACAGGCGTATTTATATTTTCTGTTGGATAAAATTTAATCGTAACACTTAATAACAATACAATAGAAGCCGCAATATATAACCACTTATATGATTTTTCGCCAACAGGTTTCTCATGCAATTCTTTCATTAATTTTTCTTGAAAACGTTGCCTATGATTTGTTGATATTTCAACGTTTTTTTGAATCTTATTTTTTAATAATTCTCTAATATCTTTAGGCATAGTTTACGTTTTTTAATTGTTCTTGCAGTTTCTTTTTACCTCTTAACAAATGTGTTCTTGAGGTTACCTCTGAAATCCCTAAAATTTCAGCAATTTCTCCATGATCATATCCTTCTAACAAAAACAAGGTTACCACTACCCTATATTTATCTTTTAATTGTTGAATACTGTTTACAATTTCTGCGTATGAAATTGTTGGTTCTACATGCCAATCTCTCTCTTCTATTATTGTATTTGTTTCTTCTTTTATTGAAACTAATTCTAGTTTCTTCTTTTTCAAAAAATCAATACTTTGGTTAATTACAATTCGTTTTAACCAAGACCCAAAGGCTACCTCTTCTTTATAATTTTTTATATTTTTAAAGGCTTTAATAAATGCTTCTTGCATTACATCTTCGGCAATAAACGTATCTTTTACATAACGAACTGCAACCGTAAGCATCGCTTCACAATACAAATCATACAATTGCATTTGCGCCTTTGCGTCATTATTTTTACAACCGTTTATTATAGGTTGATGTAACTGTTTGGTTAATTTCATTATTGATTTCTTATACTAAAGACGATACTTTTTAAACTTCGTTGCAGTTTGCTTACTTTTTATTTTTAAATTTACTTAATATTTAGTTTTTACTTTATAATGATTGATAAAAAAAAATCTGCACTTACCGAAAAAGACGGTGTTTTCCAACCTGAAACCACCAGTATCTCATCTGCAGAAAAAATAAAACTTAGTCGTAGAAAAAAAATTACTACAACCAAGTATATTACAAATATATTAGCAGGTAATATTCCTTTTTTAAGTAAAGCTATTACTTTAGTTGAAAGCACCAATTTAAAACATCAACAACAAGCCAATAAAATTTTAGAAGCTTGCTTACCATATGCAAACAATTCAGTACGAATTGGTATTACTGGTGTTCCTGGTGTTGGAAAAAGTACTTTTATTGAAACTTTAGGAAAACACTTAACCGCACTAGGTAAAAAAGTGGCTGTTTTGGCTGTTGACCCGAGTAGCTCTGTTAATAAAGGAAGTATTTTAGGTGATAAAACTCGGATGGAAGAATTGGTTACCGATAAAAATGCGTTTATCAGACCTTCTCCTTCAGGAACTTCATTAGGAGGTGTTGCTCAAAAAACTAGAGAATCGATTATTTTATGTGAAGCTGCTGGTTTTGACACCATTATTATTGAAACCGTAGGTGTTGGACAATCAGAAACCGCCGTACATTCTATGACCGATTTTTTTTTACTTTTAAAACTTGCTGGGGCTGGTGATGAATTACAAGGTATAAAACGCGGAATTATAGAAATGGCCGATGCTATTGTTATAAATAAAGCCGATAGTGGTAATGAGAAAAATGCAAAAATTGCTAAAGTAGAGTTTAATAGAGCTTTACATTTATATCCACCAAAAGATAGTGGTTGGCAACCCAAAGTTTTATTGGCAAGCGCCCTTAAAAACCAAGGTATAGATGAAGTTTATACAATGATTGATCAATATATAAACACGGCTAAAAGTAGCTTATATTTTCAACAAAAAAGAAACGATCAAAACAAGTACTGGCTGTTAGAAACGATTAATCAGCAATTAAAAGATAATTTTTACAACAATAATAACATCAAAGACTTATTACAGCAGGAATTAAAAAAATTAGAAAACGGAAAAACGACTCCGTTTACCGCTGCTAATAGGTTATTAAATAAATAACTATGGAAACCCATAATGGGTATTTGGTTAAAATGCTACATGTAATAATAAAAAATTTTAAACTCCTTTACATTTATGGAAAACAATACTTTAACTTGGGATGATTTTACAAAAGTAGAAATGCGAGTAGGAACCATACTTACTGCAGAAATATTTAAAGAAGTAAAAAATCCTGCTTATAAAATGCAAATAGATTTTGGTGAATTTGGTATTAAAAAAACCTCAGCACAAATTACTAAATTATATACTCCTGATGAGTTAATAGGTAATCAAATAATTGCAGTAATAAACTTCCCTAAAAAACAAATAGCCAACATAATGAGTGAATGTTTAGTGTTAGGTGCTGTTGGAGACAATAAAGAGGTAACGCTTATATCACCAGAAAGAAATATTAAAAACGGCACAAGAATTGGGTAAATTTATTTTATTCTTATAAACACAAAACTTTCTTAATTAATAAATAATTATTGTATAATGGAAAAATAGGTGTTGAAATAATGAAAATGACTTTAAAATCTAGGATATTGTTTATTCTAGGTATAACAATTATTTACACTTTAATTCTTTGGTTTTTTGATTATGTTTGGAATGAAAATAATTCAATTACATCGTTTATTATTCAAGGTTTATTTTTTGGCGTTATTTTTGGAATTGGGTATCCTTATTCTAATAAAAAATTAGCTGACACATTTTACACAAAAATCTCTAAAAATTTAAATCCTAAATTAGACAAAAATGAACAAATCGAAGTTCACGGATCAGGGAATTTATTTAAAGGAGTTGAAGCTATTGGAGGAAAAATATTCTTAACCAATAAAAGAGTAATCTTCAAATCACATAAAATTAATATTCAAAAAATAAGCATTGATATTAATTACTTCAATATTAAACAAATTAATAAAACAAAAACTGTTAAATTTATCGACAACGGAATAAAAATAACTACCAAAAATCATAAAGAATATAACTTTGTTTTTAATGAAAGAGACTTATGGTTTAGTAAAATAAATGAAGGATTAAATTAAAACAATTTAATCCTTTTTCTTTTTTGGTATATTTGTTTGCAATCAAAAACAATACCATGAAGAAAATCTTCTTAACCATTGTAGCTGCTGCTACACTACTAACTTCTTGTAAACAAGAAAAAAAGGAAGTAATTACAGTTCCTGTAAAAGAAAATACAGCTTTTAATCAATTATTAAAAGATTATAATGAAGGTAAACTACAACTAAATCCGATAAATGCCACTTTTGCTGGTGATAATCGTTTTAACGATCAATTTCCTAACATCTTATCTGAAAATTATCTAACAAAAAACAACGATTTTTACAAAAACTACAAATTAAAACTAGCTGATTTTAAAGAGAATGATTTAACTGAAAGTCAACAAATGAGTAAAGCTGTTTTAGATTGGGATTGTGATATGGCTTTAGCACAAAATAGCTTTAAAAACGATGCTTTAATGCCTATCAACCAAATGTGGACTATCAATTTAACCGTAGGTCAATTAGCTAGTGGTAGTAGTGCACAACCCTTTAAAACTGTAAATGATTACGAAAATTGGCTAAAAAGATTAGATGGTTTTCATGTTTGGATGCAATCTGCCATTACAAACATGAAACAAGGTATTAAAGAAGGTTATGTTTTACCAACTTCTTTAATAAAAAAAATTGTTCCTCAATTTAAAGGTTTGGCTGAAACAAAAATTACGGAACATTTATTTTATTCGCCAATCAAAAAAATTCCAACAGATTTTTCAAAAGAAGATAAAAAGAAATTAGCTGAAAACTATTCTAGTTTATTAAATGAAAAATTAATTCCTTCATTTAAATCAATATACAATTTCTTAAAAACAGATTACTTAGCCGCTGGTAGAGAAACAAGTGGAATTTCTGCTATTCCTAATGGAAAAGAATACTATCAACACGCTATAAAAAACTACACAACAACTACTATGACTGCTGATGAAATACACAACTTAGGTTTAAGTGAAGTTGCACGTATTTTAGCCGAAATGGAAAAAGTAAAAACACAGGTTGGTTTTAAGGGAGAATTAAAAGATTTCTTCAATTTTGTTAGAGAAAATAAAGAGTTAATGCCTTATTCTGAACCGCAACAAATTATCAATAACTTTAATGCGATTCATGATAAAATGAAACCGCAATTAGAAAAATTATTTGGTAACAAACCAAAAACACCTTTTGTAGTAAAACAAACTGAAAAATTTAGGGAAGCTTCGGCTAGTGCAGAATACAACCCAGGTTCATTAGATGGTACACGTCCGGGGGTTTTTTATACCCCAATACCAGATGCTACAAAATACAATGTATTTTCTGATGAAGCGTTGTTTTTACACGAAGCAATTCCTGGGCATCATTATCAAATTTCTTTAACACAAGAAAATCAAGATTTACCAGATTTTAGAAAAACGTTATGGTATAGTGCTTATGGCGAAGGTTGGGCATTGTATACCGAAAACTTAGGAAAAGAATTAGGTTTATATACCGATCCTTATCAATATTTCGGAATGTTAGGTATGGAAATGCACCGTGCAATTCGTTTGGTTGTTGATACTGGAATGCACGCAAAAGGTTGGAGCCGTGAAAAAGCAATTCAATATTCTTTAGATAATGAAGCAGAAAGTGAAACTAGTATTATTTCTGAAATTGAACGTTATATGGCAAACCCAGGGCAGGCATTATCTTATAAAATTGGACAATTAAAAATACGTGAATTACGTGCTAAAGCGAAAAAGGAATTAGGTGAAAAATTTGATATTAGAGAATTTCATAATCAAGTTTTAGAAACAGGTTGTATTCCCTTAGCTTTACTAGAAGCTAAAATTGATAAATGGATTACTGCTAACAAGTAATTATGTGATACTGTAACAAGTTTAGTTTAAAAAAAATCCACTTTGTAAATTACAAAGTGGATTTTTTATGATTTATAAATGTTTTGTAAAGTGGTTTTTAAGCATAATTATTTGACCAAAAATCATCAAGGTAAAAAAGAAACAAGCAAATAACATGATGTTAGAAATGGTAATTCCTTCAAACAAATTTGGCATTTGAATATGATATGAAAAATCTAACTGTAATGTTGGCATTTTCATCCAACTTAAAGATGTACCTCTTGAAACAAATAAAATACTTGTCACTAAAATAACTCCAAGAAAAAACCATCCTTTTCTTGATATTAAAGGTGTTGCTTTATAAATGTTAACAGTTTCTTTTTCTAAAACGGTCATTAAATTAGCTGTAAAATCTAAAGAGGGACTTTCTTCTTTTACTTCTTTAATGTACTTTTTCGTAAAAGCATCTAACTTTTCTATGTCTTTATTTTCTCCCATAATGATTAATTAATTCGGGTTCAACATTTTGTTTTATAACACTTAACAATCTTTTTCTGGCTCTGTGTAATTTTACTTTTACATTGGCTTCAGAAAAATTAGTTATTGCTATAATTTCTTTTAAACTTAGTTCATCAAAATAAAACATCCATAAAATAGTCCGTTCATCTTCTGGTAAACGTAATATACAGTTATTAATTATTTCGGCACGTTCTTTTCGTTCAATACCTTCTAAAATATTTTCAGTAGATTTTATTTTATTAAATGTAATTTCATCAATCGTATCAGTACTATACTTTTCTTTATGCTTTTTTAAGCTATCTAAGGCTGTTCTATACCCTATTTTGTACAACCAAGTAGAAAATTTTGATTCACCTTTAAACTTACTTAAATTTTTAAACGCTTTTATAAAAGTATCTTGAGAAATTTCTTCAGCCTCTTCTCTACTCTTTACCATTTTTAAAGCCAAAGTAAAAATCATCGTTTTATACTTATCAACTAAAAAAGCAAAAGCATTAGTATCTCCTTGTAAGGTTAAATCGATATATGTTTGGTCAGTTTTTATAGTCATTTTATACTTTGACTGCCTATTAATTTAAAAGGTTACAAAATTTCATGAAAAATATTTTTTTATTTTTCTGTAACCTTTTCTATAATCTAACGGTCATACTTGCAAACACAATAAAAATAATCATTTAAATTTTAAAATATGGAAGTAGCAATTGTATTTATGTTTTTATTCGCAGTAATTTTCGGAATCTTTTATTTATTCTATTCAACTAGAAACAAAGAGCGTTTAGCATTGATAGAAAAAGGTGTAGATGCTAAAATATTTATGCAAGGAGAGCGAAAAAAATCAACTTTAACAGGTAGAGTAATTGTTTTAAACCTAGCGCTATTGTTAATGGGAATTGGCTTAGGAATCTTTTTAGGGTTATTAATTGATACGTATAGCTCTATTGATGAAGAAGCGGTATATCCAGCAATGATTTTTTTAATGGCTGGTTTAGGTTTATTTACTGGCTTTAACCTAACTAAAAGATTAGATAAAGAATAGTTTTTTACAATAAATTATAATTTAAAAAGAGAATGAAGTTTTATTTCATTCTCTTTTTTGTTTTATAAATTAGCGATAATTTTTATTTTAAATAAGATAGTAATTGTGAAAGAAAAAGCGGAATTTTATTTTAAGAATGACATTGAATGGCGTAATTGGTTGTCTAAAAACTATAATACATCCGAAGGGATATATCTTATTTTTTATAAAGTTGAAAACATAGAGAGATCTATGCGTTGGGAAGAAGCTGTAAAAGTAGCTTTGTGTTACGGTTGGATAGATGCTACTGTAAAAAGCTTAGGCAACGGTAAACGAAAGCAATATTTTTGTAAGCGAAAACAAAAAAGTATTTGGAGTCCCGTAAATAAAAAACATATTAAAAATTTAATTGCTACTAATTTAATGCATAACAGCGGACTAGAAGCTATAAACATTGCTAAACAAAATGGTTCGTGGAACACTTTAGATGCGATTGATAAACTAATAATTCCGATAGAGCTACAAATGGAATTTGATAAAAATAAAATTGCTTTTACAAACTTTAAAAACTTTGCTCCTAGTTATAAAAAGAATTATTTATATTGGCTACTACAAGCCAAAAGAGAAACAACTCGAACAAAACGTATTGATGAAATTATTAAACTTTGTACTAACAATATAAAATCTAGAAGTAATTAATCATAAAATTATGCCTTGATTAATTTTACTATCTTACAAAAAAAATAAAATGCAATTAGAAGATCTTGTTATAAAATTCACACAAAAAGATGTAAAAGCTTTTGAAAAATTATACGAAATGTATAATAAAAGTGTAAACGGAATTGTATTTAATATTATTAGAGATAAAGATATTTCAGAAGAAGTTACTCAAGATGTTTTTATAAAAGCTTGGAATAATGCTACATCATACTCTGCTAAAAAAGGTAGGTTTTTTACTTGGATTATTAATATTGCTAGAAATGCTGCGATAGATAAAACCCGATCAAAAAGTTTTAAGAACAGTGCTAAAAACCTAAACTCTGAAATTTTCGTAGATATATTAGAGAATCATGATAGTTTAGATTCTAAAACGAATGCTATTGGAATTAAAAACTTTGTAAATAAGTTAAAAGATACCTGTATAAAAGTAATAGAATTACTTTATTTTAAAGGTTTTACGCAAAAAGAAGTTTCTGAAAGTTTAAATATACCTTTAGGTACTGTTAAAACAAGAAACAGAAACTGTATTAATGAGTTAAGAATTATGCTTAAATAATGGAAGCAAAAAAACACATAGAATCTGGAATACTAGAATTGTACGTTGCTGGGGCACTTTCTGAAAAAGAAAACGAGCAAATACATGCCTTAACTATAAAGTACCCTGAAATTTTAGAAGAAATAAAAGATATTGAAAAATCAATATCTTCTCTTACTGGTTATGTTTCTCGTTCAGGAAACAAAAACTCTTTTAAAAATATTTTAATTAAAATATTACAAGAAAAAGAAAACTCAAGTACAGTTATTCCTTTAAATAGTCGAAAAAATAACTGGGCAACTTATACTGGTTGGGCTGCTGCATTAATTATTGGTAGTACGTTAGTTTTATCGATAAATAAAAATAATAACCTACAAGCTGAAATAGATACAATTAATCAAGCTAAAGACCAGTTTAAATTTCAATTAGAAAAATCGAATACTTTTTTAGCTCAAAATGAGAATTTATTAAAAGTAATAAGAGCTAAAAATGTTGTGACTGTGCCTTTACAAGGACAAAAAGTACTTCCTGAGGCATACGCTAAAGTTTTTTGGAATATAGAATCGAAAAAAATATATTTAGATGTACAAGGATTACCTGATCCTCCTGAAGGAAAAGTATATCAAGTATGGTCGTTAAAACTTGATCCGTTATCACCTACCAGTTTAGGAACTATCGATAATTTTATAACTAATAAAAATAAAATATTTACTATTGATAATCCTAACGAATCTCAAGCATTCGGTATTACTTTAGAGCCTGCTGGAGGTAGTATATCTCCTAATTTAGAGCAGTTATATACTTTGGGTGCTGTTTAAAATTATATTTATCTTACAAGCCTTCCTATTTTAAGATCTTAGGTTATAAAATCTTTTTTATATTTATTAATAAAGCTATTGATATTTATAGTCTTAATTATATATCTGTTTTTATAAAAAATTAAATCACTTATATAAATAAACATAGCCGCATAAAGCGACTATGTTTTACTATCATTAATCCTTCTAAAAAAATGATAGCACTTAATAGTTATCCCCCCGAACAACTACTTTTTTATTAAAATGAATATCTTATTGTTGCTTTTACACTAAATGGTGTACCAGGTGTAAAATGAATTTCTTCTACGGCGTTAGGTTCATTTTGTAATCTAGATTCCGTTGCAAATTGTGTTTCATTCCAAGCTACATCAAATAAATTTTCGACTGCCAAACCTAAAGTTATATCATTAATTTTATAACTAATATTTGCATCGGTAACAAAATAACCTTCTGCTACTATTGAGTTATCTTCATTTGCAGGTCTATCTCCTATGTATCTATAATCAATTCCTCCTGAAAAATTTTTATAATTATTTATAGATAAACCACCTGTCATTGTAAAACTTGGAGCTAACGGTATGTTATTAGCATTTGATGGCTCGGCTACAATTTTAGCATCGGTAATGGTAGCATCGGTATTAAAATATAACCAATCTGTTAATTGATATCTAAAACCAATATCTAATCCAAAACGCTCTGATTCTCCTGATGGCTCTACAATACCAGCATCACCAACATAAACCAATTCATCTTCAGATAATAAATACCATAAGGCAGTATTAATTGCTATTTTTGAAGTAGGTTTCCAAATATTACCAAAATCTATACCATAAGCCTTTGGTAATGTTTTTCTGTTAGGTTGTGTAGCAACAACTCTTGCATCATTTGAATGAAACCCAATACCTGATTTTAAAAACCATTGAGTTTTTGTATTTGGTGTGTATGTTATATTTACTTTAGGATTTACAATTACTTTTGATTTTGAAAATGTTTTATATTCATTCAATAAATAATCGTTGTAGCTAAAGTTTAAATAATCTAATCGTAAAGCCGGAGCAATTGTAAATTTACCTAATTCAAACTCACTGTTAAAAAAAGTGTAAAAATTTGTTTGATGTACTTTTCCTAGTTGAATTTCATTTAAAACTTCTTTTCTTTGTAATGTATGTGATAATTCTAAATTATCTACAATATCTGTTCTTAAACCGGTACCAAAAGTTAATGTTGTTGGTATTTTATTTATGTTTAATTTCTTTTTAAATTGTGTGTTAAACCCTAAAATATCTCTATTTTCGGTTTGTTTTATTTGATCTCCATTTATAGGATCGTCTAAGAAAAAAGTAAAATTAGAAAACAAATTAAAATTATAATTCGAATAAAAAATATTAGAAGCTATTTTTACATCATTCTTTAAAACTTTTGAATGTTCAATATTTATATTTGTTCTTGATGTAGTTCCTCCTTCTGTATCATCTATACTACCAAAACGAGTAATATTTCCGTTAGCAACTTCCCTTACAGGGATTTGTCCTGATGCATCCCATTTACTTGTAAAATGAGCTGCTGATAAAGACAAACTACTATTATCTTTTAAAAAGGTTTTATATTTTGAAAAGATATTTATTCTGCTAAAGTTTTGAGGAGATTCTACAAAACCATCTGTTGCCAAATACTCAATAGCTATATAAGCATTGTCTGTACTGTTTTTATCTAAAAGATTAAACATACCTAATGTTCTAAAAGTATTAAATTGCCCAATACCAATTTCAATTTGACTTTGCTCTAAATGTGATTTTGTTTTAAAATCTACATATCCGGCTGTATTAAAATCACCTTTACTTGCATAATAAGGCCCTTTACCAAAGTTTATTTTTTCAATAGTTTCTGGTATTAAAAAGTGCAAGTCACTATATCCTTGTCCGTGAGCATGAGATACCATATTTACAGGCATTCCGTCAACTGACAATGCTAAATCAGTACCATGATCAATGTCAAAACCTCTTAAAAAAATTTGTTCTGCTTTTCCACCACCAGCATGTTGTCCTATAAATAAACCTGGTACTTTTTGTAAAATTTGTTGTGATGAGTTTACTGGTTTTTTATCTAAATCTATTCTAACAAAAGTTTGTAAAGCATCTTGTTTGTTTGATAAAACCATTTCATCTAACATAAAACGTTTGGTTGATAAAATTAATATATATGGCTTTGCTAAGTTGTTTTTAGTTAATTGAATTACTTGTTTTTTGTAACCTAAAATTCTAAATTCTACAAAATCGCCTTCATTTGCTTTTTCAATAACAAATTTTCCGTTTACCTCTGTATGACTATGAGTATTACTTGTCATGTTATACACATAAACATTTTCTAAAGGTTTATTATTGGTGTTAAATACTGTTCCTGTAAACTTTTGTGAAAATAATTGCAAATAACTAATAAGCACAAAAAGTATTGTTAATTTAGTTTTCAAAATAATAGTTTTTAATTAAATATTTAAAATTTTCTTTGTCATCAAAGGTCCTAATTCAAAAGAACTTTTCAGCAATTCTTTTCTTATTTTTTTTGCTTTTGATATTTTTCCGTTAGCTTTATAAATTTCTGCCATATGGTACTGTATTTCAGGTTCAAAAGTTTTATTTGCAATATATGTATCTACTATTTTTAACGATTTTTTAATTTTTTTTTTCTTAAAATAATACCATGCTAATAAATCGTAAGATTGTGGGGTAGGTCTGTTAACTATTTCTTCATTAATTAACGGTAATGCTTTGGCTGTATTATTGTATTCATCTAAATAAACTTTAGCTAAATTTTGATGATACATCACACCATATTGATTATTTTTTATAGTTGATAAATAAGAATTTATATTATTTTTTTTTGATATAGAATCGTTTTGATACTCAGCAATTTCAGCTTTTAACAAATAATAATCTGGTGAAAAATGACGGGTGCTAATCATATCTAAAATACGCTGTGCTTCTGTTGGTTTTTGATCATTAGAATAAACAATCCAAGCAATTCCTTTTTTGGCATATGCGTTATTTTCATCTAAAGCTAACGCTTTTAAGTATAAATTGTATGATTCTTTAACTTGACCATCATGACCGTAAAAATCCGCTAAGTTGGTGTAGCTCCAAATTTTAAGCTGTTTGTCGTTTGCTTCTTCAGCTTTTTTCATAGCCTTCTCCATAAAACGAATGGCTGAACTTAAATTTCCTTTATGATCATACCATTTAGAAACCCTAATTAGATAATCAAAATCGGCATAATCCTCTATCTTGGCTAAAAATTCAAATGCTTTTTGGGTATTTCCTAATTCTAAATATATATCGAAAAGCATTTTTTGACTACCTCTTAAATTTTCTCCAATAACAGTGGCTTTTTTTACTAATGCTAAAGCTTCTTTAAATCGATGTTGAGAAATATAATTTCGTGCTAATGCCCTTAAGTTTCCGCTATTATTATAATTCGTTTTTTTATTAACTTCTATTAACTTTTTCTCAGCTTCTAATAAATAAGTAATAGTACCTTTTGATGAAAAAAGTAACATGTTAGCATCTGCTATTTTTGATAAATATGGATATTGATTGGGGTTTTTAATTATTTTATTTTCCCAGAAAACAAGCTCTCTTTCTGCTAATATTTCAGTTATATTTATTGGATTTTTTAGGTATTTATTATAATCTATTTTTTTTGTTACCTCAATATTTGTAGCAGTACTGCAACTATAAAATAGATTAAAAATAACTATAATTAGTAGTGTTTTTATTGTTTTCATAATAAGAAGGATTAGTTTTTAAAATTGGCTACAATGATACAAAGTAGCCAATTCTTATTTTTTTATAATTTTACCAAGGGCTTGCTAAATAAGGAAAAGATGTTAAAAATTCTTTATCATTAGCACTTACATTATCATCAGATAGTGTTGGGTTTTCAGTAAAATCTTCACCTCCAAAAATCAACAATAACTCTACCGTTATAACATCATCAGCTAAAGCTCTTCCTGTTAAAACATTTTCTCCATCATAAAAAGTTGTTTTATCATCTAAAGATACCGTTAACACATCGGTAGCTAATACTCCTGCAAAACTTGCGGCATCTAGCCCCAATGCATTTTTATCCCCTTCATTTGTATAAGCTGGACTTAAAGCTTTTAAATTTGTTTCAAACATCGCTGCATAAGCTGCATTTTGTTCTGATGGTATTGTAGTATTAAACATATCTTTTTTATCACTATTAACAAATACAGTATTAATAGCTGGTCGTCCCATTTGATCTTTTTGTGTATAAGTACCTGAAAAATTCATAGGTGTTAAATAATCCATATTATCATTATCATCACTACAACTTATTAATGTTAAAAAAGATAATATTAAAAGTGATACTATTTTTATTGGTTTAAGTTTCATAGTGCTGTTTTTTGTAATAAAATTTGATACTATTAACAATACGTTCGTTTTTATATTTTTAAGTTTCATGCTTCAAGATTTTAAAATTTGATTGATAATTATTGCTTTGTTTTTGTTTCTACCCAAGTATTAATAGTTCCTGATCCTCCAATCATAGACTTTGGTACTTCTACAACAACAGACAATACATTGGTTCCTTTAAAAGTATCTGTACCTGGATTATCAAATCCACTCGCCATACCTCCAATTATTTCACCATACTTAGCAAAATCCATAAAAAAAGGATCATCTCTTGGACCTGCAAAAAATTTCATTCCGTTTTTATTTCCTATAACAGGATTTACTTTATAGGGAGATATAGCTACTCCGTATTCAGATCCATCTTGAGGCAATAAACTTTTTACACCCGTCATTGATGGTTTATACGGACCAAAAAAATACATTTTCCCATCTCTTGGAATGGCCTGAATTACCAAGTCTTCTATTTTATCATCATTATTATCAATATTAAATTCTATTAATACATTTTCATCAAATTTTGCCTCACTCGTTGCTGAAGGACTTAATAACCCCTGAACATTTGCTACAAAAACAAGGTTGTTTGTATCTTCTGCTTGAAAAGCATAAAAGTCTGTAATATCGCTCGTACCACCTTGTACATTTGGCGCATCAATATGATCTGCTGCATAAAGCATTAATCCGATTAAAGCAAAAACACCTGCTCCGATAATTAATTTAATTTTTTTCATGATTGTAAATTTTTATTAGTTAATTATTCATTCAACCTTATTTACGAGAAAACTTCTATTTCGGTTTTTATTTTATATCATTTTTTTAAAAAATATTTTAAAACACTAAAAAACAAGTACTTATTTATGTTTTTTTTCTTACCTAAACAATATCCTAACCTTATATTTGTATGTACTACCATTTTAATTAAATGGTAAAAAACAATTAAGTAATTAAGAATACTTTTAATTGTTTTACTTTTATATCATATGATTGGATAAAAGTTAAAAGACTTATTTTAAATACTCTGATTACTGAAAAAAAATAAGGTAAAACGAATGAAGGAAATGTTTACTCAAGTTACAGCCCTGAAAAAAACATAAATATCAAGTTGTAATTCCAAATGCCAAAAATCATTCTATTGCCTTTCACTTTTTATATAAAAAATATTAAAAATGACTAAAATACTTATAACTGGAGGAACTGGATTAATTGGAAAAAGACTTCAAAAAAAGTTAATAGAAAAAAAATATGAAGTTGTTATTTTATCAAGAAATCCAAAAAAAAAGAATGAATTTCTTTGGAATATTTCAAACGAATTTATTGATGATAATGCTTTTGCAAACATTACACATATCATCCATTTAGCTGGAGCAGGAATTGCTGATAAGCGATGGACAGATGAACAAAAAAAAATATTAATTGATAGTCGTGTACAGTCCGCTAATCTACTTTTAAAAAAAACAAAAGAGTTAAAAATTCAACTCAAAGGTTTTATTTCAGCTTCAGGAATTGGTTATTATGGAGCAATTACTTCTGATAAAATTTTTACTGAAGATGATCTTCCTGAAAATGATTTTATTTCTAAAGTTTGTGTACAGTGGGAAAAAGCTGCACATCAATTTAAAAAACTAAATATTCCTGTTACTATTATACGTACCGGTATTGTTTTATCAGAAATAGGTGGTGCGTTGCCAAAAATAAATACACCTTTGTTTTTAGCTAATATAGGAAGCGGAAAACAATACATGCCATGGATTCATATTGATGATTTATGCAACATATATTTAAAAGCAATTAAAACCAATAACTTTACAGGTACATACAATGCTGTAGCTCCCGAGCATCAAACAAATAAAAATTTCACAAAAATACTATCAAAAGTTATTCATAAACCTGTTCTTCCATTTAACGTGCCTTCATTTATACTAAAAATTATTTTAGGTGAAATGAATGTCCTTTTATTAAAAGGAAGTCCTATTTCCTATAAAAAAACAGAAAAACATTATTCATTTATATTTTCTGATTTAAAATCAGCTTTAAAAGATATTTATAAAAGTGGAAAATAAACTTAAAAATCCTGTTTGGTTTTCTTTAAATGAAACACATAAAGATTTCGCTATTAAATATGATGGAGTACAATTTTACAATCCAAAAGTATGTCCGTTTGGCGCTTTTATTGATTCTTCAAAAACAGCAAATGCTTTAAATAAATACGCTAAACTTACTGATAATTTTTTCTTAGTAACAGAAAAAGAAACACCAAATCATGACCCTAATTTTGTTACATTAAATCGAAAAATTGAAGGCTGCCAAATGGTGTTAGAAAACTTAATTGAAATTGATATAACCGAAAAAATCATTCCACTTACTACTAAACATATCAATGAAATATATGACTTAGTTTGGTTGGTTATGCCAGGCTATTTTAAGATGAAAACTTTTGAAATGGGTAAATATTTTGGTGTTTTTAAAAATAATAAATTAGTATCCATTACTGGTCAACGCATGCAAACTAATAATTTTATTGAGGTAAGTGCTGTTGTTACACACCCCGATTATAGAGGTAATGGTTTTGCTAAACAATTAACAACTCATGTTACTAAAAATATAATAGCAAATAAAAAACATCCTATTTTACATACTACTAAAGGAAACCCAGCAATAAAAATTTATGAAAATCTAGGTTATAAATTAACACGTGAAATGAATTGGTGGCACTACTCTAAATAATTTTTATAATAAATACTAACTAAGCTGGTTTTCTATGTATTTTTTTGCTGTTTTATAAATAACATCCACTTCTTTTTTATCATAGCCACTAAATTTACCTAAAGGAAAACATACTGTTGCAAAGGTTTCAAAAAATTTATATTCTTCAGAAGATAGCATCAATAATTTTGAAGCATGCGCTAAGACCTTTAATGTTGTATCTAATTCTTCTGTTTTTTTTTCTGATGGAAAAACAACATAACTTCCTACCGTTGGATATTGTGAATTATTAAAAGGTGTTGTTGGAAAATTATCTATTACTCCTCCATCAGAATACAACATATCATTAATTTTTACAGGATTAAATAAACCTGGCAAGGCACATGATGCTAGTACAGGTTTTAATAATTCGCCTTTAAAAAAATATTCCGTCACTCCTTTATTTAAATTTGTTGTTGAAATGATTAACGGAATTGTTAATTCTTCAAAAGTTGTTTTTATTTTATCTTCAATTAACTTTGCGTAACTAGAGGAATTAAAAATTCCAGGTTTTGCTATAGTTATCCATGAGTATTGAAATATTTCAGTAGTTCTAAAAAAAGATAAAATCTCTTTTGGCTTTAAACCAGAAGCATACATAGTTGCTACTAATGAGCCAGAACTGCATGCAGATATTGCATTAATTTTTATATTAAGTTCTTCTAATTTTTCTAACAGAGCAATATGAGCAACACCTTTTTCTGCACCACCACTTAACACTAGGTTTATAGGTGTATTAGGTTGTAACTTTTTTAATTTATAAATTGAGCATTTATACTTTTCTTTTACCATAAACTATCTATTATAAAATTATCTTATTGTAATTTAATTATTTTTTCTTGCTTATTTTTTAAAAATTCACTCGGGTTAATACCATATTTACGTTTAAATATCTTCGAAAAATAACTTCTACTAGAAAATCCTATTGAATAAACTATTTGAGAAATATTATAATCTGTTGTATTCATCAAATCTCTTGCTTCTTCTAAACGTACATGCCTTATATATTCAATAACTGTTCTAGAAAACAATAACTTAAATCCTTCTTGAAGTTTAACTTGTGTAATACCTATGTTATTAGCTAAATCCTCAACATTATAATCTTCTGCTACATTTTTAAGTATTCTTTGACCTACTTTACGTACTAAACTTATTTCTTTTTTAGTTAAAGATGTACTTGGTTTTTTATTTCTTTTAATATCTTTATTATGCTGTAGCATGTGTTCTGATAATATCTGATACACAATACCTTCTTTTATTAATATACGAATCATACCTTTTTGTTTAATTCCGTTATATTGTTTTATAAGGTTTGCTAATTTCAAATTGTATGTTCCAAAGTAAGCGAAAACATTTTCATGTTGGTCATCATGAAAAACTTCATATAATCTCTGGTTTAATACTGAAGCATCATTTAAACGTTTTTTAATAAATAAAACTCTATTTATTTGAATAAGATGCATGTTTATTTTTACATTCTTTTCAAAATATCTATAATTATAGCCTCCATCTTTACTCGTAATAATTACAGATTGATATTGCTCTAATTTTCGTTTTTTATTTTCTAATTCAAACTTATGAAAAGTATGACCTTCAGTTGTATATGTAAAGTGTATTGGGTTAAATTCAGAAGCATCTATAGCTACTCTAATATCATCTAAAAAGGTAATATCGTATTGTAAAACATTGCCTCCCCACTCAAAGGTTAAAAAGGTAATTTTACCTTTAGCTAAATTACTATCAACTTCTAAAACATACTCACCCCATCTTTCAGTAATCTCTCCTCCTATTACTTTTTGTATTTGCTCAACTGCTCCTATAACATCTGTAGCGGTAATATTTATAACTGTCATTATTTTTTTTGATAAAGTTAATCTTAATCTATTATAATTTTCATAAATGTTTAAAACTACAGACCTTTAATATCTTTAAAGTTATATGTTTATGTTATTTAATTTTTAGTTTTTAACAAGATATTTAAATACTCTTTTCATAAATAATTTTTAGCTAAATGCTTTCAAAACAAATTTTTTATCTTTTTGAACATTTTTTATAAATTTCCTCATAAACAGGCAGTATTTGTTCTAATGAAAATAATTTAATGTGTTCTTTTGCCTTCTTTTTAAATCTTTCTAAAACAATTTCGTTTTTTAAAATTTTAATGGCATTTTTAGCCATGTCATCAATAGCTCCTAAATTACTCAAATATCCTGTTTTACCATGAACATTTACCTCAGGCAACCCTCCACAATTAGTTGAAATTACTGGTGTACTTGCTGCCATCGCTTCTAAAGCTGCTAACCCAAAACTTTCTGTTTCTGAAGGTAATAAAAATACATCTGTATAACATAGTATTTTGGCAACTTCATTACTATTCCCTAAAAACAATACTTTCTCTTCAATTTGTAATTTTTTTGCTAAATTCTCAGCTTTTAAACGTTCAGGCCCATCACCCACCATTAGTAATTTAGAGGGAATTTTTTTTTGAACTTCATTAAAAATCTTAATTACATCTTCTGTTCTTTTAACTGGACGAAAATTACTAACATGTGTTAAAATTTTTTCTTCAGGTTTTGCTAAAGCTATTCTTTTACATTCGTCTTGATTTGCTTTATCGTATTTTTTACCATCAATAAAATTATAAACCACTTTAATATCTTTATCAATATTAAATAAACGCAAAGTGTCTTCCTTTAAACTATTAGATACCGCCGTTACTTCATCTGACTTATTGATACTAAATTCTACCGCAGTTTTATATGTTGGATGACTTCCTACTAAAGTAATATCTGTACCATGTAAGGTCGTTACAACTTTTATTTCTATACCTTTATCTTCTAACATTTTTTTCGCCATATAAGCTGCATAAGCATGCGGAATAGCATAGTGCACATGCAAAACCTCTAATTGGTGCTTCTCTACAACTTCAACCATTTTACTAGATAATGCTAACTCATAAGGTTGGTATTGAAATAATGGATATTCTTCTAAAACGACTTCATGAAAATGCAATCGATGTGAAAAAAAATCTAACCTAACAGGCTGGTTATAAGTAACAAAATGCACTTCATGACCTTTATCAGCTAATGCCATCCCTAACTCTGTTGCTACTACTCCACTTCCTCCAAATGTTGGATAACACACAATTCCTATTCTCATATTTTATTAAAAGATTGAATGGTTTAATTATTGATTTACTTAACTGTAAAGATAAAATTATTCTTACAGTTAAATTCTAAATAAAACTATAAAAAAAGAGTTTTTCAATTGTGAAAAACTCTTTTTTTAAATTATTAATAGCATGTGCTTTAATAGTCTCCTAATGTTTCAGGATTTTGTGCTAATGATGATGCTAATTGCTCATCATTAGGTGCTTTACCATGCCATGCGTGAGTATGCATCATAAAATCTATACCATTACCCATCTCTGTATATAATAATACACAAACTGGTTTTCCTTTACCTGTACGATATTTTGCATCTGCCATTCCCTTTAAAATAGCTGCTACGTTATTTCCTTCTCTTATTTCAAGTACATCCCATCCAAAAGCTTCAAATTTTGCTTTTAAACTTCCCATTGCTAAAACTTGGTCGGTGGTACCGTCAATTTGTTTTTCGTTTACATCAATAGTTGAAATTAAATTATCAACTTTTTTTCCTGCAGCATACATTGCTGCTTCCCAAATTTGACCTTCTTGTAACTCTCCATCACCATGTAATGTGTATACAATTTTATTATCGTCATTTAATTTCTTTGCTTCAGCAGCACCAATTGCAACGCTCATTCCTTGTCCTAAAGACCCTGAAGCAACACGAATACCAGGCAAGTTTTCATGAGTTGTTGGATGTCCTTGTAAACGAGTGTCTAACTTTCTAAATGTAGCTAATTCAGCTACTGGAAAGAAACCACTACGTGCCAAAACACTATAATAAACTGGTGATATATGTCCGTTTGATAAAAAGAATAAATCTTCATTATTCCCATCCATTTTAAAATCAGTAGAATAATCCATGATTTCTTGGTATAAGCATGTTAAAAACTCAGCACATCCTAAAGAACCTCCCGGGTGTCCTGAATTTACTGCATGAACCATTCTAACGATATCTCTACGAACTTGTTGTGTAAACTCTTGGTGTTGTTGTATTGTTGGCATTGTTGTTTTGTTTTGTCATTAGCAAAAGTAACTGTTTATAAAACAATTGCCAATTACTTTTTTTAAGTTTTTTTCTTTTTCTTTTTTGCAGCAGGAAAGAGCACATTATTTAAAATTAATCGATATCCTGGTGATGTTGGATGCAAATCTAATTCTGTTTTCGGATCTCCTACTCTATGCTGATAATCTTCTGGATCATGGCCACCATAAAAAGTAAACATTCCTTTCCCTTTGGTACCATGAATATAACGCCCTTCACCATTCGTTTTATTTTCACCTAAAACCATTACAGTCGATTTTATTGTACTTCGATCAAAAGAAGTAGTTTGTCCCATAAAAGCTTTTACCAATTGTGTATGGTTTTGCGTTAACATTGTTGGTACTTGATCCCATTTTGCTGAAAACTCTCTTAACGTAAAATAATCAACTTCTTTTTTTATTTTACGCTTACGTGTCATATCTATTGATGAAAACTCGTACGTAGTTGGATTGCGAATCAGCTCAAAGTTTTTAAATGCAAAAGTTTTATTAAAATCTATTTTTGATTGATAATTAGGCTCCGAAGCATCTCCGTCAAACATTCCTTCAGCAATATCAACACCGTCAGCAGCTAAAGCAATATCAAAACTATCAGTTGCTGAGCACATTGCAAACATAAATCCGCCACCAACTACATAATCTCTAATTTTTTTAGCTACGGCTCTTTTTTCTTCTGATACCTTAGTATATCCTAATTTTTTAGCCAGTGTTTCTGCATCTTTTTTTTGTTGAATATACCAAGGTGCCGTTTTAAAAGCGCCATAAAAACGACCATATTGTCCCGTAAAATCTTCGTGATGTAAATGCAACCATTCGTATAACAATAGTTTATCTTCTAAAACTTCTTCATCATAAATTACATCAAACGGAATTTCAGCATAGGTTAACACCATAGTTACTGCATCATCCCAAGGCATTTTTCCTTTAGGAGAATATACAGCTATTTTTGGTGCTTTTTCTAAAGTTACCGCTTCTTGATTTTTAGAGGGTGATGAAATTTCTTCTAAAATTAAAGCTGATTTAGCGTCTGAAATTACTTGGTATGAAACTCCACGAATTTTACACTCTTTTTCTACCGATTGATTGTTTTCTATTAAAAAAGCACCACCATCATAGTTTAACAACCATTTTGCTTTTAAGCCGTTTTGTAAGGCATAATAAACAATTCCGTATGCCTTTAAATGATTTTTTTGATTATTATGATTCATCGGCACGTATATAAAAGACGCCCAAAGTGAGTTTGTAACAAACAATAATATAAATGAGTATAATGTTTTTTTCATATCAAAAACTAAAATACACAATTACTAAGTAGTAATTGTGTATTTATTATATTTTATGAATTGTTTAAGTTTTAAAACGGAACATCATCATCACTAGGACCAAAAGCATCTTCAGGCGAAGCAAAGTTATTAGAAGCCATTTCGTTGTTAAAACCTGATTCGACACCAGTATTCATACTTGATTGAAACTCACTACTAAACCCTTCTTCTAAATCTGAGAATTTTGCTAAATGCCCTGTAAATTTTAAACGAATATTATCCAATCCACCGTTACGATGTTTTGCTACAATAAACTCTCCTTGTCCTTCACATGGTGAGTGATCATCATCGTCCCACTCTGTCATTCCGTAATACTCTGGTCTAAAAATAAACGATACAATATCGGCATCTTGCTCAATTGCACCCGATTCACGTAAATCTGATAATAACGGTCGTTTTGATCCTCCACGAGTTTCTACGGCACGCGATAATTGCGATAATGCAATTACTGGCACACTTAGTTCCTTTGCTAAAGCTTTTAAGTTACGTGAAATGGTAGATATTTCTTGTTCACGATTTCCGCCAGATCCTCCAGCAGTCATTAATTGTAAATAATCAATTATTAAAATACGAACATTATGTTGTGACACTAAACGTCGTGCTTTTGCACGTAAATCAAAAATTGAAAGCGCTGGCGTATCATCAATAAAAATTGGTGCATCTGATAGTTTTTTAACCTTAACATTTAATTGTTCCCACTCATGTGGTTCTAAATTACCTTTACGTAGTTTTTCTGATGTTAAACCTGTTTCAGAAGATATCATACGTGTAATTAACTGTACTGATGACATCTCTAGTGAAAAAACTGCAACAGCGTGGTTAAAGTCAATGGCCATATTTTTAGCCATTGAAATTACAAATGCTGTTTTACCCATACCAGGACGCGCTGCAATAATAATTAAATCAGACGGTTGCCACCCCGATGTTAAAGCGTCTAATTTGGTAAATCCGGTTGCCAAACCACTCATTCCTTCTTGGCTAGAAATTTCTTGTATTTTATTAATAGATTGTTGTACTAGCGAATCGGCTCTTTCGGCTCCCTTTTTAAGATTTCCTTGTGTTACTTCAAATAACTTTCCTTCGGCATCATCTAATAAATCAAAAACATCAACTGTTTCGTTGTATGCATTTTCAATAATTTCAGAAGAAATGGTAATTAACTTACGCTGAATATATTTTTCTAATATAATTCGAGAATGGAATTCAATATGCGCTGATGATGCTACTTTTTGAGTTAAACCAATTAAATAAAAATCACCTCCTGCTAAATCTAACGTTCCATTTTTCTTTAATTGATTTGATACTGAAAGTAAATCAATTGGCTCTGAGTTTTGAAACAACGCGTAAATTGCAGCGTATATTTCTTGATGCCTTTTGTCATAAAAAGCTTCTGGATTAAGGATATCGATTATCTCATCAATTCCTTTCTTATCAATCATCATGGCTCCTAAAACAGCCTCTTCTAATTCTAGTGCTTGTGGTGGTATTTTACCTTTTTCAAGGCTAACAATTTTAGCCCTTTCTGTTTTTGTTCCTCTGAGAGATTGCGTTCGTTCCATAACTGCAAATGTAATTTTTTAAGCTGATACTTATAGGCGCTATCTTTAACTTTCTTTATACACAAATTTTGTAAACAAAATTGTTATTAACTTGTTGATAACCTTATAACTTTCTTATTTTTGAATTTTATGAAGCAATATCAAAAAAAAATATTTTTAGCTTTAACCTTACCTATTCAGGTATTTTTTGTGCACCTTTTAAGTCAAAAAACTGCGTGGATAGAAAAATACTATAGTAATGGTGTATATCCTTATATATCTAAATTTTTTCGTTTTACTTTAGGTTGGATTCCTTTTTCTTTTGGAGATATTATAGGATTAATTTTAATTTTATTATTGATAAAGGGCATTTATCAACTAATTAAAAATCGATTTAAAAATAGCATTTCACTACTTTTAAATTTTACAATAGCTTTATCTATTATCTATTTTTGTTTTTACACTTTTTGGGGATTCAATTATTTTCGTGAACCATTGGCTAAAAATTTAAACTTACAGCAAGCAACTTACAGTACTGAACAATTGGTTAAAACAACAAAAAAAATTGTTCTTGAATTAAATAAAGTGCATTTGCAAATTGTTGCAAACGATTCTATAAAAGTCAAAGTTCCATATTCGCAAAAAGAAATTTATCAGTTAGCTACCAATGGTTATCAAAACTTAGCTTTTATTTATCCGCAGTTAACCTATCAAAATACATCTATAAAAAGTTCTTTAGTTAGTTTATTTCAATCTTATAACGGAACCGCTGGTTATATAAATCCAATTACTGGTGAAGCGCAAGTAAATTACATGATTCCTAAAACAGGATATCCAACTACTACATGTCATGAAATGGCGCATCAAATAGGTTGGGCTGCAGAAAATGATGCTAACTTTGTAGGTTTTTTAGCCTCTATTGCAAATGATGATTTATATTTTAAATATTCAGGCTACAGAATGGCGTATAATTACTGTATTGGCCAAGTATACAAACATGATAAAGCGATTGCATCTGAAATAAAAAACTTAGTAAACAAAGGCATTTATAAAGATTACAGAGATAGTTATTTACATTGGAAACAATTTGACAACCCTTTAGAGCCTTATTTAAAAAAAGGTTATAACTCTTATTTAAAAGCAAACAATCAATCAAAAGGAATAAAATCTTACAGTTATGTGGTAGATTTGTTAATTGCCTATTTTGATAAAAATCAATAAAAACATTATTCTTATTTATGAAATATTTTTTAGCTATTTTAGTCCTATTCTCTATCATTTCTTGCAACTCTCTTCCTGATTTGAATGAAGATTTTCCGTGTGTAAAAATTGATACTTACACTGATTTACAAAAAAATGAAGATGTTAGAAAAATGTTTACAATACCGTTGCCTAAAAAATGGAAAGTAAATTTATATTTTGATGATACAAAAACATCCCTTTACGCAGCTGACACCACAGTAAGCCTAACAAAAACAACGCTTATTGATGTTACCCTAGTACATAAAACCGTTTTTATTGATAAAACTTTTGCTCAAAAAATTACAGACGATAACAAAAAAATGAATTTATCAGAAATTAAAACAAACAAAGTAAACCTACTTAACAAACCATCATATTATAGTTATGCTAAGGGTAAAAAAAATAATTATTCTTATCATATTTTAAACACCTTTACTAAAATAAATTCAGACAATTTTTTACATGTAAAAACAGAAATTTATGGAGACTCTTTAGTAGATCAACGAATTTGTAAAGCCTTAAAATTAATAAACAAAATACAGTTAAATTAGTTATTTTTGAAACGCTAAAAAAATACAACAATGAACAAACAACATATCATCAATCGATTTATAAAATACGTAACTATTGATACAGAAAGTGATCCTAACAACCCTGCTTTTCCGAGTACCGAAAAACAATGGGATTTAGCTAGAGTTCTTGAAAAAGAATTGAAAGAAATAGGAATGGAAGAAGTTGATTTAGATGAAAACTGTTATCTAATGGCAACCTTACCTAGTAATTTAGATTACGAAGTGCCAACCATTGGTTTTGTTGCTCATATTGATACAAGTCCTGATTTTACTGGCGCAAATGTAAAGCCTCAAATTCATGAAAATTACGACGGAAAAGATATTCTTTTAAATAAAGAAGAAAACATTGTATTATCTCCAGATTATTTTGAAGATTTATTACAATATAAAGGACAAACAATTATTACTACTGACGGAACTACACTTTTAGGTGCTGATGATAAAGCTGGTGTTACCGAAATCGTTTCTGCGATGGAATATTTAATTCAACATCCAGAAATTAAGCATGGTAAAATTAGAGTATGTTTTCCTCCTGATGAAGAAGTAGGAAAAGGTGCACACATGTTTGATGTTGAAAAATTTGGTGCTCAATGGGCATATACTATGGATGGAAGTCAGATTGGAGAACTAGAATATGAAAACTTTAATGCTGCTGGTGCTAAAATTACTGTTAATGGTAAAATAGTACATCCTGGTTATGCAAAAGGAAAAATGATTAATTCAATGACAATTGCCAGCGAATTAATTAATGCAATGCCATCCAATGAAGTGCCTGAAAAAACAACTGGTTACGAAGGTTTTTTCCATTTACACAATATGGAAGGAAAAGTTGAAAAAACAACTTTACAATACATTATTAGAGACCATGATATGGAATTGTTTAAAAATCGTAAACAAGCCATGTTAGATTTAGTTTCAACCATGAATAAAAAATTAGGTCAAGACTTAATTGAAATTGAAATCAAAGACCAATATTACAACATGAAAGAAAAAGTAACTCCTGTTATGCATATTGTTGATATTGCCGAAGAGGTTATGAATGATATCGGAATTACACCTTTAATTAAACCTATTCGTGGTGGTACCGATGGATCTCAACTATCATACAAAGGATTACCTTGCCCAAATATTTTTGCCGGCGGACACAACTTTCACGGACGTTACGAATACGTACCTGTAGAAAGTATTTTAAAAGCTACCGAAGTAATTGTTGGAATTGCTGAAAAAGTAGCTGTTAAATTTAACTAAGCTTAACTTTTTATAAAAACAAAAAACTCTAGCAAAAGCTAGAGTTTTTTTATGACATCTCCTAGCCCTACAGAAAATATCATAAATATTAAATTGAAATAAATCCCTTTATTTAGGAGAATCACCTTTTCTCTTCCTGATAACAACCTTTTTTTCACAAAAGAAACAGATTTGTATAGTTTTTATAAATAATTTTTTAGGTATACGGACTTCTATAAATTTGACGCAGTTAAACAACAAAGAAGAATGAATAGAGAAGATTTATTAAATTTAGCCAATAAATATGGTTCGCCACTTTATGTATATGATACCGAAAAAATAACGCAACAATATAAAAAAATAACCACAGCGTTTTCTAAAGTTAAAAGTGTAAAAATAAATTATGCTGCAAAAGCTTTATCTAATATTAATATTTTAAAGGTTTTAAACACTTTAAAAAGTGGACTAGACACTGTTTCTATTCAAGAGGTTAAACTTGGTTTGCATGCTGGTTTTAAAGCTAAAGATATAATTTACACACCAAATGGAGTATCATTACAAGAAATTGAACAAGTAGCCAAATTAGGAGTTCAAATTAATATTGATAATTTATCTATACTTGAATTGTTTGGTCAAAAACACCCCAAAGTACCTGTTTGTATTCGTATAAATCCACATATTATGGCTGGCGGAAACAGTAATATTTCTGTAGGTCATATTGATTCTAAATTTGGAATATCAATTCATCAAGTACCACATATAAAAAGAGTTGTTGAAAATACAGGAATGCGTATTAATGGTATTCATATGCATACCGGATCTGATATTTTAGATATTGATACTTTTGTTAGAGCTTCAGAAATATTATTTGACGTTGCTAAACAATTTAAAAACATTGACTTTATTGATTTCGGAAGCGGATTTAAAGTACCTTATAAAAAAGATGATATTTCTACAGATATTGTTGAATTAGGAGAAAAATTATCCACTCGCTTTAATCAATTTTGTAAAGAATATGGCAAAAATATTACCTTAATGTTTGAGCCTGGTAAGTTTTTAGTAAGTGAATCTGGTTACTTTTTAGCAAAAGTTAATGTTATAAAACAAACTACTTCTACTGTTTTTGCTGGTATTGATAGTGGAATGAATCATTTAATTCGCCCAATGCTATATAATTCTTATCATTATATAGAAAACCTGTCAAATCCAAAAGGTAGAGAACGTTTTTATAGTGTTGTAGGTTATATTTGTGAAACTGATACTTTTGGTTCAAATAGAAGAATTAATGAAATATCAGAAGAGGATATTTTATGTTTCCATAATGCTGGTGCCTATTGTTTTTCTATGACTTCAAATTACAATTCAAGGTTTAAACCTGCAGAAGTTATGATTTACAAAGGAAAAGATTATTTAATAAGAAAAAGAGAGACATTTGAGGATATTCTTAGAAATCAAGAGGAAATAAAATTATAAAAAAACGCTGATCTTATATAAGATCAGCGTTTTTTAAAATACAATCAATCCCTTAAAAGACTATATTTTAATTGTAATAAAGTCCCCTATTCTTTATTTAAATTACAAATGTCATCAATTACTTTTAATAAACAGTAAGGAAAAACCTCCTTTTCACCTATTAAATACTATAAAAAATAAAAACCTACTCAAAAATGAGTAGGTTTTATAATATATATTATTTTAACTATTACTTTTCAGCAACAACTTCAAATACAATATCAGCAACTACAGCTCTGTGCAAACGTACAGCAGCATTATATTTACCTAATCTTTTTACACTACCTCCAGTAACTTTGATAAATTTCTTATCAATTACAGTACCAGCTTTAGCTATAGCTTCAGCAACATTAATGTTGTTTACCGAACCAAATAATTTATCACCAGAACCTACTTTAGAAGCAATCTTAATTTCATATCCTTTAATAGCTTCAGCCACTTTGGTAGCATCTTCTACTAATTTAGCTTCTTTAAAAGCACGTTGCTTTAAGTTTTCAGCTAATACTTTTTTAGCTGAAGAAGTAGCTAAAATTGCAAATCCTTGAGGAATTAGGCAATTACGACCATAACCATTCTTAACAGTTACAACATCGTCTTTAAAACCTAAATTTTCTACGTCTTGTTTTAATATCAATTCCATGTGTCTACTTCTTTATTATTTTAATAAATCACCAACATATGGCATTAATGCTAAGTGACGCGCTCTTTTAATAGCTTGTGCCACTTTACGTTGATATTTTAATGATGTTCCTGTTAAACGTCTTGGTAAAATTTTACCTTGTTCGTTTACTAAATACATTAAGAAGTCAGCATCTTTATAATCGATGTATTTAATACCATTCTTTTTAAAACGACAGTATTTAGCTTCTTTTTTAGTTTCGATATCAAGCGGAGTTAAGTAACGTACTTCTCCTTGCTTGTTTCCTTTTGCTTGTTGATCTATTGATGCCATTTCTTACTTTTTTGCAGATTTAACACGATTTCTTCTCTTTTCAGCCCAAGCTGCAGCATGTTTGTCTAACTTTACAGTTAAATAACGCATAACACTATCGTCTCTTCTGAACTCTAATTCAAAAGGAGCAATCGCATCTCCTGCTACCTTGTAATCTAATAAGTGGTAAAATCCACTTTTTTTCTTTTCAATTGGGTAAGCTAATTTTTTTAAGCCCCAATCTTCTTTAGAAATCATTTCTGCACCTTTAGATAGTAAGTAGTCCTCAAACTTCTTTACTGTCTCCTTTATCTGAGTTTCAGATAAAACGGGATTCAAAATGAAAACAGTTTCGTAATGATTCATAATTAAATTGTTTAAAATTTATTTTAAGCCTGCAAATATACTGTTTTTTCCTATCTAAACAAATTCTTACCTTTAAAAACAATCACTATTTTTTATGTAGGTTTGTAACTAAACCTTTTTTATGCAACTCCCTGAAACACCAAACTTAATACATTACGCCATTCCTTTTTTTGTTATAACTGTTATTATTGAAGTTATACTCACTGTTAAAGTTAAGTTAGAAGATTATGAATTTAAAGATGCCTTTACTTCAATAATAATGGGTTTAGGTAATGTTGCTATAGGTTTATTTACCAAAGGAGTAATTTTTACAATTTTTACTTTACTATATAGTTACAGATTTTTTACGATTCCTTTTATATGGTGGTCATGGATTGTTTTGTTATTTGCTGAAGATTTTGTGTATTACTGGAATCATAGAATTGCACATAAAAGTAGGCTTTTCTGGGCAAGTCATGTAGTGCATCATTCATCAAAAAAATACAATTTAAGTACCGCTTTAAGGCAAACTTGGACCGGTAGCTTTTATACTTTTATTTTTTGGGCACCTTTGGCTATCATCGGGTTTCATCCTTTAATGATATTAACTCAAATGAGTATTAGCTTATTATACCAATATTGGATTCATACTGAATTGATAAAAAAATTACCCAATTGGTTTGAAGCTGTTTTTAATACACCTAGTCATCACAGGGTACATCACGCTACAAATCCGCAGTACTTAGATAGAAACCATGCGGGTATTTTTATTATTTGGGATAAACTATTTAGTACTTTTGAACCCGAAGTTGAAAAACCTATATATGGTTTAGTTACTAATATAAATACATATAATCCTATTAAAATTGCTTTTTTAGAATGGTGTAATATGTTTACTGATGTTTTTAAAAGCAAAACTTCTTTAGGAAAAAAGTTTTTATATCTACTAAAGCCTCCTGGTTGGAAACATGACGGCACCGGAAAACTTTCTGGTGATTTACGCCATGAATGGGAAGTAAATAAAAAAAGAGAAGTTTAAACACTTCTCTTTTTTATTAAAGTCAATACCTTAATTAATATCAAATCGTAATCCTAATGAAATATTTCGTGTGTCTGTATTCTTAAATAAAGGATTTAAATCATATTTAACATACAAACCATAACCTTGGTAAGCAAAATATGCGCTTAGTCCATAATTAATTGTGTTGGTGTTAAAACTAGCTTTTTGTACTTCTTCAACATTAATACCTTGCGCGTTTTTGTATTCTAAATACTGGCGAGTTCCTAACTTAAACCCAAAGAAACCTCCAAGCCCGAAGCGAATAGATTGATGCGTTCTATCAACAATTTCTTCATCTGAATACTTTTTATTTTTTGAAAAATCAAATTCTAAATGCATCGGAAAAGTCATTTGAACATGGCGTAATCTACTTTCTATAAGATTATTTGTATGCTCATTTAATGCTATTTCATCTCCATTTACAACATGATATTGGTTATTTTCGGCTCTTAAATTATTCCATAAAAATGATACCCCATATTTAAAATATGTTTTCGATGGTTCTTTTGAAAAACGTGTTTTAAATGTAAAACCTAATTCGTAAAAATGCGATTGCCAAAATTTATACTTAGAATCATTTAATGAGCTAAATTTATTATTTGTTAAAACGTTGTTTACACCTAAAGCAAATACAAACTGAGTAGTGGTTCTTTTATTTTTTCTATTCCTTTTTTTCTTAACATCATCATCCGATAAGTTAAACTTAAATGTCGTTCCTCCTATTCTAAAAGTATCTTCAAAATCAACATCATTATTACTTGCTATTTTACCGTCTGTTTTATCTTGCACTAATTGTTGTAAATTTTGTTCTTGTTCACTAATTAAATTTTCTATTTGCTTCGCATGATAAACTGCTGCTGACTTTTTTAAAGCAGTAGCCTCATCAAGTGTAAGCTCTTTTTTATCAACTTTTAAATTAATTTCTTTTACCTTTATTTTTAAGGAGTCTTTTTGCTGTGTTGTTATTTTATCAATATTTTTAGATATTTTTTTCACCTCATTTTCAAATGTTTTTTCTTGAGATTGGGCAATAGTTGTTACAAACAACACTAATAATAGTATTCTTTTCATGTTTTAAATTTTTAAATTAAATGGAATAATTTGGTAATTTAATTATCGATAATTGGTAAGCGTTTACTTATTTCTATCTGCAATTGCTACAATTACATTTGATAGTTTTGATTTGAATTTTTTCATAAAATTTTGCTCAAAATCAGTTTCTTTAATATCATACTCTACTTCGGCCAAAATAGTTTCAGGATTTATGGCAAGGTTTGATTTTATTAATTCTTTTCGAATAGTATCTAACACATCTTTTCTATTAATTTTATACTTCGCATAATACTCTTTTACCTCTTCTTGCGAATGTGTTACTACAAACAACAAATCATCACTATTTACAAGTATACTTGATTTGCCTTTTTTACTATTTGCAATCGTTGAATCTTTATCTTCTTTTTTAACTTTATGATTAACTAAAATTTTACCAATACGTTGTTTTGACACATTGGCTACTGTCCTTTTAGATTCTTCTTTAAACTGTATTTTTTTAGTTTTTATATTTTTATATTTTTCCTTTCTTTCAATCACTTTTACAATTGCTTCTTCAACAGGTATAATTTCTTTTAGGTTAACTTCTTTAAGTTTTAAAGTATCAGTTGTTGCATTAACTATAATATTTTGAGGAGTAAGTTTATTATTTAATATGTATAAAAAACCTGCACCAATTAACACAACAATACTTGCTGCATAACCTAGGTACAAAACCCAACTATGTTTTTTCTTAACTGGCTCTTTATTCAACTCTTCACTTAAACGTTCCCAGGCTGATAAAGAAGGTTTAAATTCCCTATCTTTAAGTTTATCAGCTATTTGTTTATCTATTTTATTTGTCTGCATTTTCAATCTGATTCATTTTTATATAGCTTTGTTGCAACCACTTTCTGGCTTTAAACAATTGCGACTTAGAGGTACCTTCTGAAATATTCAATTTTTTAGCTATTTCTGAATGTTTATATCCTTCAATGGCATATAAATTAAAAACTAATTTATAGCCTTCAGGTAATTGGTCTATTAATTTCTGAATATCTTCTACCGATGTATTTTCTAAATTTTCGGTAGCAACATCATCAAAAACAAAATCTTCATCTGTTAATTGAATCGGATTTTTTTTATTTAAATAAGTAAGACAAGTGTTTACTATAATTTTACGAATCCACCCTTCAAAACTCCCTTCATTTTTAAAGGTATCTAATTTTGTAAATACTTTTAAAAACCCTGAAAGCATTAAATCTTCAGCATGGTGCATATCTTTTACATATTGCCTACAAACCCCTAACATTTTAGGCGAGTACTGTTTAAATAATAGCTGCTGAGCTTCTCTATTCTGCTCTTTTGCCTTTTTTATTAATACAGATTGATTTTTATGTAACTGAATAATTTTCAATTCGAATAGTTAATTTACACGCTTACAAATATAAAGACTAGCACATTGTAAAAAAGGTTGCCTAGCGGTAAAAAAAAGTAAAAAAGAATCTCCGACTTTATAAAAAGTCGGAGATTCAAATATCATCTTAAATGATATTTCAGGGGGACTTAAATATTTTAAAGTCTTGTTACCACTGAATTATATAACAAATATATCTTTTTTTATCAATATATATTAGAGGAAAAACACTCGATATTTACTGTATAAATACTTTTTTATTATTGTAAACATTTTTAACGAAAACTTGCTCAGTAAGTTTCTTTACACTATTTTTATTTTGAAACGTATTTAACAAAAAGAACTTTAAGCGTATGAGTTATAATGCAACGATCGAAGAAGAAAATAAAGAAATAGCCCACAGATATAAAGATTTATTAAAAGGAACCTACCAAACACTATCTGATAATGACAAAAAATTAATACGTAAAGCTTTTGATATTGCTGTTGAAGCTCATTCTGAACAACGAAGAAAAACAGGCGAACCTTATATTTATCATCCAATTGCTGTAGCTAAAATTGTTGCTTATGAAATTGGCTTAGGAGCTACCTCAATTGCCGCAGCATTATTACACGATGTTGTTGAAGACACCCATTACACTATTGATGATATGGAGCGTTTATTTGGTGAAAACATAGCACGTATTGTTAGCGGACTTACCAAAATCTCTAATCTAAAAAAAGAGCAAGATTACTCAATACAAGCTGAAAATTTTAGAAAAATGCTACTTACCTTACATGATGATGTAAGAGTTATTTTAATAAAAATTGCCGATCGTTTGCATAACATGCAAACCATGGACGCAATGCCCGCCCATAAACAGGTAAAAATTGCCTCAGAAACTTTATACATTTATGCGCCTTTAGCACATCGATTAGGTTTATACAATATAAAAACAGAATTAGAAGATTTAGGATTAAAATATACCGAACCTGAAGTTTATAAAGATATTTTAACCAAAATAAAAGACAGTAAAGAAGAACAACAAAAATATATTGATAGCTTTACTGGTATTTTAAAAGAAGCTTTAGATAAAGAAGGTTTTAAATATGATATTAAAGGGCGCTTTAAATCAATTTTTTCTATCAGAAGAAAAATGCGAAAACAAAACGTAACCTTTGATGAAGTATACGATAAATTTGCAATTCGAATTATTTATGAACCAACCTCTGATGATGAAAAATTTGATGCTTGGAAAATATACTCTATCGTAACCGATTTTTTTAAACCAAACCCTGCCCGTTTACGAGATTGGATTTCACAACCAAAATCAACAGGTTATGAAGCTTTACATATTACCGTAATTGGCCCACAATCAAGGTGGGTTGAAGTACAAGTGCGCTCTGAAAGAATGGACGAAATAGCTGAAAAAGGATATGCAGCACACTTTAAATACAAACAAGGTAATGTTAAGGAAAACGGACTAGAAGGTTGGTTAAATAAACTAAAAGAAACTTTAGAAAACCAAAGTGCTGATGCCATTGACTTTGTTGAAGATTTTAAACTTAATTTATACGCAAAAGAAATATATGTTTTTACTCCTAAAGGAGATTTAAAATCACTACCTAAAGGAGCATCTGCGCTAGATTTTGCTTTTTCTGTTCATACCGATGTAGGTTTAAAATGTAGAGGAGCCAAAGTAAACGGAAAATTAGTTCCGTTAAGCCACACCCTTAAAAGCGGTGATCAAGTACAAGTGCTAACCGCTAGCAACAACAAACCAAATGTACGTTGGTTAGATTTTGTATTAACTGCAAGAGCACGTACTAAAATTAAATCAGCACTAAAAGCTGAAGAAAAGATAATTGCAGAAGAAGGAAAGGCTATTTTATTACGAAAATTACGCCATTTAAAAATTGGATCAGGAGAAAAAGTAATACACGAACTTGCTA
Source organism: Tenacibaculum soleae (assembly GCF_030549005.1). Lineage (NCBI taxonomy): Bacteria > Pseudomonadati > Bacteroidota > Flavobacteriia > Flavobacteriales > Flavobacteriaceae > Tenacibaculum > Tenacibaculum soleae. Next base: position 93,879 of record NZ_JAUOSW010000006.1, read on the forward strand.
ATTATTTTGGTTTAAAAACAAGTTTTGATTTATTTTTTAGAGTTGGTAACGGTGCTATTGACAATACACAATTAAAGGAGTTTGTTACACAACGAAGCGGACTCATTATGGGCTTTATTAAAAATACGTTTCGTCGAAACCCATCAAAAGGAATTTCAGAAAAAGAAGAAATCACCCATAAATATGACGCTTTAGTATTCGGTAAAGAAGAACAAACATTAGATTACACATTAGCAAAATGCTGCTCTCCTATCCCAGGCGATAAAGTTTTTGGCTTTGTAACCATAAACGAAGGTATAAAAATTCATAAAAAAGATTGCCCTAATGCTATTTCATTACAGTCAAATTACGCATATCGAATTATGCTTGCTAAATGGATTGACTCTACCAAACAAGAGTTTACAGCCATTTTAAATTTATCAGGAATAGATAATAAAGGTATCGTTAATAGTATTACACGTATTATTTCAAATAGTATGGATGTACATATTCATAGCATTAATATCTCAGGAGATCATGGTGTTTTTGCAGGAAAACTCTCGTTAAGTGTAAAAAACAAAGCCCAACTTAATAAGTTAATTGACAACATAAAAAAGATAGATGGAGTACAAAAAGTAGAGCGTGTTAATACATTGTAAATATCATTTTAATATCCTTGTTTTTTTATCAATAAATAAACGTAAATTTGTCCGTCCGTAAATTTTTAAATAAGAATGAGTAACTCAGTCGAAAATCAAGAAATTGTAAAAAAAGTTTTCACTACTTTTTTAGAAGAAAACAAGCATCGAAAAACACCAGAACGTTATGCTATTTTACAAGAAATATATAGTGCTGAAGAGCATTTTGATATCGAATCATTATATATTAAAATGAAAAATAAAAACTATCGTGTAAGTAGAGCAACACTTTACAATACGATGGATTTACTTTTAGATTGTGGTTTGGTTCGTAAACATCAATTTGACGGGCAATCAATGGCACGTTACGAAAAAAGTTATTTCGATAAAAATCACGATCATGTAATTTTAACTGACTCTGGAGAAGTTAAAGAATTTTGTGACCCTAGAATTCAAATCATCAAAAAAACAATTGAAGATGTTTTTGATATTGATATTCACAACCATTCACTCTATTTTTACGGAACAAAACGCAACAAAAAATAACAACAACAAATACACTTAATAACACACTAAATGGCAGTAGATTTATTACTCGGATTACAATGGGGAGACGAGGGAAAAGGTAAAATCGTAGACGTACTAACAGGTAATTACGATATTATTGCACGATTTCAAGGAGGTCCAAACGCAGGTCATACCTTAATCTTTGACGGTAACAAACACGTTTTACACACAATTCCTTCTGGAATTTTTCATAAAACCGCTTTAAACGTAGTTGGTAATGGAGTGGTAATAGACCCTGTTATCTTTAAAAAAGAACTAGAAAATTTAGATGTTCATAATATCGATTATACATCTAAATTATTAATTTCTCGTAAAGCACATTTAATTTTACCAACACACCGTTTATTAGATGCTGCTTCTGAAACATCTAAAGGAAAAGCAAAAATCGGTTCTACTTTAAAAGGTATTGGTCCAACTTATATGGACAAAACTGGTAGAAATGGAATGCGTGTTGGAGATTTAGAGCTAGATAATTGGAAAGATAAATATAGAGCTTTAACTCAAAAGCACTTAAGTATGCTTGCTTATTTTGATGTGCAAGTAGAATATGATTTAGATGAATTAGAGGCTGAATTTGATTTAGGAATTGAAAAATTAAGAACACTACAATTTATAGATTCTGAAGAATTTTTAAACTCAGCAATAAAAGAAGGAAAAACAATTTTAGCTGAAGGTGCACAAGGATCATTATTAGATATCGATTTTGGTACCTATCCTTTTGTAACCTCTTCAAACACAACAGCTGCAGGTGCTTGTACTGGTTTAGGAATTGCTCCTAACAGAATTGGAGATGTATTTGGTATTTTTAAAGCCTACACAACACGTGTTGGTTCTGGACCTTTTCCTACTGAATTATTTGATGAAGATGGTGCACAAATGGCTAAAGTTGGTCATGAATTTGGGGCAACTACTGGTCGTCCAAGAAGATGCGGTTGGTTAGATTTAGTGGCTTTAAAATATGCTGTTGATGTAAACGGTGTTACGCAATTAATGATGATGAAAGGAGATGTACTTTCTGGATTTGACACCTTAAAAGTATGTACTTCATACAATTATAAAGGAGAAGAAATTACACATTTACCTTATAATATTGAGCCTGAAAATATTTCAGTAAACTATACTGAATTTAAAGGATGGGAAGATGATTTAACAAAAATGACAAATGCTGATGAGTTACCAAAAAACTTACTAGACTATGTTGCTTTTATTGAAAAAGAGACCGGAGTTCCTGTAAAAATAGTATCGGTAGGACCTGATAGAAAACAAACAATTAATAGATAAATTTAAAAAGGAACCCTAATTGAGTTCCTTTTTTTTTGCATTTAATGGTACACGAATATTTACAAAATATAACAACGCAATTTAAATCGTATAAACAAGTAGCTGACAAAACCATTGCGCAACTACAAGAAAAAGAATTGCATTTTAAGTACAACGAAGAAAGCAACAGTATTGCTATAATAATGATACATGTTTCTGAAAATATGTTATCACGTTGGACCGATTTTTTTACTTCAGATGGTGAAAAGGAATCAAGAGATAGAGATGCCGAATTTAAAACTCAAAGTTTATCAAAGGATGAATTATTAACTAGATGGGAAAATGGGTGGAATTGCTTATTTACTGCTTTAAATTCGTTAAATGAAACTAATTTTGAACAACCTATTTATATCAGAAATAAAAAGCATAAACTTATAGAGAGTATTACTAGGCAAATAGCTCATTACCCTTATCATATTGGTCAGATAACTTATGTAGGTAAAATGATTTTAAATGATAAATGGCAAACAACTTCTATTGCCAAAGGAAAATCAAAAGAACATATGAAACGAGAATTTGCTAAAAATTCAAAATAAAAAAAGGAGCTCTTAAGAGCTCCTTTTTTTATTTATTTAATATTTCTTGTCCAAATTTATGGCACAAAGCTAATGTTTCGTTTATATCATCAATAGTCGTTTTTGGATTTATCAAACACATACGTAATACAACTTGTTTATTTAAAATAGTTGTTACTAAAAACGCCTCTTTAGAATCCATTACTTTTTTAGAAATTTCTTGATTTAAAACATCAATCTCTTTTTCTGATAAATTTAATCCAATTGGGTTATATCTAAAGTTAATTACTGCTAAGGTTGCAGGAGAAATAATTTCCCAATTTCTACTTTTTCTTAATATTTTTTCAACATCATCCGTTAGTTTAATATTATAACTAACTGCTTTTTTAAAAGTATCTAAGCCATATGTTTTTATCGACATGTAAAATTTTAACGCTCTAAATCTTCTTGTTAATTGAATCCCGTAATCATAAAAGTTTATTTCAGACTCATTTCCTTCAATATCTCTTAAGTATTCAGGTTTTTCACTAAAGGTACCACTTAACCATGACGAATCCTTTACTAATAAACATCCGATTTCGTAGGGTTGATAAAACCACTTGTGCGGATCAACAGTTAAAGAATCTGCTCTTTCGATTCCACGCAAAGCTTTTGCTCCTTTTTTAGATAAAATTGCAGCTCCTCCATAAGCTCCATCAATGTGAAACCATAAATTTTCTTCTTCACAAATGTCTGCTATTTCATCTAAAGGATCAACAGTACCTGTATTTGTTGTTCCTGCCGAAGCTAAAAAACAAAAAGGCTGTAACCCTTCTAACCTATCTTTAGCTATGGCATTTTTTAGTTTATTTATACTTATCCTAAACTCTATATCAGTTGGCAAAATACGAATCTGCTCTTTTTTAAATCCTAAAACACGAATTGCTTTAATATTAGAAGAATGTGCCTGATCAGATAAATAAATAACAGCTTTTGAAAAATCATCTCCACACTTAATACGACGAGCTGTAACCAAAGCTGTCAAGTTTGCCATTGACCCACCACTTGTAAAAATACCTCCACCTTTTTCAACAGGAAAATTAAACATTTTTAATAACCAGTTCATGGTTACTATTTCTAATTCTGCTGCTGCAGGAGAAACCATCCATCCTCCAGAAAAAACATTAAAACCTGTAGCTAAACTATCAGCCATTGTACTAATAAAATTACTAGGTCCTGGTACAAAAGAATATGCTTTTGGATGCGAAATAACAGTACTATTAGGTATCACATTATTCATCACAAAATCTAATACTTCATTTGCATTCATTCCTTTATCAGGAGCTTCTTGCAAAAATAAATTATCCATTTCTTTACGTGTAGCAGAAGTAACAGGTTTTTTATCTTTTAAAGTATCCCAATGTTCAGCTATTAAATCGACTATTTTATAGCCATAAGACTTCATTTCTTCTATTGATAAATCAAAATGAGCACTCATAAAAATTCTTTTTTTTTAATTTGCACAAAAATAGCCAATAAAATACGACACACTCTTTTTAATATTATAATTTTATTGATTTATTAAGAAAAACCGCAAGTTCTTTTCGTTATTTTTGCTTTCTAAATATGGTTACTTTGAAAAAAATATTTCTTTTATCTTTTTTATTATATATTACTGCAGGTTTTTCTCAAGCAAAAAAAATAAAAATCCTTTCTACACAACAAGCACTTACTGATGAAGCTAAATACCCTGGTGCTACTTTACTTATTGGTAATGTAAAAATGGAACATGAAGGTGCTACTTTAGACTGCCAAAGAGCCTTACTTTATAAAAAAGAAAATATTTTTAAAGCCCTTGGTGAGGTTGTTATTGAACAAGGTGATAGTATTATTCAATACAGTGATTTTACGCTTTACAATGGAAATACCAAAAAAGCAAAATCGTGGGGCAATGTTGAAATTAACGATAAAGAGATGAAAATGAGTACAGACACACTTCATTTTGATCGTCAAAATCAAATTTTATATTACCCAAACGGCGGAACGATTCGAGATAAAAAAAACACCTTAAAAAGCATTAAAGGAACTTATTTTTTAAGAGATAAAAAATTTACAGCAAAATCTAAAGTTACCGTAGTAAATCCTGATAACAATTTAGAATCAGACCATTTAGATTATTATACAAACTCAAATTTAGCTTATTTATATGGTCCCAGTACCGTTACAAATTTAAAAGATAGCACGAAAGTTTATTCTGAAAGAGGATTTTATGATACCAATACCGATATTTCTTATTTTGTAAAAAACGCAAAACTTTTTTTAAAAGAACGTACAATTTTAGCTGATAGCCTTTATTATGATAAACGCAAAGGTTTTGCTTCTGCAACCAATCGAATAAAAGTAATTGACACACTTCAAAATATGGTTACTAAAGGTAATTATGCAGAACTATACGAAAAAAAAGATTCACTCTTTATTATTAAAAGAGCTGTTACAATTTCTTTGCTCGATAAAGATTCTATGTATGTTGCTGGTGATAAAATTTTACTAACTGGTAGGCCTGAAAAAAGAATTGTTCGAATTTTTAAAAATGTTAAAATTTTTAAATCTGATTTACAAGGAAAATGCGACTCCATTCACACAAGTCAAAACACAGGGCTTACACGAATGTTTAATAACCCAATTTTATGGTCAGGTAAAAGTCAAATTACAGGAGATAGCATTCAACTATTAAGTAATAAAGAAACCAATAAATTAGACTCTTTAAGAGTTTTGCAAAACGCGTTTATGATTCAAAAAGATTCTTTATCTAAAGATGATTTTAATCAAATAAAAGGAAGAAATATTTACGGTAAATTTGAAGAAAATGATTTAAGGATTATGCTTGTGAAAGGAAATGCAGAATCGTTATATTATAACAGAAACGAAGAATCTTTAAAACTAGAAACCATTACCAAAGAAATAGCTAGTGATATTGAATTTACCTTAGAAAACAACGAAATTATTCAAACAAAATACTTTAAAAAAACAGAAGGAAAAACATTTCCGCCATCAGAATTTCCTTCTGAAGAAAAAAAGTTTAAAGGTTTTATTTGGCGTGAAGATGAACAACCCAAAACAGTAGAAGATATTTTTGTGAAAGATAAAAACACTACAACTCCTGTTAAGGTTAAAAAAAATAACTCAGCAATTAATAAAGCTAAAAAAATGTTTGTAAAAGAAACTATAAAAAGGCAAGATTTTAAAAAATCAAGAGCCTTAAAACCTGAGTTAGAATTAAAAAAAATTAAATAATAAATTGTGAAAAACGATTTTTTAAAATATCAAGGGCAAACAACACCACATCCATTAGCTATTGAAATATCACATGCTAATGGTAGTTACATTTACGATGCTAACGGAAAAAAAATGTTAGATTTTGTTGCTGGTGTATCTGCAAATACCTTGGGACATAATCACCCCAAAGTTACTAATGCTATAAAAAATCAATTAGATTCATATACGCATGTTATGGTGTATGGAGAATTTATACAAAAACCTCAACTGGAGTTATGTAAAGCACTAGCAAAAACATTACCTGAAAACTTATCTTCTGTTTACATCGTTAATTCGGGAACTGAAGCTACTGAAGGTGCCCTAAAACTAGCAAAACGTTTTACAGGCAGAGATGAAATGATAGCCGCTAAAAACAGTTATCACGGTAATACCCAAGGCGCAATGAGTGTTTGTGGTGCCGAACAACAAAATCGCGCATTTCGTCCGTTGGTTCCTGGTATTAAATTTATTGAATTTAATAACGAAGCCGATTTAGCAAAAATCACTACAAAAACAGCAGGTGTTATTTTAGAAACGATTCAAGGTGGTGCTGGTTTTATTGAACCACAAAATAATTATTTAACAAAAGTAAAGCAACGATGTGAAGAAGTTGGTGCTTTATTAATTTTAGATGAAATTCAAACAGGAATTGGGCGCACCGGAAAATTTTGGGGTTTTGAAAATTACAATGTTATTCCTGATATTATTATAACTGGTAAAGGTTTAGGTGGCGGAATGCCGATTGGTGCTTTTATTGCTTCTTTTGAAATTATGAATTGCCTTAAAGAAAATCCAAAATTAGGACATATTACAACTTTTGGTGGACATCCTGTAATTGCAAGTGCTGGTTTGGCTACTGTAAAAGAAATTACTGAATCAAACCTCATCGAAGAAACACTAAGGAAAGAGAAATTAATTAGGGATAAATTTAAAAATAACACTGCCATTAAAGAAATTAGAGGGCGCGGATTAATGTTGGCTTTATTAGTTGAATCTCCTGAAATTGCTTCAAAAGTTATTTTAAATTGTTTAGATAAGGGCTTAATTTTATTTTGGTTGCTTTTTGAAGGTAGTGCTATAAGAATCACTCCTCCATTAACCATTTCTGATAAAGAAATTAACGAAGGATGTGATTTTATTTTAAATGAATTGAACGTTTTTATACAAGACTAATTACTTACGTATCTATATGCTAAATAAAAAATTGGTACACTTATTTATGTTTAAAATAAATTCTTAGTTCCGAAGGTATTGAGTCTTGTTTGAAGTTTTTATGTATGCTCCAATTGAAACTTTCTTGTTTAGATTCAATAAATGTTCTAGCCATTTTATTTGGAATTAGATATAATCCTTCTGGGTGTTTTCCTTTTATAGGAGATGTATTTATCTTGAGTTTTAAGTCAGTATTAATAATAAGTTCTTCATAAACTTTTTGAGTAACATAAAATCGAGTTGAAGAATATTCAATTGTTTTTTTCATAGTTCTCTTTAGTTTTTTAAATAAAAAAAAAGTTAATATATCTTTAATTTGATGTTTTTTAGCGATAAATATATATATATTACATTTTTCATAAAATGTAATACTTGTACATAACTAAAAAAGCGCATTAACCAACAACCGTTGGTGCGCTTCATCTATTCTTAAAAAATATTTAAAATAATACTACACCAAAAATTCAAATAAATTTGGTTTATCATTTAAGTATTCACCATAAAAATTAAGTGCTTTCATTCTAGCTATTAAAGGTGCTAAATTTTCACTTTTAACAAGTTCAATACCTACTACAGCTGGTGCATTTTCTTTACTCGTTTTCTTTGAGTATTCAAAATATGTAATATCATCGTTTTCTCCTAAAACGTCTATTACAAATTCTTTTAATGCTCCTGCTCTTTGCGGAAAACGAATAATAAAATAGTGCTTTAATTTACCATATAATAATGCACGCTCTTTAATTTCGGCAGTTCTCGTTATATCGTTATTACTACCGCTTATAACACAAACAACATTTTTACCTTTAATTTCATCTGCAAAAAAATCTAGCGCTGTTATTGTTAAAGCGCCAGCAGGTTCAACCACAATAGCTTCTCTATTATATAAATCTAAAATCGTTTGACATACTTTTCCTTCAGGAACCGTTATCATATCATGTAAATTTTCTTTACAAATATTAAAAGTTAAATTCCCTACTTGTTGTACTGCTGCACCGTCAATAAACTTATCTATTTTTTCTAACTTAACATTTCTATTAGCTGAAATAGATGTTTTCATAGATGGAGCTCCTGCTGGCTCTACTCCTATTATTTTTGTGTTTGGAGACAGTAATTTAAATACACTAGATAGCCCTGAAGCTAATCCTCCTCCTCCTACAGGAACAAATACATAGTCTATAGCCTCTTTAGATTGGTTTATCATTTCTAAACCAACTGTTGCCTGCCCTTCTATAATTTTTTCATCATCAAAAGGGTGTACAAATGTTTTACCTAAAGTATCACACACATGTTTTGCAAACTTATAAGCATCATCAAAAGTATCACCAGACAATTCAATATCAACATAATCTCCACCAAACATTTTAACCTGTTCTACTTTTTGTTTTGGTGTAGGTGCTGGCATTACTATAGTACCATGAATTTTTAATTTCTTACAAGCAAAAGCCACTCCTTGTGCATGATTTCCAGCACTTGCACAAACAATTCCATTACGTCGTTGTTCTTCAGTTATCGAACTAATTTTATTATACGCTCCTCTTATTTTATAAGATCTAACCTGTTGTAAGTCTTCTCTTTTAAGGAAAATATTTGCCTTAAACTTTTCTGAATAAATATAATTTTTAAATAAAGGAGTTTCTATAGCTACACCTTTTAGTGTAGCTACAGCCTCCTTAATTGCCTTTATTGTTGGTGAATATGTGGTGTTTACTTGCATATTATTAATGAAAAACTACTGCTTCTTTTTCTTCTTCTTGATCTATTGTTTTCATGGCTGTCATTGACGCTCTTAATGTTTTACCAATAGCCTCAATTGGATGTCCTTGAATTGTATTGTTAACAGCAATTAAATCTAAATTATCTACTTCATTAGAAGATGTAAATGATTTACCTATAACAGAAGTATCAACGTCTTTCATAAAATCTACTAACATTGGTTTAGCAGCATGATCAAATAAATAACATCCATATTCAGCTGTATCAGAAATAATACGATTCATTTCATATAATTTCTTTCTTGCTACGGTATTCGCGATTAATGGTAATTCGTGTAAAGATTCGTAATAAGCTGACTCAGCCTTAATACCTGATGCTACCATGTTATCATAAGCTAACTCTACACCTGCTCTTACAAAAGCAACCATTAAAGTACCATGATCAAAATATTCTTGTTCGTTAAACTCTATTTCTGTAGCTGTTGTTTTTTCAAAAGAAGTTTCTCCTGTAGCTGCTCTCCATGATAATAAGTTAACATCATCATTAGCCCAATCTTCCATCATTGTTCTTGAAAAATAACCTGACATAATATCATCCATATGCTTTGTAAACAATGGCGCTAAAATAGTTTTCAATTCTTCTGAAATTTCAAATGCTTTAATTTTAGCTGGATTTGATAAACGATCCATCATATTTGTTATTCCTCCATGCTTTAAAGCTTCGGTAATAACTTCCCATCCGTATTGGATTAATTTAGATGCATATGTAGGTTCAATTCCTTCTTCAACCATTCTTTCAAATGATAAAATAGAAGCTGTTTGTAATACACCGCATAAAATAGTTTGTTCTCCCATTAAATCAGACTTAACCTCAGCTACAAATGATGATTCTAGTACACCTGCTTTATGGCCACCTGTTGCAACTGCATATGCTTTTGCTTGTGCCCATCCTTTGTTTTCAGGATCATTTTCTGGGTGTACTGCTATTAAAGTTGGTACACCAAAACCTCTTTTATATTCTTCTCTTACCTCTGTACCAGGGCATTTTGGTGCAACCATAATAACCGTTAAATCTTCACGAACTTGCATTCCTTCTTCTACAATATTAAAACCGTGAGAATAAGATAATGTAGCTCCTTTTTTCATTAAAGGCATTACTGTATTTACAACTCTTGTGTGCTGTTTATCTGGTGTAAGATTTAATACTAAATCTGCCGTAGGAATTAACTCTTCGAAAGTACCTACGTTAAAATTGTTTTCAGATGCGTTTTTAAAAGAAGCTCTTTTTTCTTCAATTGCAGCAGCTCTTAGAGCATAGGAAACGTCTAATCCTGAATCTCTCATGTTTAAACCTTGATTTAAACCTTGAGCTCCACAACCAATAACAACAATTTTCTTTCCTTCTAATGCTTTTACTCCATCAGTAAATTCTGATGAGTCCATGAATCTACATTTTGCTAATTGTTCTAGTTTTCCTGCTAATGATAATGTATTGAAATAATTTGTTGCCATTTTTTAGTTGTTTGTTGATAATAATGTTGATATTTTCATTTCGTCTTTAGTAATTGCAATTCGCCCTGATCTAACAAATTGCATAATACCATGTTGATCTAACGTATGATATAATTCTTCTATTTCTTCTTTAGCTCCTGATTTTTCAAGTACAAAAAAGTCTTTATTTATATTAATTACTCTAGATTTACTGCTATTTATTATAGTTTGAATTTCGTTATTTTCTGTTAATAAATTAGAACTCAATTTAAACAAGCATGATTCTTGATATACGGTATTTTCATCTGTATGATAATACGCCTTTATAACTTCTACTTGCTTTTCTATTTGACCTATAATTTTTTTTATTTGTTCTTCAGTTACTTTAACTAACAACGTAAATCTAGACACACTTTTTATTTCTGATTTAGAAGTATTCATACTTTCGATATTAATATTTCTTCTTAAAAAGATTCCTGAAATTCTATTTAATAACCCTACATTATTTTCTGCGTAAACTGAAACTGTATATGTTTGTTTATTTTCCATAATTATGCTAATCTTATATCTGAAACTGAGGCTCCCGTAGGCACCATTGGAAATACATTATTCTCTTTCTCAACACAAACCTCTAAAAAATATGCATCTTTAGATTCCATCATTTCTTTAACAGTACCTGCTAAATCTTCTCTTTTGGTAACCCTTTTTGCATCTATACTATAACCTTTTGCAATCGCTACAAAATCTGGATTGGTCATTTCTGTTGACGCATATCGTTTATCAAAAAACAATTGTTGCCATTGACGTACCATTCCTAAAAACTCGTTATTTAAAACAACAATTTTAACTGCTGCTTTGGTTTGTAAAATAGTTCCTAATTCTTGAATTGTCATTTGATAACCTCCGTCTCCAGCAATCATCACAACCTCTCTTTCTGGTGCTCCCATTTTAGCTCCAATTGCAGCTGGTAATGCAAAGCCCATTGTACCTAAACCACCTGAAGTAACATTACTTTTAGTTTTGTTAAATTTAGCATAACGACATGCAAACATTTGGTGTTGCCCAACATCTGAAACAATTACAGCATCTCCTCCAGAAGCTATATTTATTTCCTTTAAAACCTCAGCCATTGTTAAGCCTTCTTTGGTTGGAAATAAATCATCCTTTTGAACTTTATCAAATTCTATGGCATCTAACCTTCTAAACTCTTCTAACCATTGATCATGTTTATTTTCATTAATTAGCGGTAATATTTGTGCTAAACTCTCTTTAACATCACCTAAAACAGCAACATCTGCTTTTACGTTTTTATCTATTTCAGCAGGATCAATTTCAAAATGAATTACTTTTGCTTGTTTAGCATATCTACTTAAATCTCCCGTAACACGATCATCAAAACGCATTCCTACAGCTATTAATAAATCACATTCGTTTGTTAATTTATTAGGCGCATAATTACCATGCATTCCAACCATACCAACATTTAATTCATGTTCTGTTGGTAATGCTGACAATCCTAAAATTGTCCATGCTGACGGAATATTTGCTTTTTCTATAAACGCCTTAAACTCTGCTTCTGCTTCTCCTAAAATAACACCCTGCCCAAAAACAATCATTGGTTTTTTAGCGTTATTAATTAATGATGCAGCTGCTGCTACTTTTGTTATATTAACTTCTGGTTTTGCTTGGTAACTACGTACTGAAGTACATTTTTCATATTCAAAATCAAAAGTATCAAATTGCGCATCTTTTGTTATATCAATTAACACAGGACCTGGTCTACCTGATTTTGCTATATAAAATGCCTTTGCAAAAATTTCTGGAATTTCAGAAGCTTTTGTTATTTGATAATTCCATTTAGTTACAGGAGTTGAAATACCAACTATATCAGTTTCTTGAAAAGCATCCGACCCTAATAAATGAGAAGCTACCTGGCCTGTTATACATACCATCGGTGTAGAATCTATTTGTGCATCAGCAATACCAGTAATTAAATTCGTAGCTCCAGGTCCTGATGTTGCTATTGCTACACCTACTTTACCTGTTACTCTTGCAAATCCTTGTGCTGCATGCGTAGCTCCTTGCTCATGGCGGGTAAGTACATGATTAATTTTATCTTGGTATTTGTATAGCTCATCATATACTGGCATGATTGCCCCACCAGGATATCCATAAATTAAATCTGCTCCTTCTTCAAGTAAGCATTTAACAACAGCTTCTGCTCCAGAAATATGTATTTTCTTCTTTGAAACTGTTTCAGGTTTTGTTTGCGTTTTTGTATTCATAATTTCAGCTATTAAAATGCATCAGTTACACACCCTTTAGATGCTGACGCTACTGTTTTTGCGTATTTGTATAATATTCCTTTTTTATGCTTTAATGCGGGTGCTATCCATTGTGCTTTTCTTTCTGCTAATTCTTCATCAGAAAGTAATACATTTATAGAATTGTCTTCTGCACTAATTCTAATTTTATCTCCTGTTTTAAGTAAACCAATTGTTCCTCCAGATTGTGCTTCAGGTGTAATATGCCCAACTACAAAACCATGCGTTCCTCCTGAAAAACGACCATCGGTAATTAATGCTACCGATTTCCCTAAACCTGCTCCCATAATAAGCGAAGTTGGCTTTAACATTTCTGGCATTCCAGGTCCTCCTTTTGGTCCAACATATCTAATTACAACTACATCTCCTCTTTCTACTTCCCCTTTTGAAATACCTGTATTTGCTGCCTGTTCTCCATCATATACAACTGCTTTTCCTTCAAAAAGTAATCCTTCATTTCCTGAAATTTTAGCAACCGCTCCTTCAGAAGCTAAGTTTCCATAGATTATTTGGATATTTCCTGATGTTTTTAAAGCTTTATCTTTTGGATGAATTACATCTTGATCTTCAAACTCCATTGCATCAACATTTGCTAAGTTTTCAGCCAATGTTTTTCCTGTAACAGTTAAACAATCACCATGTAAATAACCATTATCTAATAAATATTTCATAACAGCAGGTGTACCTCCTATTGAATGAACATCTTCCATTAAATATTTCCCTGATGGTTTTAAATCTGCAATTAAAGGAGTTCTATCTGTTACCTTTTGAATATCATCTAACGTAAAATCTATATCAGCAGCATGTGCTATTGCTAAAAAGTGTAATACAGCATTGGTAGAACCTCCTAAAGCATTTACTAATGCCATTGCGTTTTCTAAAGACTTTTTAGATATAATATCTAAAGGTTTTAAATCTAATTCTAATAAGTTTTTAATAGCCAAAGCTGTTCTTTCTGCTTCAGATAATTTATTAGGATTTTCTGCTGGTATTGATGAATTATATGGTAGTGCAAACCCCATACATTCTATTGCTGATGCCATAGTATTTGCAGTATACATACCACCACATGCGCCAGCACCAGGAATTGCTCTTTTTATAATTTCTCTATACTCATCTTCCTCTATTTCTCCTGCTACTTTTTGGCCTAAAGCTTCAAAAGCAGAAACAATATTTAATTTCTTTCCTTTGTAGTTTCCAGAAGCAATTGTTCCTCCATACATCATAATTGATGGACGATTTAAACGTAACATTGCTATTACTGCTCCGGGCATATTTTTATCACAACCAACTACAGAAACTAATGCATCATAACTTTGTGCATTCATAACAGTTTCTATTGAATCAGCAATAATATCTCTTGAAGCTAACGAGTAATTCATTCCTGAAGTTCCCATCGAAATTCCATCAGAAACTCCAATTGTATTAAATCCTAAGCCAACTAACCCTGCAATTTTTGTTTCAACTTTAACTTCGGCTGCTAAATTGTTTAAATGCATGTTACATGGGTTACCATCATAGCCAGTACTTGCAATACCAACTTGAGCTTTACTCATGTCTTCATCTGTTAAACCAACTGCATACAACATTGCTTGTGATGCTGGTTGAGATTCATCTTGTGTTAACCTACTACTGTGTTTGTTTAATTTCATTTTAACTTGCTTTACGTTTATTACGTAATCCTAATACTTCGTTTTTATATAATTTCATTAATTGATATCCATGTGATTTTTCCCATGCTAATGGAAACTGATACTCATCTAATGATTCTAACCCTACAACTTCGGCTGCTGTTCCTGTAAAAAAACAAGCATCCATATCTTTTAATTCTTCTAAAGTGACATGCTTTTCTTCTATTGGAATTCCATTTTCTTTACATAAATCAATTACTGTTGATCGTGTAATACCTGCCATAATATGCCCTTTAGGAGGCGTATATAATTTCCCGTCTTTCTCCATAAATATATTTGCTCCAGAACATTCGGCAACATTATTATTCATATCTAATAACAGAGCTTCATCATAACCTGCCGCTTTTACTTCATTTGATGCTAAAATAGAGTTCGTATAATGCCCTGTTACTTTTGCTTCAACAAAACATGATTTAGGATTTGGACGTTGAAATTTAGATGTTTTAACTCTTAATAGTTTATTACCCATTAATTTACCCCACTCCCAACATTGTATAATTAATTGAGAATCTTTAGCTGAAAAGACCCCCATATTTTCACCTGCTACAATTAGAGGTCGTATATATGCGTCTTGTAAATTATTTTTTTCTAACAACTCATATGTTAATCGTGTAAGCTCTTCTTCAGTATAATTAAACTCAATACTCATTACTTCAGCTCCGTATTTAAGTCGTTTATAATGTTCTTCAGATTTAAACACTTTGGTTCCCTCACTCGTTTTATAAGCTCTTATGCCTTCAAAAACTCCGTTACCATAATGCAAGCTTTGACTGTATGGATTTGACGTAGCATCTTTTGCTTTGATAAACTCTCCATCGTAAAAAATCACACTTTCTTCGTTATAATACATCCTCTTCTTTTTTTAATATTCAAAATTATTTTATTGTTTCTTTATTAATTCTATTTTCTTTTTACTTTAATGATGCCTATCTGACAATAAAAACACTTAATCGTTTAGTTATCAATAATTTAAAAAACAACATATATACTATTCAACATATAAAAAAAACCTGTGTCAAAATTGACACAGGTTTTTTATTGTATAGCAATAAACATCTGTATCAACTCGGTGGTGAGCTAATAATGACAATAATTAATGCGATAATGTTTAAAATTTGATTCATTTTGTTGTAATAAAAAAGGCTTCCTAAAAATTTAGGAAGCCTTTTAATATTTATTTTTTTAAATATACTTCCTTTATCCTTGTAAAATAATTACAATGACTACAATAGAAATAATATTTAAAATTTGTTTATTCATTTTTTGTTTTAATCTCCGTTTATAAAAAACCGATAGGCAAATATTGAAATTTATTTTTTAATTATCCTAATTATTTTATAATAATTTAAAATTAATTTATATGTTTGCAATATGATTACACAAAAAAATAAAATACGTAGTACTGTTCCCAGTACATTTGTTCGCTTTCGCCGTCGCAGCTAAAAGCAAACAAATATTTCTTTATACGTAACTTTTATTTTTTATTCTTTGTACAATTTCAAATTCATATCAATAGTATCTGTAGTTATTCTTTCGAATAGCCCCGCAATTGTACGCCCTATTTTCCGCCGTCGCCCTTTGGGTGCTATCTAATTTATTGAACCTAGGTGAGTCCGGTTCTTCTTTTCAAACAATCAATTTATTTCAAATAACACAATACCTATCAAACACTTAAGTGTTTACAAAAATCATATTGGTATTATTTAAAATCAAGAACAATGGAAATTGTTATTGCTAATAAATCACATAGTATATACGCAAAAATTATCTGTGACACTATTGCCGAATCTGCTAATGTTAGAGGTACAGGAATTGCTAAGCGTACACCTGAATATATCATAACTAAAATAGAAAACGGCAATGCTGTTATCGCTTTAGAGAATGAGAAATTTGCTGGATTTTGTTATATAGAATCTTGGGGACATGGAAAATTCGTTGCTAATTCAGGCTTAATTGTACATCCTAATTTCAGAAAACAAGGATTGGCTAAAAGAATAAAAGCAACCGTTTTTGAACATTCGAGAACAAAATTTCCTTTAGCGAAAGTATTTTCAATAACAACAGGTTTACCTGTAATGAAATTAAATAGCGATTTAGGATACAAACCTGTTACTTTTTCAGAATTAACAAATGATCAATCTTTTTGGAAAGGCTGTCAAACCTGTAAAAATTATGACGTTTTACAAAGAACAAAACAACAAATGTGTTTATGTACAGGCATGTTATACGATCCATCAATCAAAGAAAAAAAAAACACTAAAGTAAAAATTAAAGAGAAAGTTTTTCAAAGATTAAAGAGAATTAAAGAAAACCTTTTCTTAAAAAAATATAAAAAATGAAAAAATTAGTTATTGCATACAGCGGAGGTTTAGATACATCATATTGTGCCGTTAGCTTATCTAAAGCTGGGTATGAAGTTCATGCTGTTAGCGTAAATACAGGTGGGTTTACGAATACAGAAATTCAAGATATTGAAAAAAATGCCTATAAAATGGGAGTTACTACTTATAAGAATATTGATGCTGTCGCTACATTTTATCAAAAAGTAGTAAAATATTTAATCTACGGAAATGTATTAAAAAACAATACATATCCTTTATCTGTAAGTGCTGAAAGGATTATTCAAGCAATCGAAATTGCAAAATATGCTAAAAGTATTAATACAAAATATATTGCTCATGGAAGTACTGGAGCAGGAAATGATCAGGTACGTTTTGATATGATTTTTCAAACTATTGCTCCTGAAATTGAAATTATCACACCAATTAGAGATCAACAACTCTCTAGACAAGAAGAAATACAATACCTAAAAGATAATGGAATTGACTTGTCTTGGGAAAAAGCAAAATACTCGGTAAATAAAGGTTTATGGGGAACAAGTGTTGGCGGAGAAGAAACGTTAACTTCTGCTAAAGCACTACCTGAAAAAGCATATCCATCTCAATTAGAAAAAAACGGAGAGGAAAAAGTAAAAATGACTTTTAAAAATGGCGAATTCATTGCTATAAACGCTATAATTGATTCACCACAAAATAACATTCAAAAATTAAATGAATTAGCATCTAAATATGCTATTGGTAGAGATATTCATGTAGGTGATACCATTGTTGGAATTAAAGGAAGAGTTGGTTTTGAAGCTGCAGCCGCGCTAATTTCAATTAAAGCGCATCATTTATTAGAAAAACACACCCTTACTAAATGGCAATTACAACATAAAGAATATTTGTCTAGTTTTTACGGAATGCATTTACACGAAGGCCAATATTTAGATCCTGTTATGAGAGATATCGAAGCTTTTCTAGAAAATAGTCAAACTAAAGTTTCAGGTGAAGTATCTATAACTCTTAAACCATATCATTTTCAGTTAGATGGTATTACTTCTAAACATGATTTAATGAATCCTGAATTTGGAAGCTATGGAGAAGAAAATAAAGCTTGGACTGCAAATGATGCAAAAGGTTTTATTAAAATTCTAGGAAATCAAAATAAAATATATCAACAAGTTAATTCTTAAAAAATGATACAAGCAGGAATTATAGGAGGCGCTGGTTATACAGCTGGCGAGTTAATTAGGTTATTAATAAATCACCCAAAGGTTAAAATTAACTTCGTTTTTAGTACCTCTAATGCAGAAAATAAAATAAGTAACATTCATCAAGATTTAGTTGGTACTCTAAACTTAAAATTCACCAATACAATTAATTCTAATGTTGATGTATTGTTCTTATGTTTAGGTCATGGAAATTCTAAGAAGTTTTTAGAAAGTAATACTTTTTCTGATACTACAAAAATAATCGATTTAGGAAATGATTTTAGATTAAAAAAAGATACTGTTTTTCAAGAAAAAAACTTCGTTTATGGTTTACCTGAGCTACAAAAAAGCAAAATAAAAAAAGCAAAATACATTGCAAACCCTGGTTGTTTTGCTACTGCAATTCAATTAGCATTGCTTCCATTAGCTAATGAAAATTTAGTTACGAACGATGTACATGTAAATGCTGTAACAGGTGCTACTGGTGCAGGTACGTCATTAACTGCAACAACTCATTTTACTTGGAGAGATAATAATTTTTCATATTACAAACCTTTTACACATCAACATTTAGGAGAAATCAATGAATCTGTAAAAACGTTACAAACTAATTTTAGCTCTCAAATTGTGTTTATGCCAAATAGAGGTGATTTTTCTAGAGGAATTTTTGCTACGGCTTACACCTATTTTAAAGGAACTTTAGATGAAGCAAAAACACTTTATAAAGAGTTTTATAAAGATGCTAATTTTACTATTATTTCAGATAAAGAAATACATTTAAAACAAGTGGTAAATACCAACAAGTGTTTAATTCACTTACACAAGCATGAAAATAAATTACTCATAACAAGTGTTATAGATAATTTATTAAAAGGAGCCTCTGGGCAAGCAGTACAAAATATGAATTTGATGTTCGGGTTTGAGGAAACAGCAGGACTAAATTTAAAAGCAACTTATTTTTAAAGCAATGTCATTGCGAGAGCAACGAAGCGATCTTATAAAAAGATTACTTCAATCATTCTTCTTTCGTAATGACTCAAAAATTAATAAAAACATGAAAATAGCAATTATAGGTACAGGAAATTTAGGAAAATCTATTGCAAAAGGATTAATAACAACCAATGCTATAACTTCTTTATATTTAACAAGAAGAAAATTAGATACGATTAAAGAGTTTGAAGGGTATAAGAATGTTAGTTTAACAACTAATAACTCTGAAGCTGTTATAAATTCAGACATCATTATTTTAGCTGTTCAACCAGCACATTTAAAACAAATTTTAAATGATATTCAACCTTTACTAAAGGAAAATCACATTATTATTTCTACCATTACAGGGTTTTCAATTACTCAAATTGAAGAGATTGTTGGAACTCATAATTTTATTATTAGAGCAATGCCAAATACTGCAATTGCCGTTGGTAAATCGATGACTTGCTTGTGTGGAAACACCAAAGGGTTGGAAAGAATAAAAGTTGCCGAAGCTGTTTTTAACAGATTAGGAACTTCTATTGTTATTCCAGAATCTAAAATGCAGGCTGCAACCGTAGTTTGTGCAAGCGGAATTGCTTTTTGGATGCGAATGATAAGAGCAACTACTCAGGCTGCTATTCAATTAGGTTTTGATGCCAAAGAAGCACAAGAATTAGCCATGCATACTTGTGATGGTGCTGCAAACTTATTAATTACAACAGGAAATCATCCAGAACAAGAAATAGATAAAGTTACAACGCCTAAAGGCTGTACTATTGAAGGGTTAAATGAAATGGAACATCAAGGATTGAGTTCTTCATTAATACAAGGAATGGTTACCTCATATAATAAAATTAACACCATAAAAACTGAGCAATTATGAGTTTATTTAATGTATATCCACTTTTTGATATTACTCCCGTAAAAGCAAAAGATATTAATGTGTATGATGAAAATGGTACAGAATATTTAGACTTATACGGAGGGCATGCTGTTATTTCTATTGGACATTCTCACCCAACATATGTAAAGAATATCAGTAATCAAGTAAGTAATTTGGGCTTCTACAGTAACTCAATTCAAAATCCGTTACAAACAAAATTAGCTGATGAGTTAATAAAGCAATCTAATTGTAACGATTATCAATTGTTTTTATGCAATTCAGGAGCTGAAGCAAATGAAAACGCCTTAAAACTAGCTTCTTTTCATACCAATAAAAAGAAAATTATTGCTTTTAAAAATGGTTTTCATGGTAGAACATCTGCTGCGGTTGCTGCTACAGATAATACTAAAATTGTTGCGCCAATTAATGCACAACAAGAGGTTAAATTTTTCGAATTAGGTGATTTACAATCTGTAGAAAAAGCTTTACAAAAAAAAGATGTTTGTGCTGTAATTATTGAATGTATTCAAGGAGTTGGTGGTTTAGATGAAAGTACTACTACTTTTTATCAAAGTTTAGATAAATTATGTAAACAATACAAAGCTTTGTTTATAGCCGATGAAGTACAAGCTGGTTTTGGAAGAACTGGTGATTTCTTTGCTTTTCAAAAACACAATATTACCCCAGATATTATTTCAATGGCTAAAGGAATGGGAAATGGTTTTCCTATTGGCGGAATTTTAATTCATCCATCAATTGAAGCTTCTTATGGTTTATTAGGAACCACTTTTGGTGGAAATCATTTAGCTTGTGTGGCTTCTTTAACTGTTTTAACTATTTTGAAGGAAGAAAAATTACTAAAAAATGCAAGTATTATTTCTGAATACTTTATTAAAAAAGCAGCAGATATTCCAGCAATTAAAAAAATAAAAGGAAGAGGTTTAATGCTTGGAATAGAATTTAATTTTCCAATTGCATCGTTAAGAAAAGAACTAATTTTTAAACATCATATTTTTACAGGAAGTGCTAAAAACCCTAATTTACTAAGGATTCTTCCGCCATTAACAATCAAAAAACAACATGTTGATCAGTTTTTTGATGCCGTAAAAAAGGAATTGAGTAATTAAAAGTAGCAAACGCATTTTGTCGAGCCCCATAGAATTATAGTATGAAAAAATATACCAGTGTAAACGATATAAAAAATGTTTCTAAAATTATTCAAGAAGCAATTCAATTAAAAGAAACCCCCTTTCTATTTGAAGATTTAGGAAAACATAAAACTCTTGTAATGTTGTTTTTCAACTCTAGCTTAAGAACAAGGTTAAGTACAGAAAAAGCAGCGAAAAATTTAGGAATGCAAGTAATGATATTAAATGTTAATGATACTTGGGATTTAGAATTTGAAGATGGTACAGTTATGAATTTAAATTCATCTGAACATGTAAAGGAGGCTGCTCAAGTAATTTCTCAATACGCAGACATTATAGCTATAAGAGCATTTTCATCCTTAAAAAATAAAGAAAAAGATGAGTCTGAATTCATATTAAATAGCTTTATAAAATATGCTACAGTTCCGGTTATAAACATGGAAAGTTCAACAGCGCATCCTTTACAAGCTTTAACCGATGCAATTACCATTGAAGAGTTAAAAACAAAACTAAAGCCAAAAGTTGTATTGTCTTGGGCTCCGCACCCGAAAGCATTGCCTCACGCTGTTGCTAATTCGTTTGTTAAAATGATGCAAGAAACAGCTGTTGATTTTTCTATTACACATCCGAAAGGTTATGAATTGAATCCTGAAATCACAAAAAACACGCCTATTAATCATAACCAAGAAGAAGCACTTAAAAATGCTGATTTTGTGTATGTGAAAAACTGGAGTAACTATACCGATTATGGAAAAATTACTTCTCAAGATCCAAATTGGATGCTTACAAAAGAAAAATTAGGTACAGCTAAATTTATGCATTGTTTACCTGTTAGAAGAAATGTGGTAGTTGAAGATAGTGTGTTAGACAGTAACAATTCTGTGGTAATTCATGAAGCTAATAACAGAACGTATGCAGCTCAGGTTGTGTTAAAAAAAATAATAGAGAATATATAATTATTGTCAGGTAGAGCATTACTGAAATCATAATATTTTTTGATTGAAAGTTACAAACGAAGTTTGTTGAAACCTAATTAACCTCTCGACTTCACTCGAGGAGACATTAAAATAGAGTATGGAAACATTAAAAATTATAAAAATAGGAGGAAATATTATAGACAATCCAATAGCATTAGATAATTTTCTTATTGAGTTTTCTAAAATTGAAGGCCCAAAAATATTAGTACATGGTGGCGGTAAATTGGCCACAAAACTAGCACAACAAATGAATGTAGAAGTTAAAATGGTTGATGGTAGAAGAATAACAAATACAGAAACATTAGATATAATTACGATGGTCTATGCAGGAAAAATAAACAAAACAATCGTAGCTTCTTTACAACAAAAATCAACCAATGCTCTTGGTTTTACAGGTGCTGATGGTAATACAATTCTCTCAGTAAAAAGACCTGTAAAAGAAATAGATTATGGTTTTTCTGGCGATATAATTAATGTCGAAACCAATGTTTTAGAGACATTATTAAACATAGGTATTACACCTATTTTTTGTGCTATTACTCATGATAATAATGGTCAATTATTAAACACTAATGCAGATACAATTGCTTCAGAATTAGCCATTGGTTTTGCTAAGAAACATCAAACAGAATTATATTACTGCTTTGAAAAAAATGGTGTTTTATTAGATATAAATAATGAAGATTCTGTTATAGAGAACATTACTACAAAAAAATATGAAGAGTTATTGGCTAAGAACATTATTGCCGATGGAATGTTACCAAAAATGAATAATTGTTTTCATGCAATTAACCAACAGGTACATAAAGTTTGTATTGGAAAATCAGAAATGTTATACAACCAGAATTCAAAATTCACAACAATACAAGCTTAATGAAAACACAACAAGAATTAACGCTTGATGCGATCGAATTATTAAAAAACTTAATAGAAACACCTTCTTTTTCATCAGAAGAGAACCAAACAGCACTGCTTTTAGAAAGTTGGTTTATTAGTAACAATATTCCTTTTAAAAGAAATGTACATAACGTTTGGGCTATTAATAAATATTTTGATGAAAGTAAACCTAGCTTACTTTTAAATTCACATCACGATACCGTAAAACCCAATAATGGCTACACAAAAGATCCTTTTAAGGCAATTATTGAAGATGGAAAATTATATGGCTTGGGAAGTAACGACGCAGGTGGTTGTTTAGTTTCACTATTAGCTACTTTTACTCACTTTTATCATAAAAAAGACCTAACATATAATTTAGTAATTGTAGCGTCTGCAGAAGAAGAAAGTAGTGGTGATAATGGTTTAAATAGTATGTTATCTATCATTCCGAATATTGATGTAGCTATTGTTGGCGAACCAACTTTAATGAATTTAGCTGTTGCCGAAAAAGGATTGGTTGTTTTTGATGCTATAGTTAAAGGTACTCCAAGTCATGCTGCACACCCAAATACCAATAATGCCATTTATAATAGTATTAATGTTTTAAAGTGGTTTGAAAATTATCAGTTTAAAAAATCGTCAGATGCTTTAGGTGATGTAAAAATGACAGTTACACAAATAAATGCAGGTAAGCAACATAATGCAATTCCTTCAGAAGTGAAACTAGTTGTTGATGTTCGTGTTAATGATAAATATACAAATCAAGAAATTGTAAATATTCTACAAAAAGAATCTCCTTGTGATACTATTGAACCTCGTGGAATAAAATTGAGTTCTTCTTCAATTCCGATTAATCATGAATTGATAAAAGCAGGTATTTCTTTAGGAAGAAAAACTTATGGCTCTCCTACCCTATCAGATCAGTCTGTATTAAGTTGTCCTTCTTTAAAATTAGGCCCTGGTGATAGCACTCGTTCGCATACAGCAAATGAATTTATTTATTTACATGAAATTGAAGAAGGAATTGAAATTTATATCAATTTATTAAATAAAGTAATAGTTTAAAAATAATGTCAATTCAAACTCATTTGAGAAGTTTTAATGTCAATTAGATCTCGACTGCACACAATCAGACAAAAAATATTATAATATGAAACTTTGGGATAAAGGATTAAGCATAGATAAAAAAATAGAACAATTTACAGTCGGAAACGATAGAGAAATTGATATGCATATAGCTAAATATGATGTACAAGCATCTTTGGCTCATGCTAAAATGTTGTATAAAATTGCAATAATCGATTCAGATGAATTACAAAAATTAGAAGAAGGTCTTGATGAAATGAAACATCAAATCGAAAATAACACATTTGTAATTGAAAATAACTTTGAAGATATACACTCTAAAATTGAATTTGAGTTAACTAAAAAGTATGGAGATGTTGGAAAAAAAATTCATACTGCCCGTTCTAGAAACGATCAAGTTTTAGTTGCCTTACATTTATATTACAAACAGAACATAGCTGACGTAATTAAACAAACGAATACTTTATTCGAAACTCTTTTAGGTTTATCAGAAACATACAAAGACAATTTATTACCTGGCTATACACATTTACAAGTAGCAATGCCTTCTTCTTTTGGTTTGTGGTTTTCTGCCTATGCCGAAGTATTAATAGACGATATATATTTGTTAGAAGCCGCTTTTAAGGTAGTAGATCAAAACCCTTTGGGCTCTGCTGCTGGTTACGGAAGTTCTTTTCCGATTGATAGAGCTTTCACAACACAAGAGTTGAATTTTTCTACGTTAAAATACAATGTTGTTGCTGCACAAATGAGCAGAGGTAAAAGTGAACGAACAATTGCAGCGGCTTTGGGCGGATTATGTAACACCTTAGCTCGTTTTTCGATGGATATTTGCTTGTATATGAGTCAAAATTTTGGATTTATTTCCTTTCCAGATGAGTTAACTACTGGAAGTAGTATTATGCCTCATAAAAAGAATCCAGATGTATTTGAGTTAATTAGAGGTAAATGTAATAAAATACAGGCATTGCAAACTGAAATGATTTTAATTACTAATAATTTGCCAAGTGGTTATCATAGAGATTTTCAATTATTAAAAGAAAATATGATTGCTGCTTTTGAAGAAGTTAAAAATATTTTAGAAATTTTTAATTTTTCAATCAAACAAATTATTGTTAAAGATGTAAATCCAAATGATGAAAAATACAAATTTTTATTTACAGTTGATAATATGAATACATTGGTAGAAAACGGGATGACCTATAGAGATGCTTATAAAAATATTGGTACTAAAGTTGAAAATGGAACATACAAACCAGATACTTCAAAGAAGCATTCTCATATTGGAAGTATCCATAATTTAAGTTTAGATAAAATTCGAGAGAAATTTCCGAAATAAGAATATAAAATTCTTTGCAAACGTATATTTACTTAGTTAAAAAAAGAGGTAATCTATTTTTGTGATTTAAACTGTGATTTTAAATAATGAAAATTTATTTTTTTATGAAGTTTTAAATAAATCAATAAAAACATATAGTCAGTAAATACAAAAAAAGCTCAGAATTAAATTAATTCTGAGCTTTCTATCTTAAAGCAATATTATTGCTTAACAATATTCATTTCTACATTAGTTTTTAATTCTTGACCTTGAATTTGTATAATCATATCTATTTTTGAATTTACAGGCACACCAGATTTTCTGTCTATGCTCATACTTCCTGTAATATCACCTGTTGCAATGCCTTCAACTTTTCCAGAAACATTTAACAATACACTTTTAGATGAGATAGAAGTTACTTTATAAACAAAGTTAAATTTCATCCCTTTACTATCTTTAATCATAGACCAAGTATCGCCTACTGCTACTGCTTTTTCAGGATATGTAACATTACTCGATTGTTTAGTTAAATCACTTGCCCCTGGTATATTTGGTACTACTTTTGTTTCTAAAATTTTTCCTAATTTATCTCCTTTAGCTGTAATGGTAGCTTTTAGCATTGGTTCCATTTGAGCTTTCATCATTTTTCCTGCTTGATCTAACTCTTCACCTTTCTTACTAGAATCATAAGACATTTGCATGCCTCCTTGCGACATATCCATTACCATTTTAGTAATTTTCATAGTGCTTTCATACTCTTTGTCAGAAACATCTGTAATCTCTTGACTCATCGTCATTGTTGTATTCATAGACATTACTCCTACACCCATATTTTGAGTCATTTTCATGTTCATTTCATACACATCTCCTTTTTCGTAATTTAAACGCAATAAAACTTTTTCTTGTCCAACACTTACCATTGTTAATCCTAATAACAATACAGCTAATAACTTTTTCATTTATTTTAATTTTTATTATTCGACGACTAATATACATAAAAACAGAAAGGCTTAGGAAAATATCCTAAGCCTTTTATTTTAACTAAAATTTATTTTTAAAAATCTTGATTAACATCCCAGGATTCTAAAATTTCTTTTAAGGTTTTAATAAACATTCCGCCCAAAGCTCCGTTTACAACCCTGTGGTCATAAGAATGAGAAACAATCATCTTTTGACGGATTCCAATAAAATCTCCTTCAGGAGTTTCAACTACTGCTGGTTTTTTAACTATTGCTCCTAATGCTAAAATGGCTACTTGAGGCTGGTTAATAATAGGTGTTCCTGTAATACTTCCAAAACTACCAACATTTGTTACGGTATACGTACCTCCTTGAATATCGTCTGGTTTTAGTTTATTACCACGGGCTCTAACCGCTAAATCATTTACTTGTTTAGTCATGCCAACTAAACTTAATTGATCAGCGTTTTTTATTACTGGTACAATTAAATTTCCGTCAGGTAAAGCTGCCGCCATTCCTAAATTTACATTCCCTCTTTTAACAATTTTATCGCCATCAACAGCAATATTAATCATTGGATGTTTTTTAATTGTTTGCGCAACTGCTTGCATAAAGATTGGTGTAAAAGTTAACTTTTCTCCCTCTCTTTTCTGATATGCATTTTTAACTTTATTTCGCCAAGTAACGATATTAGTTACATCAATTTCAATAAACGATTGCACGTGTGCAGATGTTTGTACAGAATCGACCATATGTTTGGCTATCAATTTACCCATACGTGTCATTTCAATAACCTCATCCTGTCCACTTAATGTTACTGGAGCTGCTTGAACTTTTGGTTTTTCTGTTTTTACAACTGAAGTTTCAACTTTAGGTTGATTCCCTCTAGTTTCTAAATAAGTTAAAATATCTGATTTAGTAACTCTTCCTTCTTTCCCTGTACCTTTTATATTTTCTAACTCGGCAAAAGAAATCCCTTCTGTTTTTGCTATATTTTTTACCAAAGGTGAATAAAAACGATCACTCGATGAAGTATCTATACCTGCTGAAACAACTTCTTTTGCTTCTTCAATTGTTTTTTCAACTTCAACAACTGCTGCTTTTATTTCTTCTTTTTTAGGTGTTTCATTTACGACAACATCCCCTCCTTCAGTTTCTATAATTGCTATGGTTTGTCCTACCTGAACAACAGTATCTTTTTCAAATAATATCTCAACTAAAGTACCTTCTACTTCACTTGGCACTTCGCTATCTACTTTATCTGTAGCTACTTCAACAACTGTATCATCAATATCAATAGTTTCTCCGATTTCTTTAACCCAAGAAGTTATCGTTGCTTCTGCAACACTTTCGCCCATTTTAGGCAATTTTAGTTCAAATCTAGCCATTGTATCTTTTTTTAATCTTCCGCGAAATTACTAAAAAACATGCATTTTTCAATATATTTAACCTTAAAATATTTATAAAAAAACACTTATATTTTATATTATTCACAACAAAAGTAGTTTTTTTTAAAATTTTTAATTATTTTAAAAGAATAGATCCTTGTTAAATTATTGATTCATCAATTAAAAATTAATTTTATTAACATATTAAATCACTTTAATTAAACAAAAATTATTCACTAAAACAGTTACTCTTTTCTTATTCAATTTCTTTATTTTTACTTTACAATCTATTTTTAATAATTATTTATATTTGTCTACTTCAATTAAACAACTAAATTTTTTATATACTTGGCGCCCCTACCAAGATAAAATACTATTAAACTTTTCAAGACACATAGAAGATAATCATTTTCATATTGTTGCACCTCCCGGTTCTGGAAAAACTATTTTAGGTATTGAAATTTTAAAAAGAATAGGAAAAAAAACATTGGTCCTTGCACCAACTTTAACTATCAGAAATCAATGGGAAAATAGATTGCAAACATTTTTCACTAAAAATAGCGATTTTAAAAACTTTTCTTTTGATATAAAAAAACCTGCTGACATTACCTTTTCTACTTATCAAGGGTTACACGCTTTTTACAAAACATTTGAATGTAAAGATGATTATTTTTCATTTTTTACTAAAAATAATATTGATGTTATTTTGTTAGATGAAGCGCATCATTTAAAAAAAGAATGGTGGAAATGCTTGTATCAATTAAAAGAGCAACATTTACAAACTGTGATTGCACTTACTGCTACACCACCTTATGATAGTGAAAGTACTGAGATTCAAAAATACTTTGATTTATGTGGTAAAGTTGATGATGAAATTTTTGTTCCCGATTTGGTGAAAGAAAAAAACCTTTGTCCACATCAAGATATCGTTTACTTTTCTAAACCCGAAAACAAAGAAATCAATACAATTGTCAATTTTAGGCTAAAGGTTTCTGATTTTATTACCAATCTATTAAATGATCAGGAATTTATCGACTTTATAAAACAACATCGATTTTATAAAAATACTGAAGAAAACTTAACTGATATTTATAAATTTTCTACTTTTTTTTCGGCAATACTTATTTTTTTAAATGAAGCCAAAACACTTATTTCTAAAGAAAAATTAACCTTATTAGGCTTTGAAAAAGATGAAATAGTTGAGTTTCCAAAAATAACACATGCGTGGATTGAAATACTCTTACAACATATTCTTGTTATTGATAGAGCGCAGTTAATTAATCATGAAAATTACCTTTATCTTTTAGAAAAAAAACTGAGAAAATTATCCATCTTCAGTAATAATAGAGTTAATTTAATTGGAAGTACTTTTTTATATAAATCACTTAGTAATAGTACAAGTAAATTAAAAAGTATTGTTGCTATAGTACAGCAAGAACAAGTTAATTTAAAAGATACTTTACGTTGTGTTGTACTTGCCGATTATATAAGAAAAGAATACCTTGATGTTACTTCAAATAATATACAAACCATCAAAAAAATGGGCGTTGTTCCTATTTTTCATCATCTAAAAAAAACAATTGATGCTGAAGAATACTTAGCTGTATTGTCTGGTAGTTTAGTTATTATACATTGTAATTGTATTGCAAAATTAGATTTAATTGATTCGATAACAAACTACACGCAAATCCCTTTAAAATCAGATGCTGAATATATAATATTGCAATCTAAATCATCTTCAAACAGCGGTTTAGTTAAAACTATTACTCAATTATTTCAATTAGGACATATTAAAATTTTAATTGGCACAAAATCGTTATTAGGTGAGGGATGGGATGCACCAGCTATTAATAGTTTAATTTTAGCTTCAGTAGTAGGTTCATTTGTTAGTTCTAACCAAATGCGAGGCAGAGCTATTAGAATTGATACCAAAGCTCTTAACAAAACAGCACTTATTTGGCATTTAGCTTGCATTGATACTTCTGATATTTATGGAGGTAAAGATTTAGCTGTTTTAAAAAAACGTTTTGATGCTTTTATAGGAATAAATAACAGTGAAAAAAATATTATTTCTAACGGAATTGAACGTTTAGCATTACCAAATACAATTTTTGAAGAAGATATCAATACTTTAAATAAAACAGCTTTATCAATTTCAAAAGATAGGTTGCAAATAAGTAATAAGTGGAAAAATGCCGTTCGTTATAATAAAGACGTTGCGCAAGAATTAAAAATATATCATCAAAAAGACAATGTTTTTTTAAAACAAAAAACAGCTTATTTTAAAGACTTTGTTAAATTTTCAATTTTAGAAGTTTTAATTAGTCTTACATTGTTTTTTCCGCAATTCATTATTAAAAACATCAACATAGTATTATCTAAAGGGATTTATTATTTTATATATTCTTTGTTAACTACTTTAGGATTAACCTTTGGTTTTAAAATATATAAAACCTTAAAAATGTATTTTCAATATGGTCTTATTCATAAAAAAATCGATAAAATAGCACAGGTGGTTTTAAGCTCATTATATGAAATAAACGAAATAACTACTCTTAAAAGTGAAATTAACATCAAAATAAAATCATTACCTATGGGTGATGTTAGTTGTGTAATTACTGGTGCTAGCAAATATGAAAGTAACTTATTTATAAACACACTTGATGAAATATTACAACCTATTGATAACCCTAAATATTTAATTATAAAAACCAATTGGTTTCGTAACAAATTAAAAACACAAAATTTTTATCCAGTTCCTACTATTTTTAGTGCTCGTAAAAAACAAGCCTTAGTGTATCAAAAACATTGGAATAAAAACCTTGGTAAATCGCTACTTATTTACACTAGGAATACTCGTGGTAGAAAATTTCTTTTACGTGCTAAATTATTTCATGTTCGTAATATTCAAAATGAAATGACCAAAAAAAACATCATTTGGAAATAATTTAAGCAAATTACATCCAATTTTTAGGTTGCTTTAAAACCTCTAGTAACTTAAATTCTTCTGACCCTTCTTTTGGCTCTTGATTATAAACCCATTGAACAACCGGAGGCAAACTCATTAAAATACTTTCTATACGACCGTTGGTTTTTAAGCCAAATAAGGTACCTCTATCATGTACCAAATTAAACTCAACGTAACGACCTCTTCGTACCTCTTGCCAGTCTTTATGCTCTTTTTTATATGTTAGATCTTTTCTTTTTTCTACAATTGGCACATAAGAGTTTAAAAAACTATTACCTACTTCTGTTACAAAATCATACCTATCTTGCATTGAAAAATTCGAGGTTTCTTTTAAATAATCAAAAAACAAACCTCCAATACCTCTAGCTTCATTTCTGTGAGCATTCCAAAAATAATTATCACAGGTTTCTTTAAACTTTGGATAAAAATCAGCATTATGTTTATCACAAGCTGTTTTACATACCGTATGAAAATGCGTTGCATCTTCATTAAACAAATAATAAGGAGTTAAATCTTGACCTCCGCCAAACCATTGAGTAACAATATTACCATTACCATCATACATTTCAAAATAACGCCAGTTTGCGTGCACTGTGGGTACAAACGGGTTTTTAGGATGCAATACTAAACTTAATCCGCAGGCAAAAAAATCGCCACTTTCAACACCAAATTGTTTACGTAACGCTTCTGGTAATTCGCCAAATACTTTTGATATATTGACACCTCCTTTTTCAAAAATAGCACCATTTTCAATCACACGAGTTCTTCCACCACCACCTTCGGCACGTTTCCAATTATCTTCTTTAAACTTTGCAATACCGTCAATCTCCTCTAACTTTTTTGTTATAGTGTCTTGTAATTGCTGAATGTAGTTATAAAACTGATCTTTCATTTGTTTAGTTCTTGTTAGGCAAAAATACTTATTCTATATGTTTTTTTGCTCTATATTCTTAATAGTTTCGGTAGTGGCTGCTGTTACCGATAAAGGTAAAACTAGCACAACTCCTATTATGGGTACTAACAAAAACAGCATAAATATAATTCCGTTTCCAATAGCTAAACCTTTATTGTTTTTTACAAAATTAATACTTTGTTTATATTTAAAGTGACGCTCTAATGTATAATCCATATTACTAAAACCCGCATAATATGCTTGCATTACAAATAATAAAATTGTTGAAAAGAAACCTATAACAGGTATTATACTTATTAATAAAATAGGAATTGTAAAAAAAAGCTCTCTAAACAAATTCCTTACATTTATTCTAACTCCTCTTATTAATTGTTCTTTAAAAGTTGTTTTTTGATGATACTCTTTTTTCCCTATTAAAAATTCTTCAATTTTTTCTGAAACAGGACTCATAAAAGGAGCTGATAAAGCCATTATAATATGCTTATATAAAAGTAAACCAATCGCGATTATTAATAACCCAATAAAAAATGTACTAATTACACTAAAGGTTTGTTTTCCTTGCTCCCATTTCCAAAAACTCGCAAGGTAGTTACCGATATTATCTGATAACGAAAACGACAAAACCCCTATTAAAACAGCTGTCAATACACTTATTATCATTGGAATAATAAAGTATTTCCATAATTTAAGTTTTGTTATTAATTGAAATGCTCCGAAATAAGCTCGTATTGATTTTAGTATGTCTTTTATCATTTTTATCAAGTAAAAAACCTCTTTCTAATTAGAAAGAGGTTTAATATATAAATATTTAAAATTACTGAATAACTGGTTTGATAAACTTATCTAACTCTTCTTCATTAATTTTATTTACCTCATCCCATCCCATACTTTTTGTTGGCGATAAGGCACCTCTTTTAAAGTTTAAAATTCTTTTATTTTCGGTTATTAAATATGTTGATGGATAATCTAACTTATGAATAAAGCCAGAAGTTCTTATTGTTGATCTATTTTTTGTTTGTTCTTTAGAGGCTACTAAAAATATTCTTTTATCTAATTTCTTTGCCATCCTTTTGGCACCCTTTTCAGTATCCCAAAACAACATAATAAACTTTACTTTACCGTCATATTTTTCAACCATTTTATTTAATGCTGGTATTTCTCCCCAACAAGGTGCACACCATGTTGCTGCAGCTAATAAAACAATAGGAATATCTATAGCATCTGTACTTATTGTTTCGCCATCTATAGATGTAAAATCGTAATTAGAAATATGCTTATCTTTTATACAATTATATACAATATCATCTAACATAGCAGCATCATTACTAGCTACAGATATGCAATCATCAACAATATCTTTGTAATATATTTTCTTTTGTGAAAAACTTTGTATAGTTAAGGTTAAAGTTAATAAAAGGAGTAATTTTCTCATTTTTAATATTTTATGGGGGTTCAGCTTTATACTTTATACTCTTTTACCGCATCTATAAATGCTTTTGCATTTTCGAGCGGAATATTAGGTAAAATTCCGTGCCCTAAGTTAACAATATATTTATCTTTACCAAACTCATTTATCATTTGGTTTACCATTTTTTTAATTTCAGCAGGTGGAGACAACAACCTAGAAGGATCAAAATTACCTTGTAAAGTAATGTTCCCTCCTGTTAAATAACGAGCGTTTCTTGCCGAGCACGTCCAATCTACTCCCAATGCTGATGCGCCTGACTTGGCCATTGTATCTAAAGCGAACCAACATCCTTTACCGAAAGCAATTACTGGAGCCTCATCTTTTAATGCGTCAATGATTTGTTGGATATACTGCCATGAAAATTCTTGATAATCGGTTGGAGATAACATTCCTCCCCATGAATCAAAAACTTGAACAGCATTTACACCTGCTTTAACTTTTACTTTTAAATAAGCAATTGTGGTATCTGTTATCTTCTGAAGCAATTGGTGTGCCAAAACTGGTTTTGTGAAACAAAATTCTTTTGCTTTGTCAAAATTTTTAGATCCTTGCCCTTGTACTACATAACATAAAATTGTCCATGGAGATCCTGCAAAACCTATTAAAGGCACCTCATCATTTAGTTTTTCTTTGGTTGCTTTTATGGCTTCCATTACATAACCTAATTCTTCATTAACATCAGGTACTATTACTGTATCTAATCCTTTTTGGTCTCTAATTGGGTTTGGTAAATAAGGTCCAAAGTCTGGTTTCATTTGTACCTCAATATTCATAGCTTGCGGAATTACCAGAATATCAGAAAATAAAATAGCTGCATCCATACCATATCTTCTAATAGGTTGTACGGTAATTTCTGATGCTAACTCTGGAGTTCTACAACGCGTAAAAAAATCATACTTTTTTCTGATTTCAATAAATTCTGGCAAATATCTTCCTGCTTGACGCATCATCCACACTGGTGGACGCTCAACAGTTTCTCCTTTTAATGCTCTTAAAAATAAGTCGTTTTTTATCATGCTATTTGTTTACAAAGATTATTTCTTTGTTTGTTTTATTTATTTTAACAATATGAATTGGTTGGGTAAGCGACATAGTAACCATGTCTGTTGGTTTTGGTCCTTTTGATAAAACCGTTACCTGTAACTTATCATTATTTTGTATTTTATTTAAAATTTCTACTGAAAATCCGCCTGTTGTTTTTTTAGCATCAATAGCTACTAAAATAGTATTTTTTGAAAAATCAACTGAATTTTTAAACTCTGTAGAAATTGTATTTGTATCATCTATTATAGTTAAAAATTCTTTCCATTTATCAACAGAATTAATCACCAAATTTTCTTTAATAAATCCTTCTGAACCATCACCAGCTAAACTCCCTTTATACAAAGAAGTAATTTCACCTTTTTCTTGGTTACTAGGACAAGAACTTATTAAAATACTAAAAAAAAGGGTGAAAAATAATTTCATATATGTTTGTTTTACATTTTAGATACTGCTTCCATTCCTTTATCAATTGCCTTAGCAATTTTTTGTAGGTCTTTTTCAGTTAATGCTGATGATAAAAACCATGCTTCAAACTGAGATGGCGGTAAGAAAACTCCGTTATGCATCATTTCCCAAAAGAAAGTTGCAAACTTTTTAGTATCGGATGTTTGTGCTTGCTGAAAATTAGTTACTGTAACATTTGTAAAAAATGGATTGATCATTGATCCAAATCTATTTACTGTAATTTCAACGCCATATTTTTTAGATGATTCTAATAAAAACACTTCAATAATTTGAGCAATTTCATTGAACTTTTCATAAGGATTTTGCTTTTTCAACTCTGTTAAAGTTGCTATTCCTCCTGCCATTGCTATCGGGTTACCACTTAAGGTTCCTGCTTGATACATTCCTCCTAACGGAGCTACCATTTCCATAATTTCATTACGAGCACCGTAAGCTCCTACGGGAAAACCTCCTCCTACAACTTTACCTAAACAAGTAATATCTGCTTCTACTCCCAATAACTCTTGTGCTCCTCCAAATTTAGAACGGAAACCTGTCATTACCTCATCTATAATTAACAATGCTCCTTTAGACTCTAAATATGTTTTTAATTCTTTTAAGAAATCATTTTGCGGAATTACCACCCCCATATTACCAGCAATTGGTTCTAAAATAACTCCTGCAATATCATCATGTTCTTCAAAATGTGCTTTTACACTTTCTAAATCGTTATAATTTGCAATTAATGTATTCTTTACTGCACCTTCTGGTACACCTTTACTTCCAGGTAAGCTTAAAGTTGCTAATCCTGAACCTGCTGCTACTAATAATGCATCCTGATGTCCGTGATAACAACCAGCAAATTTTATAATTTTATCTTTACCTGTATAAGCTCTAGCAAGTCTAATTCCACTTAAAACAGCTTCTGTACCTGAGTTTACAAAACGAACTTTATCCATTCCCGGAAAAGCTTCACAAACTATTTTTGCTAATTTAATTTCGTTTTCAGTTGAAGCTCCAAAAGAATATCCATTTTTTAATGCTTTGGTAATTGCTTTTTGTACTTTTTTATGACGGTGTCCTAAAATCATTGGTCCGTAAGACAATACTAAATCTACATAAGTATTATTATCTACATCGGTAATCTTACTACCTTTTGCTTTTTTTATAAATAATGGATTACCGCCTACCGAAGAAAACGCCCTTACAGGAGAATTTACAGCTCCTACAAGATTAACCAATCCTTTTTTATATAATTTTTTTGATTTTTTGAATTCCATATTTCTATATGCTTTCTGTCATTGCGAATGTAATGAAGCAATCTGCATATTAATAATAAGATTACTTCGTCATTCTTCCTCGCAATGACGTTATTTATTTAATAATACTTTAGCTGCTTCTTTAGCAAAATAGGTAATAATAATATTAGCTCCTGCTCTTTTCATTGATAATAATGTTTCCATCATTACTCTTTCTCCATCAATCCAACCTTTTTCGGCTGCTGCTTTTACCATTGCATATTCACCACTTACATTATAACATGCAATTGGCCTGTCAAAATTATTTTTTAAATCTCTAATAATATCTAAATACGATAAAGCTGGTTTTACTATTAAAACATCAGCTCCTTCTTGATCATCAAAAGTTGCTCTTCTTATGGCTTCATCTCTATTAGCTGCATCCATTTGATAGGTTCTTCTATCTCCAAAGCTTGGAGTAGAATCTACCGCTTCTCTAAACGGCCCGTAATATGACGATGCATATTTTACCGAATATGCCATGATTGGTAAATCTACAAAACCAGTATTATCTAACGATTCTCTAAGCATAGCTACTATACCATCCATCATACCAGAGGGTGCTAACATATCTGCGCCTGCTTTGGCATGAGAAACTGCTTGTTTTGCTAAATTTACAATAGTTGCATCATTATCTACATCGTTATTATGAATAACTCCACAATGCCCGTGACTTGTATATTCACAAAAACAAACATCAGTAATAACATACAAACTTGGATAGTTTTTTTTGATAAATCGGATTGCTTGTTGCATAATTCCGTTATCATTCCAAGTTTCTGTTCCTATTTCATCTTTTGTTGAAGGAACGCCAAAAAGCATTACTGCCGGAATATTTAACGCTACTATTTCTTCTAATTCTTCAGCAATTGAATCTAAGGAATATCTGAAAATCCCTGGCATGGAAGCAATTTCAGTTTTTATATTTTCTCCTTCTTCAATAAATAAAGGATACACGAAATCGTCAACAGATAATTTGGTTTCTCTTACCAATCTGCGAACTCCTTCTGTTTTTCTAAGTCTTCTTGTTCTAAACATAATTATAACTTGTGATACTAAATTAAATTCAGCGTTACATTATTCTTTTACAAAATGTAAGTTTACTAATTCTATAACGCTTTCTACCGTTGGTAAATTAGCCACTTTTACATTTTTAAAGTGTTTACGTGCTTCTTTAGCGGTACTTTCACCAATACAAAAAGCTACTTTATCTGTAGTATTTTTTTCTAAATAACTTTCAACTGTAGATGGACTGTAAAACAAGACTCCATTTACTGTATCAGCTACTTTAGATGGACTATACATTGTTTTGTAGGCTTCAACTTCGTTAACTTTAATACCGTTGACTTTTAAAACATTTGGTAAAGTATCTAATCGTAAGTCGCTACAAAAATAAGTTACTTCTTTTCCTTTAATTTCTTTTGATAGATATGCAGCCAACTTTTCTGCATTTCTTTCAGACTTAACAACGCTTCCTATTTTTTGTTCGATTAACTTTTTAGTTCTACGACCAACACAATATATATTTTTGAATTTTAATTCATCCGCTGTAAAAGAATTTGCTATTGCTTCTACTCCATTTTTACTGGTAATAATAACATTTTCAATTTCTTTTTTTATTACCTTAGGTGCAATTCTATTAAAACGTACTTTAATAAAATCACTATCTTCAACTCCTATTGAGCTTGGTAATAGTTTCTTTTGAATTTCTGATAGTTTTTTAGTTGAGTAAATAGAAAAATCTTTTTCAATTACTTCATCTTCTGCCATTAATTCTTTTCCGCCTCTATTAATTACATAATCAGCACAATCTTTTGCTAAATAACGGTGGCGCCCCATTTTAGCATTTTTAGTAACTGATATTTTCTTTTTACCGTCTTTACTTAACAATAAACCTTTAAAGTTTATCTCTTCGGTTTTAGGGTCAACGTAAGCTAAAGCTCCTATTGGCGCAGTACACCCTCCTTCTAAAAGGTTTAAAAATTCACGCTCAATACCTACACAAACTTGTGTTTCGTAGTGATTTAATTGCTCACAAGCATCTTTAGAAAAGTTATCATCAGCCAAAGCTGTAATCATAATTGCTCCTTGTGCTGGTGCCGGAATCATCCATGGTAAGTTAATTGCTCCTGCTGGTCGTTTACCTATTCGTTCTAATCCTGCGGCTGCAAAAACAGCACCGTTCCATTCGTTATCTTCTAACTTTTGCAAACGTGTATTTACGTTTCCTCTTAAATCAACAACTTTGTGTGTTGGATAACGATTTAACCATTGTGCACGTCTACGTAAACTACCGGTAGCGATAACTCCGTTTGGTTGCCCAAAAAATTCTTCGTTATCTTTTAACACTAAAATATCGTTGTAATTTGCTCGTTTTAAAACGGCTGCTTGTATAATTCCTTCTGGTAAAACTGTAGGAACATCTTTTAAAGAATGTACTGCGATATCAATATCTCCATTTAACATGGCGATATCTAAATTTTTGGTAAATATTCCTGTTATTCCTAATTCATACAAAGGTTTGTCTAAAACAAGGTCTCCTGTAGATTTTATCGGAACTATTTCGCACTCATACTCTAACTCTTCTAATTCTTTACGAACTTTGTTTGCTTGCCACATAGCCAATTGGCTATCACGTGTACCTATTCTAATTGTCTTCTGCATGGATAGTTTCTAAATTTGCGCCAAACACTTTTGCCATTACTTCAATACTATTGTTTACTGATGTTTCTTCGGCTTTTAAGTGTTTTACAAACTGTGTAGTTATTTTTTGAATGAATCTTGATGTGATTACTTCTGCTTGAGATTCATCAAAATCTTTTATTTTTTTCTTATGAAAGGCTATTTCGTGTTGTTGAATTGTTTGTAACGATTCTTTTAACGCTGTAATAGCTGGGGTAAATTTCCTATGATTTAACCACTCATTAAACTCTTCTTTATGTGTTTCAATGATACTTTCGGCTGTTGGAATTTCTTGTTGGCGAATAGCCAATGTTTCATCAGTAATTTTTGATAACTCATCAACATTTACTAAAGTAACATTTTTTAAATCTGCTACTTCTTTTGAAACGTTTGCCGGCATTGATAAATCTAAAATTAAAAGCTCTCTATTTGTTAAAATATGTTCTCTTTTAATTGTTGCTTCTGATGCTCCTGTTGAAACAATTAAAACATCGGCATTAGCAATTTCTTTATTTAAATTTTCAAATTTTGCTTTTGATATTGAAGGATGCTCTTTAACAAAAACGGTGGTTTTTTCTTCTGTTCTATTAATTAAACTTACCGTTTTGTTTTGTGTATATTCTGCTAAATTTTTACAGGTATGTTTTCCCATTTTACCTAAACCAAAAACTAATATGTTTTTAGAATTATAATCTGGTAAGTTTTTAATAATATACTGTACTGCAGCATATGAAACTGAAGTGGTTCCTGAGCTTAACCTTGTTTCGTTTTTTACACGCTTGCTTGCCTGCATTACATGGTTTAACAAACGCTCAAAATAAGCATTGGTGGTACCTAACTCTTTTGCTAATTTAAATGCTTGGCGTAACTGACCAACAATTTCATAATCGCCTAAAATTTGACTATCTAAACCTGTTCCCATTCTAAACAAATGGTTAATAGCTTCTTTATTTTTATAGACATTTGAAACTTCGGCAAATTCTTCAACAGCTCCGTTTGAATATTTACAAAGCAAACTAATTAATTGAAATGGATGTTCAGCAAAACCTGTAATTTCAGTTCTATTACAAGTAGACAACACAAAAATACCATCTGCTCCATTTTTTTTTGCTTCTTCTAAAAGTTTTACTTGGTTTTCTTTAGAAATACTAAACTTTCCTCTTATAGTTGCATCTGCTTTTTTATAGCTAACCCCTATATTATATAAATTCTTACTATGTTTATCTGCTACCATTAAGTCTTCATCAATAAAGTCGGTCAAAAATAAAAAGATTAAATAAATAAAAATGTCGCTTAAAGAACTTTTAATGTCGCTATCTGTTTTTTATAAAAAAAAGACCTCTAAAACACAGATAAAGTGTATTTTTGCAGTAAAATCAACTACAAAAGATATTTCAATTTAGAACTATTCTAAA
This sequence comes from Tenacibaculum soleae, assembly GCF_030549005.1. Lineage (NCBI taxonomy): Bacteria > Pseudomonadati > Bacteroidota > Flavobacteriia > Flavobacteriales > Flavobacteriaceae > Tenacibaculum > Tenacibaculum soleae. The sequence goes on from NZ_JAUOSW010000006.1 coordinate 133,996, forward strand.
TAAAATATTTTTAATTACATTTTGATATATGTCAAAAAACATCGCAGAAAGTACATTTAGAGAAATACTATTAGAAAAAGGTTTTTTTGTTTTGAAATTTCAAAACAACACTACTAAAACTGAGCTTTTTAAAAAAGACATAGATAACTCATATATTCAGCTACATTATTGCGTAAAAGGAAATTGTAAATTTCATTTTAACAATAACGCATACACATTTAATGTACTAGATAAACATTCAATATTTTTATACAACCCTCAGCAAAATCTTCCTATTAACTTAGAAATACTTCCTAAAACATCATTGGTTTCAATAATTATTTCTATCGAAAAATTTCATTCTCTTTTTTCAAAAGAAGCAAGTTATATTCCTTTTTTAAGTGATGATAATAAAAATAAAAAATATTACGACAATACTCCCATCAACTCAAACTCATTAATGGTTTTACAACAAATATTAACTGCTAAAAACCATAGTTCGATGAGAGATTTGTACATAAAAGGAAAAACGTACGAATTATTAAGTTTACATTTTGATACTGGCGAAAATACCGACAGTGAATACTGCCCATTTTTAGTAGATGATAGAGAAGTGCTAAAAATAAGACAAGCGAAGGATATTATTATTTCAAAAATGAGTGAACCTCCAACCTTACAAGAATTAGCAAATGAAGTTGGCTTAAATTTAAAAAAATTAAAAGAAGGTTTTAAACAAATATATGGCGATACTGTTTACAGTTTTTTGTTTGATTATAAAATGGAACATGCTCGTAAACTTTTAGAAAGTAATCAATTTAACGTAAACGAAGTTGGCTTACAAGTTGGCTACAGCACGTCTAGTCATTTTATTGCAGCCTTTAAAAAGAAATTTGGCACCACACCAAAACAATACGTAATATCTTTACAAGCCAACTAAAAAACTATGAAGCAACTTACTCATTACGATATAGAAAATAAGCAACAACAATTCCCTATAACAATTGTTTGTGATGCTATTCGTACTCCTGAAAATATTGGTATGTGTTTTCGTATTTCAGAAAGTTTTGGTGTAAATAAAATATTTTTACACGAAAGTTCTCCATCTATTGAAAATAGAAATGTAAAACGTACCGCTCGAAACACAGATACTCAAGTTAAACATGAAATATATACTGATTTCAATTTACTAATTAATAAATTAAAAGAAGAAGGGAATACTATTATAGGTATTGAAATTGCTGATGAAAGTATAAGAATTCAAGATTTTGATTTTACTTCAAAAGAAAAAATAGTTTTACTTTTGGGTAGTGAAAGAAATGGTATTGAAAACATAAACCTAGTAGACGCTACTGTTGCTATACCTATGTACGGCCGTAACTCATCAATGAATGTAATACATAGTTTAAGTATTGCTTTATATGAAACAACAAATCAATTAAATAAAAAATAATACTATAAACATTGTAGAGTAATTTTAAGATAAAATCACTTTACTCGTAATAGATATATAAATAGAAAGAATGAAAGGAGCTTTATTAGTAAACTTAGGATCTCCTGAAAGTACAGATCCAAAAGATGTTAAAAAATATTTAGGTGAATTTTTAATGGATGAACGCGTAATTGATGTTCCTTATTGGTTTCGTTCATTTTTAGTTAAAGGAATCATATTAAACACAAGACCTAAAAAATCTGCCGCTGCCTATAAAAAAATATGGTGGAAAGACGGCTCTCCGTTAATCGTTTTATCAGAAAGATTACAAAACAAAGTTCAGCAAAAAACCGATTTACCTGTTGCTTTAGCCATGCGCTATGGTAGTATGACCATAAAAAAAGGACTACAAGAATTACACGACAAAGGTGTTACCGAAGTAATGTTAGTTCCGCTATACCCTCAGTTTGCTATGGCAACTACTGAAACAATTGTAGTTTTGGCTGATAAATTACAAAAGGAGTTTTTCCCGAATATAAAAATCACTGATGTTCCTGCTTTTTACAAAAAGCCTGAATATATTAAAGTACTAGCAAAAAGTATCAAAAGTTATTTAGCTGATAAAGATTACGATCACATCTTATTTTCTTATCACGGTGTTCCAGAACGTCATATCCGAAAATCTGACATTACTAAATCTCATTGTAATCCTGAAGCAGGAAATTTAACATGCTGTAACACATCTTCAAAAGCGCATGAATATTGTTATCGCCATCAATGTTATCAAACTACAAAAAATGTAATTGCTGAATTAGGCTTAGATGAAAACACCGTTTCAACCTCTTTTCAATCTCGCTTAGGCGTTGATCCTTGGTTACAACCTTATACCGACAGAACAATTGTAAATAAAGCCGAAAAAGAAGGTGTTAAAAAATTAGCCATTGTTACCCCGGCTTTTGTTTCTGATTGCCTAGAAACGCTAGAAGAAATTGCCATGGAAGGAAAAGAAGAGTTTTTAGAAGCAGGTGGAGAAGAATTTCATACAGTTCCATGCATAAACGATAATGACGATTGGGTTGATGTTTTAGCTGGATGGATCAATAAATTTTAGAATAACTTCTCGATACAATTTCGAGAAATATCGAAATCACTCGAGGTGACATACAAATATCATTTAGCGCATTTTTCTAAATAAAAAACGATTGTCAGTTCGAGTATTTTTTTGAGGAATGAAAAAATTTATATTGATAACTTTATTTAATTAAACCTTCGATTTTCCTCAAAACTTTAACAATAAATAAGTTTTAAATAGAAAAAAATGGATTTTTTATACGTAAAAGCATTGCATATTATTTTTGTAGTCACCTGGTTTGCTGGTTTATTTTATATCGGTAGGTTGTTTATTTACCATGTAGAAGCTGAAAAAAAAGACGACCCCGCTAAAACTATTTTACAAACCCAGTACAAATTAATGACAAAACGCTTGTGGTATATTATTACATGGCCATCAGCAATTTTGGCAAGTTTTTTTGCCTTTTGGATGCTTTATAAAAATCCTGTTTATCTAGAAATGCCTTGGATGCATATAAAACTAGCATTTGTTTTAGCTTTATATTTTTACCACGGATTTTGCCACAAAATATATAAAGAATTACAAAACGATAAAATCAACTATTCGCCGACAAAACTGAGAATATTTAACGAAGCACCCACTGTAATTCTGTTTGCCGTAGTATTTTTAGTTGTTTTAAAAAGTGCTATTAATTGGATTTGGGGTGTTGTTGGTATTATTCTTTTTGGAATATTACTAATGATAGGAATTCGTTTTTACAAAAAAGTAAGAGCAAAAAAATCTTGGGATAAGTTTGAAAAAGATTTGATTGAAGAGGATGAAAAACTTGATAATTAATTATACTTTAGTCGCTTAAATTTTTTAATTATAAATCATGAAAAGATTACTTATTTTATCTATTACTATCTTAACCTTAACATCTTGTTCTAGCAATGATGATAATTTAGATCCTTTTATCGGAACTTGGTCATTTTCTGCTGTAGATGGAACAGAAGTTGATGAATGCTCACAAAAAACTACACTTACTATTCTTGAAAACGGAAATTTTATAAACGACCACTACGAACTCATTGATGATAAATGCGAACTAGAAAACACTAACAAAGGTACTTGGATTAATAGAAGTGGAGGAAACTACGGTATAACTCAAGATGGGAGTACAAAAGAGAGTGTTAATAAAGTAACTTTTACAAACAACAACAACACTTTTTCTTTTAACGAAACTGATGATGATGGAACAGTTGAAATAATTACTTACAAAAGAAAATAAACATCACCTCCTTTCTCATTAACATAATAAAAAAAGCGAAGTTTTAAAACTTCGCTTTTTTTTAATTATCCTTTTATCGCCTGCTCAAAAGGAATCCTATTAACAATACTTCTACCCAAAGTAACCTCATCCGCATACTCCAACTCATCCCCCACTGAAATTCCTCGAGCAATAGTTGATGTTGTAATATTATATTTTTCTATCTGTTTAAAAATATAAAAATTGGTTGTATCCCCTTCCATTGTAGAACTTAAAGCAAAAATCAACTCTTTTACCTCACCTTCTTTTACTTTATTCACTAAAGAATCTATTTGTAAGTTTTGTGGCCCAATTCCTTCAATAGGCGATATCTTACCTCCTAATACATGATACACACCTCTAAATTGTGCCGTATTTTCAATCGCCATCACATCTCTAATATCCTCTACCACACAAACTATTTCTATATTTCTATTGGAGTTATTACAAATATCACATAAAACGGTGTCAGAAATATTATGACACTTTGCACACGATTTTACATCGTTCCGTAAACTTGTTAAAGCTTTTGCTAAAAATGTAGTGTTTTCTTTAGGCTGCTTTAATAAATGTAACACCAAACGAAGTGCTGTTCGCTTACCAATCCCTGGTAATCTGCTTACTTCATTTACCGCATTTTCTAATATTTTTGATGAAAAATCCATGACGCGAATTTACAATTTTTCAATTAGCAAACAGCAATACACAACGCATCAATTAGCTTATAAAAAACACTCGTTAATTAATCACTCTTTGAGCTATCGTTCTGCAATTAAAAAAAGTATCTTCGTACTTTAAAATTTAAACAAACATTTAACAATGAATTCAGACATTAAAAACATAGAACCTAAAGCTGTTTGGAAGAATTTTGCACTTTTAAACGCAGTGCCTCGTCCATCAAAAAAAGAAGAAAGAGTTATTCAGTTTATGGTGGATTTTGGTAAAAACCTCAATCTTGAAACCATGGTTGATAAAGTTGGAAACGTTATTATATGTAAACCTGCTTCTGCCGGAATGGAAAATCGTAAAACCATTGTAATGCAGAGCCATTTAGATATGGTACATCAAAAAAATTCCGACACTATTTTTGATTTTGATAAAGAAGGAATTAAAATGTTTGTTGATGGCGACTGGGTAAAAGCAGACGGAACCACTTTAGGGGCAGATAATGGTTTAGGTGTAGCCTCAATCATGGCTGTTTTAGAAGCTACCGATATTGCACACCCTGCTATTGAAGCTTTATTTACTATTGACGAAGAAACTGGTATGACAGGTGCCATGGGATTAGAAGGAGGCATTTTAAAAGGTGAAATTTTATTAAATTTGGACACTGAAGAAGATGATGAAATTGGTATGGGATGTGCTGGTGGTGTAGATGTTACTGCTACAAGAACTTACAAAGAAGAAACTACTCCTGATAATATTACTGCATTTCAAATTGCTGTTACAGGTTTAAGCGGTGGGCATTCTGGAATGGATATTATTAAAGGCTTAGGTAATGCTAACAAAATAATGAACCGTTTATTATTTGATGGCTTTACAAACTTCGGATTACGCGTTACCGAAATAAACGGAGGGAGTTTACGAAATGCGATTCCTCGTGAAAGTTTTGCTAACGTAGTTATTGATACCGCTTCAAAAGAACCATTTTTGTTTGAAATTCAAGAATTAATAAACAGTATTAAAGCTGAATTTTCAACATTAGAACCTAATTTATCAATTGAATTAACAACAATTGATGCTCCTGCAAAAGTAATGGATTTAGGTGTTCAAGAAGGATTAATTAAAGCTATTTACGGCGCTTTAAATGGTGTTTATAGAATGAGCCCTGATATTGAAGGTTTGGTAGAAACCTCAAACAACATTGCTCGTATTATTGTAAAAGACGGTGCCATTAAAATAGGGTGCTTAACACGTTCATCTTCAGAAACTAATAAATGGGATTTAGCAAACTCATTACGTGCCGTATTTGAATTAGCAGGTTTTGAGGTAGAATTTTCGGGTTCTTACCCTGGATGGTTACCAAACGTAAATTCTGAAATTTTAAAAACTGTTTCTAAGTTATATGAAGAATTACATGGCGAAAAAGCAAATGTAGCAGCTTGTCATGCTGGTTTAGAATGTGGAATTTTAGGTCAAAATTACCCTGATATGGACATGGTTTCTTTTGGTCCTAATATTAAAGGAGCACACTCACCTGATGAGCGCGCACAAATTTCATCTACTCAAAAATACTGGAAATTTTTATTAGAGATTTTAAAAAACATCCCTATTAAAAACTAATATTTAGCTTAAAAAAATTTAAAACCACAACTTACAAGTTGTGGTTTTTTTTTCAATCAAGAATAATATTATTCTTTAAACCTACAGTAAATACTTATTAAAAAAAAAGAATCAAAGACCTGCAAAAAAAATAAAAAATAAAAAAAAGTATTAAAAAAAACAATTATAATAAAAAATTAACTATGTTTATAACAAAAATTTTAATTAAAATTCGCTATAAATGAAAAATAAAATACTTTCTGTATTCATTTTCCTTGTAATTAAATTCACCAATATATATTCTCAAAACATAAATTCTTTTTACACTTCATTTGATCAAAAAATTGGAATATCTAATACAGATTTAACATATGGGGTAGTCTATAAAGAAAAACATAGAAACTCGAAAAATAATCACAACTACTTTCTTTCTAATTATTTTTCAGACGGTAATATAACCTACAAAAACGAAACTTTTTATAAGGTTAAAATAAAATATGATTTAATTGATGATTTAATTATACTAAATATCAATAGTAATAAAGAAAACAAAGCCATTCTTCTTGAAAAAGAATTTATATCTAATTTTTACATTAAAAACAAAAATTTCATAAACACTAATGAATTTGGTTTTCTTGAAGAGATATTTACTGATAAATTATTTTCTATTTACAAAAAACATAAAAAAAAGAAAATAGAAAAAATGGGAGTGAATAAAACTTATTATGTTTTTGAAAAAGAAGAAGATGGTGATATACTTTATTACAAAAAAAAATACTATTTAATAAAATCTAAAAAGGATTTTATTAAGTTATTTCCTGAAAATAGAAAAAAAATAAAAACATTTTACAAAAAGAATGATTTTTTACAAAAAAACAAACTTATTAAAAACCTTATGGCTTTACTTTTAGCTAAATCAATATAAGGAATAAATACCGCTATGAAAAACACTCTATTCATTATTCTTTTCTTCAATTTCGCAACCGTTTTACCTCAACAAAACACAGAAAAAATATCTATAACCTTTAATAATCTGAATAAAAAAGAATGCTTAAACCTAATAGAATCAAAAACAGATTATCATTTTTACTACATAGAAGAATGGTTTGACAAGAAGAGAATAGATACTTCTTTTACTAACTCAAAAATATCTGAAATCTTAAATTTTATTTTTAAAGACAGCCCTATAAACTACTTTATTTTAGACAGTTCTAAAATAATACTAACTAATGGGAATTTAATTAAAAAAACTGTTTACGAAACTTCTAAAAACACAAACCGCTCACCTGTTTTTGTCAACTTAAAAAATAATAATAAAAATCTCATAAAAATTGGGAAAGAAAGTAATCTAAAACAAAAAAAATACTTGTTAACTGGTTTTATTAAAAACAACAAAAACGATAGCCCTCTAAATAATGTTACTATTTTAGAGAAATCTAAAAACTTATATACAACAACAGATATAAATGGTTTTTATAGTTTAAAGTTACCTTATGGAAAAAACAAAATAGAAACTCATATTATTGGGTTTAACAGTACTGTTAAAGATTTAATAATTTACAACAATGGAGTTTTAAATTTATCTATTTCCGAAAATTCCGAACACTTAGATGAAGTTATTATCGATGGAAATTTAAATAAAAACATAAAACAAACTATTTCTGGAATTACTCAAATTAAAGCTCAAAACATAAAAAAAATACCTTTAGTTTTAGGAGAAAGAGATCTTTTAAAAGTAGCCGCAACATTACCCGGCATAAAATCTTCGGGTGAAGGATCTGAAGGTGTAAACGTAAGAGGAGGTAAGGTTGATCAAAATTTATTTTTATTAGATAATGCTACGATATACAACCCTACCCATTTCCTGGGACTCTTTTCTGCTATTAATCCATTTACAACCCACAGCCTAAAAATATACAAAGGAAATACACCTACCGAATATGGAGGAAGGTTATCTTCTGTTTTTGATATCACCACAAAAGATCCTAACACAAAAAAATTTAAAGGAGAAGCATCTATAGGGCCTGTTACTGGTAATCTTAATATTGATTTACCTATATTTAAAAATAAATCTGGATTGATACTTGGTGCAAGAAGCACTTATTCTGATTGGATTTTAAACACAGTTGACAATGATAAATTAAATAATAGTAATGTTTCTTTTTTTGATTTAATAGCCAAGTACAAACACAAAATCAACAGCAATAATAACATAAAACTAACAGGATATTACAGTAAAGATAAATACCAAATATCTTCTGACACAATAAATAAGTATAATAATTCTAGCATTTCCTTTAATTGGTTCCATCTATTTAATGACAAGAATAAAGGAAATTTAATTTTATCTAACAGTACATATTCATTTGATATAAATTACGAAAATGATGAAACAACAAAAGGTTATGATCTTAATTATAGAATTAATGAAACGGGACTAAAACTTAAACTAAAATACATACACTCAAAAAAGCACAGCTTTGATTATGGTTTGGAAACTAAATTATATAATATTTCTCCAGGAACTATAGTTCCAAATAATAATAAATCCACCATAACCTCACTTAGTATACCAAACGAAAAAGCTATTGAAAATGGTTTATTCTTATCAGATGAAATAACTTTAAATAAAAAACTTACTATTAATTTAGGTTTGCGTTTTTCACAATACTTGGCATTGGGGAGTTCAAAACAAAGAATCTATAAAGAAAGTACTCCTAAAAACCCTTCAAATTTAATTGAAATTAAAGAATACAACAAGAATGAAATTTTCAAAAAATATCAAGGATTAAGCTATAGATTATCAGGGAGATATTCTTTAACCAATGATCTATCCTTAAAAGCTAGTTTTAACAAATCATTCCAATACATACATAGACTAAATAACAACACCTCGGCTAGTCCTATGGATACTTGGAGGCTTTCAGATACAAATATTAAACCGCAAGAAGGAATACAAACAACATTTGGAATTTTTAAAAATATAAATGGTAATAATTATGAGGTTAGTATTGAAGGATATTATAAAAAATACAAGAACCTACTAGATTATAAAATAGGAGCAAATCTTTTATTAAATGAAACAGTAGAAACAGAAGTCTTACAAGGAGCAGGAAAGTCCTATGGTGCCGAATTTTTAATTAAAAAAAACAAAGGAAAACTAAATGGCTGGCTAGGTTATAGTTATTCAAAATCCCTTATCCAACTAAAAAGTGATTTTTCAGAAGAGACTGTTAATGGAGGAAAGTTTTTTCCTACAAACTACGACAAACCTCATGACTTTAATATTGTTTTAAATTACAAACTTACTGAAAGATATAGTTTCTCTAGTAATTTCACCTATCAAACAGGAAGACCTATTACCTACCCAACAGGAAAGTATGTACATCAAGGCATTGAGCTATTAACATATAGTAATAGAAATCAATTTAGAATACCAGACTATTACAGGCTAGATATTGGTTTTAACATAGAAGGTAACCATAAAATAAAAAAACTTGGACATAGTTTTTGGAACATATCAGTTTATAATGTTCTAGGGAGAAACAATCCTTATTCAATTTATTTTGAAACTAAAAATGGAAAAGTTAACGGATATAAAAGCTCTATTTTTTCAACACCAATACCTACAATAACATACAACTTTAAATTTTAACTATGAAAAATAAAAATAAATGGTTCTTTATAACAGTAATAGTGATGATTACTAGTTGTGTTGAGCCTTTTGAAATCAAAGATATTGCCCATGAGAGCAAGTTAGTTGTTAATGCTATTATTACTAATGAATTAAAAAACCAAATCATAAAGCTGTCAAGAACAACAAAAATAGATTCGACAGGTATAAGTCCTGAAAAAAATGCTCGCATTTCAATAATTGATGACTCTCAAAACGTCTACCAATTTAAAGAATTAAATGATGGAGAATACCAATCAATTAATCAATTTAATGCGATTCCTGACAAAAGTTATACATTAAAGATAGAAACTCAAAACGGAGAAAATTATAGTTCTACCCCTGAAAAACTAACCGAAACTGTATCTTTAGAAAATATAGAAATAAAAACTTCACAAAATGAAACAGAAGATAAAGAAGTAAAAATAAGCATAAATAACTCCTACACAAATGATACTAATAAATATTACCGCTTTGAATATCATGAGACTTATAAAATTACACCTTTTTCTTGGAATCCTCAAAAAGCAATAGTAGTCTCAAGAGATTTTCCTTTTCAGTTTGATTTAATCCCTAATCCAGATCCTAAATACTGCTATGTTAACAAACAGCCCACAAACATAATAATAGCTGAATCACCTCAATTAACAAATTATGTTATTAAAAGTAAGTCAATACTTGATAGAGCATGGTCTTTAAGATATAGTATACTTATTAAAGAATACGTTTTAAATGAGAAAAGCTATAATTACTATAAGCTAGTAAAAAAATTTTCAAATCCTACTGAAATTTTTTCTCAAATTCAAGTTGGTACCATTCCTAACAATATAAGTTCTAACACAAACCCTGATAACAAAGCAATAGGGTTATTTCAAGTATCAGCTGTTTCTTCAAAAAGAATTTTTATCAACAGGGAAGATTTAACTGACGAAAAATACATTTATCCAGGAGAAGAATATTGTGACATAATTACCCCTGAAAAGATAGATCCTTTTTCTGGCTCCCCTCTAATATCAGCTATAGACAGTAATAACTACTTATTTTCAGGAATAACAGCTAATCCAAGTTCGCCTTATAAATTAATTAGTAAACCATGTGGTGACTGCACCTACTTAGGTGAAACAAGCAAACCATCTTTCTGGATAGACTAACTCGAGACATAATGAAAAAAACAATTTTAATTGCAATACTTATTTCTTTTATAACAACAACAGCTCAATCTCAAGAGCCGCAAAAGCCTTTAACCACAAATAAATTCATTAATGAAAATATATTTGTACATGTAAATTCAAATTTTCTTCTTACTGGTGAAAAATTATACTACAAAATATACTGTTTAACTCAAGAGGATAAAACTTTTTCTACTTTTAGTAAAATTGCTTATTTAGAATTAATAGATTCTAATAACAAAACAGTATTTAAACAAAAAACATCAATTAAAAACGGTGTTGGTTATGGTGATGTTTTTATAAATACTGATATTGAAACAGGAACATATAAATTAATTTCATACACTAATTGGATGAAAAACACTCAAAATTTTTATGAAGATAACCTTTACATCGTAAACCCTTATTCTAAAAATACCGAAATCAATAAAACAAAACAATCACTTTCTATAAATAATCTAGAAAAAGATTCTCTTACACTTCTAAATAAAGAAAAAACAAACACTTATGGTAAAAGAGAAAAAATTACTTTTGATTTTTCTAATTTAATTAAAAACAACTACAATAACTTTTCTGTTTCTGTGAGAAAAAAAACAATTAATAGTCTACCTCTCAAAAAAAACGTAACCTCTTTACCAAAAAAATCTTACAACAAAAAAAACAGTAAATACTTTTATTTACCTGAACTCAGAGGTTCTTTGATAAAAGGTAAAGTTTTTACTCTCGATTCTTTAAATTCGGTATCAAATATTAAACTAACTTTATCTGTAAAAAACGGTAATGAAGTTACTAAAACTGCAATTACAAATAAATTTGGTGAATTTTATTTTAATATTAAAAACTTAAACTCTACCAAAATTATATTACAAATGCTAGATCACAACATCAATAATTATGTTGTAAAAATCAATAATAACAATCTTATTGAAAAAAAATATAAGAACTTTCCTAAAATTAAATTCGATAACAATATTATTGAAACAATTAAACAAAGAAGTTTATTTACACAGATAGAAAATGCATATTATAATGTTAAAAGAGACTCTATAATTAAAATTCAAAAAAAAGATTCACTTTTCAAAAACTTAAAAACTGTTTATAATTTAGACGATTATAAAAGATTTAAAACTGTTAAAGAAACTTTTACTGAAATCACAAAAGATTTATGGGTTACAAGTGACAATAAAATACGTGTAAGAACTCGAAATTATTTAAGTAATAAAAACTATTTATCATCATTATTAATAGTAGATAATCATATTATACCTAATCATAATTACTTTATTGAATACGACACCTACAATATAAAAACAGTGTCAGTAATAACTGAAGATTATTTTTATGGAAATCAATTATATCAAGGTGTTGTAACTATAGATACTTTTAATGGAGATTACACACCTCAATCAAAAAACATAAAAGAGTTTGACATTTTACCTGTACAAAATAAGAAAAAATATTTTTTTCAACAGCATAACAGAACAAACAATAAAAGAATACCTGATTTTAGAACTCAACTATACTGGAATCCTATTTTAAAATCTAATAAAGTAGTATTCTACTCCTCAGATGTTACTGGAGAGTTTGTTATTGAAATTGAAGGTTTTTCTCAAAAAGGAAAACCCATATCATTAAGAAAAACTTTTTTTGTGCATTAATAAAAAACCACAACTTACAAGTTGTGGTTTTTTGTTTACATTTATAAAATGAATTTTTTAGCGCATTTATATTTATCTGGTAGCAATACTAAATTAATGATTGGTAATTTTATAGCCGATCACATTAAAGGGAATAAATTTTCTCACTTTGAAGAAGAAATAAAAAAAGGAATTATTTTACACCGTCAAATAGATACTTTTACCGACACTCATGATATTGTAAGAAAAAGTAAAAGACGATTACACGAACGCTATCGCCATTACGATGGCGTAATTATTGATATTTTTTACGATCATTTTTTAGCTAAAAATTGGAATACTTACTCGGAAATACCCTTAGACACTTACGTAAACTCGGTATATAAACTTTTACAAGATAATTTTGATATTCTTCCTGAAAAAACACAACAAATACTTCCCTTTTTAACCAAATACAACTGGCTATACAACTATCAATTTGCAAAAGGGATTCAAGAAGTTTTAAATGGCATGAATAAACGAACCAAAGGAAAATCACAAATGAATTTAGCCTCCGAAGATCTTCTAATCCATTATCAAGAATTTGAAGAAGACTTTACGTTATTTTTTGAAGATTTGCGTAAATTTTGTACTTCAAAGACCCAATCAATTACTATTTAAATTATGAATTTACAACCATTCCATCTTGCAATTCCTGTTCAAAATTTAGAAAAATGTAGGATTTTTTATAACGATATTCTACAATGTAAAGAAGGTAGAAGTTCTGATCATTGGATTGATTTTAATTTCTTCGGCCATCAGTTAGTTATTCATCAAAAAGAAAACTACACTCCAACTAAATCAATTACAAATCCTGTTGATGGACACGATGTTCCTATCCCTCATTTTGGCGTTGTTTTAAAATGGGATGACTGGATAACACTTTCTGAAAGATTAAAAACATATAATATTAAATTTATCATCGCACCAACTATTCGTTTTAAAGGATTAATTGGCGAACAAGCAACCATGTTTTTTAATGATCCTGAAAATAACGCTTTAGAGTTTAAAGCTTTTAAAGATAGTTCGCAACTGTTTGCTAAATAATGATAATATCAGAAACACATAACGTTCCTACACTAGAAAAATCGATTCGACTACAAGAGTACGGAGTTGGTATTTTTAAAACTATCCCTACAAAATCTGGTTTAAAAAAAGCTATTAAAAAAGAGTTGGTTATAGTAAATGGTAAAGTTGCTACTACTGCCCTATTTATAAATGGTAATGAAGTTATAGAACTTTATCAATTAAACGACAACACAGCTTTTAAACAATTTGAGTTTGACTTAGAAGTTGTTTTTGAAGATGAATACTTAGCCATTATTTATAAACCTTCGGGAATTTTAGTTAGCGGAAACTCTTTTGCTACCATTGACAATGCTTTGCTACAAAACATCACAAAAAGCCCCCAATTTGATGCTGTACGACCAAGACCTGTGCATCGTTTAGACTACCCAACAAGTGGATTGTTATTAATTGGAAAAACAACTTCGAGCATTACTGCATTAAATAAATTATTTGAAAATAAACTAATCAAGAAAATCTATTATGCGATTAGTATTGGTAAAATGAACGAAAAAGGACAAATTAATATTCCTATTGACACCAAAACAGCATCAACATTATACAAAGTTATAAAAACAGTTAACTCTGAACGTTTTGATTATTTAAACTTAGTTGAATTAACACCAAAAACAGGTAGAAAACATCAATTAAGAAAGCATTTATTAGCTATTAATAATCCTATATTAGGTGATAAAGAACATTTTATAGATGGTTTAATTTTAAACGGAAAAGGATTGTACTTACATGCAGCTACTTTAAAATTTGAGCATCCGTTTACGAAACAACAAATTGAAGCAACAAAAGCACTTCCAAAGAAATTCAAAAAAATATTTCCATCTTAAGTATCCATTAAAAAATATATCTTTGCCACTATGCGAATAGATATTATTACCGTTGCCCCAGATTTACTTAAAAGCCCGTTTGAACATTCAATGATGAAACGTGCCATTGACAAAGGATTAGCTGAAATTCATTTTCATAATTTACGTGATTACGGAATTGGATCCTACAAAAAACTAGATGATACTCAATTTGGTGGTGGCGCTGGTATGGTTTTAATGATAGAACCTATTGATAAATGTATCTCTAAATTACAATCAGAAAGAACGTATGATGAGATTATTTATATGACACCTGATGCAAAAACATTAAATCAATCTATAGCAAACACACTTTCGTTAAAAGAAAATATTATTATTTTAACAGGGCATTATAAAGGAGTAGATCAACGCGTAAGAGATAAATTTATCACTAAAGAAATATCTATTGGCGATTATGTTTTAACAGGTGGCGAATTGGCTGCAGCTATTTTATGTGATGCTGTTGTTCGATTAATTCCAGGAGTTTTAGGTGATGAACAATCTGCTTTAACCGATTCTTTTCAGGATGATTTATTATCTCCACCTGTGTATACCAGACCAGCTGAATATGACGGAATGAAAGTGCCAGAAATATTATTGTCAGGTAATTTTCCTAAAATTGATGCTTGGCGAAATGAAAAAGCCTATCAACATACTAAAAATATAAGACCCGATTTATTAGATGAATAACCCAAAAATACAGCACGATTTAATTATTGTTATTCCTTGTTATAATGAGGAAAACCGATTACCTATAAATCAGTTTAAACAGTTTTTAGATACAATTTCTGATGTATTGTTATTTTTTGTAAACGATGGCTCTTCAGATAAAACGGATGATGTTATTGAAAAATTAGCAACACTGTACCCTAAAAAAGTAAAATTACTTTCTTTAAAACAAAATGTAGGAAAAGCTAGTGCAGTTAAAGCTGGTTTTAATTTTTGTGAAGAAAATAATTCTTTTTCAAAAATTGCTTACTTAGATGCTGATTTAGCAACTACTTTAGAGGAATGTCATGCTATAAGTAAAAAAATAAACACTACTATTCAATTTGCATTCGGATCTAGAATTGCAAAAATAGATACTAATATACAGCGCAAACAACATCGTTTCTTTATCGGTAGGTTTATTGCCACTTTAATATCTAAACAGTTAGATTTAAAAGTTTATGATACCCAATGCGGCTGTAAAGTTTTTAGTAAACAATTGGCTGCAAACGTTTTTAAAGAAGATTTTATATCAAAATGGTTGTTTGATGTAGAAATTTTTCACCGTTTGATTTATATTTTCAAAAAAGAAAATATAAAAAATATTGCGCGAGAAATCCCTTTAAAATCATGGATTGATGCCGATGATAGTCGTGTAAAAATGACTTATTTCTTTAAACTTTGGTTTGATTTACTTTCTATAAAAAAACGATACAAATCTTAAATAAATGCGTAACCTAATCAACAAGAAAAACTTTTTTGCTATTTCTGTATTGCTTTTAGTTTTATGGAGAGCTTTTTTAAACGGAGCGATTCCTTTGATGGACAAAACAGAAGCTCGTTATGCAGAGATTGCCAGAATAATGGCAGAAACAAACGATTATATAACTCCACAAATAGACTACGGAGTTCCATTTTGGGCTAAACCACCACTTTCTACTTGGTTATCTGCTTTAAGTTTTGATGTTTTCGGAGTTTCTGAGTTTACAGCAAGATTACCTTATTTATTATTAAGTATTTTAATGATTTTCTTAATTGGTAAATATGCTAAAAGAGAAAACTTACCGTTTTTTTTACCTGGGTTTATCGCACTAACCATTCCAGAGTTTTTGATTCATGCCGGAGTTGTATCAACTGATACATCGTTAGCTTTTAGTGTTGCCATAGTAATGCTTTCTTTTTGGGAAGCAATGCATCATCCCGAAAAACCAATCTGGAAGTATTTAATTTTTGTTGGTTTCGGATTAGGATTATTAGCCAAAGGGCCTATTATTTTTATTTTAACCTTGCCTCCTATTTTTGTATGGTCGCTGATTTCAAAATCGTTCAAAAAAATATTCAAAACATTTCCTATCTTTCTAGGAATACTAATCATCGTTTTAATTGCAATCCCATGGTATTATTTAGCCGAGCAAAAAACACCTGGATTTATAGATTATTTTATTGTTGGCGAACACTTTAGTAGATTTTTTGATAGTAGCTGGTCTGGTGACAAATATGGTTTTCCAAAACAACAACCTTTAGGCATCATCTGGGTTTTTCTTTTAGTATTTGCACTTCCTTGGGTTCAAATGATTATTGGTAAATTATGGAAAAATAAAGCTACTTTTTTCACTAATAAATGGACGCTATTTTTAAGTGCATGGTTAATTTGGACTCCCTTATTTTTTACAGTTTCTAAAAGTTTAATTCACCCATATATATTACCAGTCTTAATTCCGATTGCTCTTTTAGTTGTTCATTTTTGGAAAGAGACCAAGCAGAAAACAGTGTTAATCGCCATAAGTTTAATTGTTCCAATTGCTACGATTATCGTTTACAGTTTTGCTTTGATTAGTAATAACATAGAAAAACATGCCAATTCGGATAAATATTTTATTCAAAACTCTTGTAAAGAAGATATTCAAATATATCATTATAACACAAAAAGTTATTCTAGTCAATTTTACTCTAAAGGGAAAGTTAAATCGATAAAAGTAACTGAATTAGAAAAAGAGCTATTAAGTAAAACACCTTTTTATTTAATAGTATCTAAAAGAAATTTGAAAAAAGTAGTACCAAGTAATAACGTAACACTCAAATTAATAAACAGTAACGCTAAAAAGAACTTATACCGTGCTAATTAAAAATATTAACTTATAAAATCTTATTTTATATAAATTTTTATTAATTTCGCAGCCACAAAATAACCTCTGACGAGAATCGTGAATGTTATTTAGTAAAACAATATAAACATTATTACAATGGATTTAGTAAAATTTGTTCAAGACGAATTTGTAACAAGAAACGAATTACCAGAATTTGCAGCTGGAGACACAATTACTGTGTATTACGAGATTAGAGAAGGTGAAAAAGTACGTACTCAGTTTTTTAGAGGGGTAGTTATTCAAAAAAGAGGTGTTGGTGCTTCTGAAACTTTTACAATCAGAAAAATGTCTGGTACTATAGGTGTTGAGCGTATCTTCCCTGTAAATTTACCTGCTATTCAAAAGATAGAAGTAAACAAAAGAGGTGTTGTACGTAGAGCACGTATTTACTACTTTAGAGGTCTTACTGGTAAAAAAGCAAGAATTAAAGAAAGAAGAAACTAGTATTCTTTTTCAAAAAATTAAAAGCATCGTGATTAACTACGATGCTTTTTTTATTCACAATTGTTAATAGCACTCGCTAATATCTTGTTGATTATCAAAAGTAAAACACCATTAATTAAATATCATTTTTTATCGTTTAAATAGAATTTATTACTAAGTAGTTTTACAACTCTAAATATAAATTCAAAAAAGTGTTCTTTTAAATGTTAGATGAATCTTTTTTTGATTAAATTATTATTTCTATTAAAATAGTATTATATATTTTTATTAAAAGTACAGGACATTACGAAAGCTAAAACATCAATAATAAATAAATTACTATTTAAAAAAAAGCCATATTATTACAAGAAATTGTATAATATGGCTTTTATTTTAGCAATAAAAACTAAAAACAGCTTCTTTTTTTTATCAAATTCACAATAAACACCCCTAATTAATAACATTTTAGCTGCAAAAAACTCATTGGTAATTCTTAAATTTGCCATACTTCAAAATAAATTATTAACGATTATGGTACGTATTTTAATCAATACTGCCTTAAAACAACTAATATATGAGCAAAACTGCTAAAATCATGTACACTAAAACGGATGAAGCACCAGCGTTGGCTACTCGTTCGTTTTTACCTATTGTAAAAGCTTTTACAAAATCGTCTAATATTGAAATAGAAACAAAAGATATTTCTCTTGCAGGACGTATTCTTGCTAATTTTTCTGATTTTTTAACTAAAGAGCAACAAGTAGAAGACGCTTTGGCTTTTTTAGGAGACTTAGCTAAAAAACCAGAAGCAAACATTATTAAATTACCTAACATTTCTGCTTCGGTACCACAATTAAAAGCCGCAATTAAAGAGTTGCAAACTTTAGGGTACGCTTTACCAGATTATCCTGAAGAAGCAAATACTGATGATGAAAAAGCAATTTTAGCTCGTTATAATAAAGTAAAAGGATCGGCTGTGAATCCTGTTTTACGTGAAGGTAACTCCGATCGTAGAGCACCAAAAGCAGTAAAAAATTACGCAAAAAAAAATCCACATTCAATGGGAGCTTGGAGCTCTACTTCTGAAACTCACGTTGCAACCATGACAGCTGGAGATTTTGCACATACTGAAAAATCTGTTACTTTAAGTAATGCTACCGATGTAAAAATTGTACACACAGACGCTAACGGAACAACTACTGTTTTAAAAGAAAAAGTTTCTTTATTAAATGGTGAAATTATCGATGCTTCGGTAATGAATAAAAAAGCTTTATTAGCTTTCTTAGCTGAACAAGTTGCAGATACTAAAGAAAAAGGATTGTTATTTTCTTTACACATGAAAGCAACCATGATGAAGGTATCTGACCCAATTATTTTTGGTCATGCTGTACGTGTTTTCTTTAAAGATTTATTTGCGAAACATAGCGATACTTTTAATGAAATTGGTGTTGATGTAAATAACGGATTCGGAAACTTACTAAGTAATCTTGAAGAATTATCTGCCGATAAAAAAGCAGAAATTTTAACCGATATTGAAACAATATATGCTAATAATCCTGATGTTGCCATGGTTGATTCTGACAAAGGAATAACCAATTTACACGTTCCTTCGGATGTAATTATTGATGCTTCAATGCCAGCAATGATTCGTACTTCTGGGCAAATGTGGAACAAAGCAGGTAAACAACAAGATACCAAAGCGGTAATTCCTGACAGCTCTTACGCTTCTCTTTATCAAACTACGATAGATTTTTGTAAAGAAAACGGAGCTTTTGACCCAACTACTATGGGAACCGTTCCTAATGTAGGTTTAATGGCTCAAAAAGCTGAAGAATACGGATCACACGATAAAACTTTTGAAATTACTTCAAACGGAACAGTTGATGTAATTGATGCAAACGGAACTACTTTACTATCCCACGAAGTGGAAACTGGTGATATTTGGAGAATGTGCCAAACAAAAGATGCTCCAATTGAAGATTGGGTAAAATTAGCTGTTACTAGAGCTAGAGCAACAAAAGCACCTGCTGTATTTTGGTTAGACGAAAACAGAGCACATGATGCTGAAGTAATTAAAAAAGTAGAAAAATATTTACCAAATCACGATACTAATGGTTTAGATATTTTTATAATGTCTGTACCTCAAGCAACTTCTTTTACTTTAGAAAGAGTTAAACAAGGTGAAGAAACTATTTCGGTAACAGGAAATGTACTACGTGATTATTTAACTGATTTATTTCCTATTTTAGAGTTAGGAACATCAGCAAAAATGTTATCAATCGTTCCATTAATGAATGGTGGTGGTTTATTTGAAACTGGTGCTGGTGGATCTGCTCCTAAGCACGTACAACAATTAGTAGAAGAAAATCACTTACGTTGGGATTCTTTAGGTGAATTTTTAGCCTTGGCGGTTTCATTAGAGCATTTAGGAGAAACTAACAACAATGCTAAAGCAAAAGTTTTAGCTGAAGCATTAGATGATGCAACTGATAAATTGTTAGAAAACAAAAAAGGACCTTCAAGAAGAACTGGAGAGTTAGATAACAGAGGATCTCATTTTTATTTAGCAACCTATTGGGCACAAGCCTTAGCTAATCAAAATAAAGATGCTGATTTAAAAGCGCAATTTACTCCTATTGCAGAAAAAATGACAGCTAATGAAACTACTATTGTCAACGAATTAAACTCAGCACAAGGTAAGGCTGTAAACATTGGTGGTTACTATGAACCAACTGATGAATTAGCTGATGCTATTATGAAATCGAGCAATACATTAAATACTATTTTACAAAGTATTTAATTTTATCATTATAACGTAAAAAAGCAGGTAATTAAAATTACCTGCTTTTTTACGTTATAAAATATTATAATTACTAAATTTGAACTATGGATTTTATTAAAACTACTGAGCAGTCTTCAAAATACAATCATTTAGAAAAAATGACTGTTACTGATTTATTATCAAACATAAATAACGAGGATAAAACAGTTCCTTTAGCTGTTGAAAAAGCATTGCCACAAATTGAAAAACTTACTACTCAAATAGTAACAAAATTAAAAAAAGGTGGACGATTGTTTTATATCGGTGCTGGTACAAGCGGTCGTTTAGGTATTTTAGATGCTAGTGAATGCCCTCCTACTTTTGGTGTTCCGCATGAATTAGTTGTTGGGCTTATTGCAGGCGGAGATATAGCTATTAGAAAAGCTGTTGAAAATGCAGAAGATTCAACAAAACAAGGTTGGCTTGATTTACAAGAGCACAACATTTCATCTAAAGATGTAGTAGTTGGTATTGCTGCATCAGGCACAACACCTTATGTAATTACTGCTTTAAATGAATGCAATAAAAACGATATTATTACCGGTTGTATTACTTGCAATCAAAAAAGCCCTTTAGCACTAACAGCTCAATTTCCTATCGAAGTAGTCGTTGGACCTGAGTTTGTAACTGGTAGCTCTCGTATGAAAGCCGGAACTGCTCAAAAATTAGTTTTAAACATGCTATCTACCGCTACAATGATTCAACTAGGTAAAGTAAAAGGTAATAAAATGGTTGATATGCAACTATCTAATAATAAGTTGGTAAAAAGAGGAGAAAAAATGTTAGTTTCTGAATTAAACATCGACCAAGTAACTGCAAGTAAATTATTAAAAAAGTACGGAAATGTTCGTGATGTTATAAAAAACCATACCAATGCCTAAACAAATAACTTTTGATAAAATTGTAAAAAAATTTTTAATCCTTTTGGGTTTATTAATTACATCTCCAATAATAGTAAGCATCGGGTTTAAAGCTTTAAAAATTTACACCGAAAACCCTAAAAAATATATTGCCTATGCGATATTAGGTATTGGTATTTTTTTACTCTTATACACTGTTTACTTCGGATTTAAAACAATAAAAGCATTTTTAGATAATTTATTTCAAAAATAATTTGAGAAAAAATACCACCCTAAAAAAACTTATAAACTGGGAGCATTGGCCTTCTTATATGTTTTACATTCCTAACTTACCCTATGCATTTTATTTGGCTATAAAAGCGAAACACCTGTCTTTTTACACAGCCACAAACCCTTGTATTAAAAATTCTGGAATCGGCACCGAATCTAAGTTCGAAACAACCATGCTCATTCCTGAAAAATATCGCCCTAAAACTATATTAATAAAACCTAATACGGAGTATAATAAAATAATTACAGCTATTAATGAGCAACAAATTCAATTTCCTTTAATAGCAAAACCAGACATTGGTTTTAGAGGCCTGTTAGTACAAAAAGTACATACCGAAACTGAGTTACAAACCTACTTTAAAAAGTATGGAATGATAGCCATCATTATTCAAGAATTTTTAAATTATGAAAATGAATGTGGCGTTTTATATTTTCGGTATCCAGAAAACAAAACTGGAAACATTACCTCTTTAACCCTGAAAAAATTTTTAGCCGTTACTGGCGACGGAAAAAGCACTTTAAAAGAATTAATTTTAAATGATGAAAGGGCAAAATTATATATAGAATTATTTACCGAAATTCATCAAAATAAATTAAATACAGTTCCCTATAAAGATAAAGTTGTAAAACTTACTGCTATAGGAAATCACTCAAAAGGAACTCAATTTATTAACGGAAACCATTTAATTAGTAAAACATTAATTAAAACTTTTGACACACTTAATAAAAAAATTCCTGGTTGGTATTATGGACGAATTGACTTAAAATACAATTCTTTTTCTTCTTTAGAAAATGGTACAGATTTTAAAATTATAGAAATCAATGGTATTTTGGCAGAGCCAACCCACATATACGATGCAAAAAAATTCACTTATTTTCAAGCATTAAAAACAATAAGGACGCACTGGAAAAGTATCTATAAAATAGCAACTGTAAATAATAAAAAACTTAACATTCCTTATAAAAACACAAAACACTTTTCTGTAGAAATTTTACAATTAAAAAAACACCTATCACACATAAAAAAAACATCTTAAAGTTTATTTATAAGTGACTTAAATATAAAAGAGGTGTCCAACTATTATAACGATTATTATTTATAAGTTAAAAAAAATGATTACTTTTGCCGCTTTAATTTCCCATATAGTATGAAAATAAAACTATTATTTATACTTATTTTCTTAATTAAAACCTCTCTTTTCTCTCAAGTAAAGATAGGCGATAATCCTTCTGTGATCCATTCTAGTTCCATTTTAGAATTAGAAAGTACGGACAAAGCCATAGTTATTAGTCGTATGTCAAACACTCAAATGAGTGCAATTGCACCACTAAAGGGTGCGTTAGTATATAATACTGATGAGGATTGTGTTTTTATGTATGATGGAACTTCTTGGAAAAGTTTATGTAAAAATAATTCATCAGGTAGAGGTATTAATGTCACGACAAGTTCAACAGCTCCAACAGGTAATAATTTAGGTGACTTTTGGATTAATGATACCTTAAACACCACAAGTATTTGGGATGGAAATAACTGGATTGCTATTGATAATAACCCTAGAAGAGGTAATGGTATACCTAACAACACAACAATTACTGATGCATTAGCTGGGGACGTATATGTTGATACTACAACAGGGGTAATTTATGCATATGACGGAACAGATTGGGTAAATTCAAATACAGCTCCTAATGCTAATAACGGTCTTTTAATTGATGCTACTAATACCATACAATTAGGCGGAGTATTAATAAAACCTACAACTATACAAACAGATACTACAAATACCTTGGCTATTAATGGCTTAGAAAACGGAGACACTACTCAAGATGCTATTGTTACCGTAAATAATGCTACCGGGCAATTACGAAAAATAGATCCTTCAGATTTATTACGAGAAGAAGTTACTAAAATTATAGCAATTGATAACCAACAAACTTTCTCTGGATTAACAATTTATTCAAACGATAAAATTAACGTATACAGAAACGGTGTTCGTATCGATTTTACGGTAATCAACACAACAACAATAGAAATAGAACCTGATGCAACATGTTATGCAGGTGACGAAATAAGAATAATACAACTTTATTAATATCAAAAATCCCTATTACAAATTTTTAAATAATCAATTTATGAAAACAATTACAAACAAATTTAAATTCGCATTAGTTGCCGTAGGTATCTTAGCAATCGGTACTGTTAATGCACAAACAACTGATCCTACAACGCTTACAAAGGATACAGACCCTACTAAAACAGTAAAATTAATAGATAATAAAGGTACTATTAAATACTTACAATCTAATAACGGTATTACTCAAATAACATCTACAGCACCAGGTAATAGAACTACTACAACTTGGCAATTAGGTGGTACTTTAACTGCTGACACAGATATTAATACTGGTGCTCAGGAATTTAAAGTAACAATTGATGGTGCTGCTGGTGGTACGTTTGTTATTGATGGAATTCAAGAAGAAACAGGTAGTGCTGCAACCGCTATGGGTGGTACAGGTTATACCTTACTTGTAAGAGATGAGACCACAGGACAGGTTAAAAACTTATTAGCTACTGATTTAATTCAAAGTGGACAAGAAAGATTTGTTGCTACAGATGGTCAAACAGCTTTCGCTTTAACAGGTGTTACTGATTTACCTTCTTTTAGCCAAGTTTATGTATATAGAAATGGTGCAAAATTAATTGCAGGTGCTGCTGCTGGTGTTGGAGTAGATTATACTGCTGCTGCTGGTACAGTTACTTTAGACTTTGCAGATGAAGTAGACCCTAATGATTGGACGGTTTATGCTGGTGATATTATCGAGGTTCACTTTGTAAAATAATATTTAAATATAATTAAAGTATTGGTACTGATAAAATCGGTACCAATACTTTAAAATAATTTTGATTTACTCTCTAAATATATTCAAAATTAAAACACCCCATTAAAAACTAATCTTTATCTAATTTCAAAATTATTAGCAACTACAATTATTAACACATAGTTAAGTCCTTTATAATAAGAATGATACAATATAAAAAACATATATTAATATTAATTTTTGCATTAATTTTATTTTCTAATAAAATTAATGCTCAACAAGTTAGAGTAATTGACAATAAAGGAACCATACAAACAGTTAATAACAATTTAGTAACAACAAGTCCTACTTTTCCTTCTAATCCTGTAGAAGGAGACATATGGTTTGACACAACAAATAGTCTTATAAGAATTTTTGACCCTAGTTTACCTTTACCTATTACAAATCAATGGCCTACCATTACATCTACTGCTGCATCAAGTAATATATATACTACTGATGGTACATTAGATGCTAATCGATTTGTAAATGGAGGAACAAACAACTTAAGATTTTCTAATTTAGGTAGATTTGATATAGATAATGCTAATTACATAAACTTAGAATCAACTGGTTTTTTTGATATTAAGGCAATAAGTGGAATTAACTTACGTAACAGTAATACAATTGTTCACGAAAACCTATCTGTCAAAAAAAGTTATATAGATAGTAGTGGTGATGTTGGTACAAATGGTCAAATACTATCATCTACAGCAACAGGTACTGATTGGATAGACAATGCTGCATTAAGCAATTGGCTTACTACTGGTAACACAGGCACAACAGCTGCTAACTTTCTTGGAACTATTGATGATGTTAAAATGCAAATACGTTCAAACAACCTTCCTATATTAGAATTTGGTAGAAGAGGAACTTTAGGTTTAGATCAATCCTATCCTGATTATACAGATGTAAATCAGCCATTAGTATATCTTAGGGGTAATAATAACATATCAGCACTACAATTTGCTGCATCTGGTGCTAGCTTTTACAAACCAATGTTTTACACAACAAGTAATGGTAGCTTTAGACTTAAAGGTAGTTCTGGAGCAACAGACTTGTTTGAAATTGGATCTGCTGGCCCTAACAATCAAGGACGCTTAGAGTTTACTATTGGTGATGATGGTAACGAACCTATAATATTTAAACGTTATTATTACAGTCCACAAATTTATAGAGAGTTTTTTAGAGTACAAGGAAATACAACTGGAAGAAATGCAAAAACAAGGTTTGGTATTAACATTAATCAACAGGAAATACCTGTTACAAATGATATAAACGCAAACTATAATACTGGTAATTTTGATATCGCTAATTCTACTTTACAAATTAAAGGGTCTGTATCTAAATCTATCTTAACTACAACCAATAACCTAACACTTAATGAAGATCATTACTCTATAATTATTAATGGTAATCACGCAATTACACTACCTAGTGCTTCTACTTGCGAAGGAAGAGAATATATACTTAAAAACATCACTAGTAATAACATTAACATTTCTAATTATCGTAATTTATCAAATATTAATGCAAATTCAATAGGCAGTAACACAATTTTAAAGTTACAAAGTAATGGTTCTATATGGCACCAAATGAACAACTCAAACACAACTAGTTCTGGTGGAGGTTCATCTACATTAACTTATATCGATAAATACAACAATACAAACTCAACAATAAGAATCAATGACTTTAATTTAAATGGTACATTAGTCCCTTTAAATTCTGTTAGAATTTTTAACGGACCTATAAATAACAGAAATAATAACCAGGTACAAATTACAGAAACTGGGCTATATGAAGTTACATATACTGTTTCATTAAGAAAAGAAAATGGAAATGATTTCAATAGCTTAAACAATAACTCTCTAGAAGTAGTTGTTTGTCAAAATAATAACCCAATAGCTAATACAGGTAGTATAATTACTCTTATAGGAAACACAAATCAAAGATATGTAAGTGCTTCAAGAACTGTTTTGTTAAATCTTACAGCCTTTCAAAGTTATGGTATAAAAATCAGAGAAAAAAACATAAATAATTCTGGAGATGTTGTTATTGATGCTAATGCTACTGGCATGACAATTAGAAAAATCAATTAAAATACAATAAACCAATTAATTGTAGAATTTTTTAATTTTCAACAAGTACTATGAAGTTATTTTTTATCTCGTTATATTTTTTATTTACTTCTTTTTTTATATTTTCTCAAACTGCTTTCCAAAATTTTGGTAATGTACAATTACATACTGATGCCAAAATAGGTTTTCATACCGATGTAATAAATGATGGATTGTTAGATAATTATACAGGTTTTGCTGGCTTTTATGCTGATACTGAAACTCGCATTATTTCTGGTGCAAACCGTATTACTTTTTTTGATGTAGAAATTGACGCTGTAAATAATTTAGAACTTAAAAATTCATTAGGCGTAAGAAACGATTTAGATTTTATAAATGGTACCGTAATTACGCCAAGAAATAATCCTAATATTTCATTAGATTTTATAGATTACAACATCTATGCAGGTGAAGATGATATAAGACATGTTGATGGCTATTCATCTGTACAAGGAAACGGAAGTGATAACTTTACTTTTCCTATTGGAGATGGTGTTCTTTTTCGCCCAATGAAAATCGACAATCAAAGCAATTACAACCTTTATAAAGGTGCTTATTTTTATGAAGACCCAAATGCTCCAAGCACTTTTCCTACAAACTTTTTAACCGACCAAAAACAAGTATTACTTGAAAACATTAGTAACACTGAATATTGGGATTTAAACGGAACTAAAGAAACAAGAATTACTTTAACCTGGGATAACAGAAGTGATATTGCTGCCATTGCTGATAAAATTTCGTTGTTAACAGTGGTTGGTTGGAATATTGCAGAAAACCAATGGAAAAATTTAAGTGTTTTAAATGTTACAGGTAATTTAAACAACGGAGAAATTACATCGGCAGTATTTATACCTGATGATTACGAAATAATAACCATAGGTACTATTTTTGATGATGAAATTGTTCCTGAGGACACCAATAATATACTAATTTCTCCTAACGGCGATAGTAAAAATGAGTTTTTAGTTTTCGATGAAATTGCAGAACATGCAAATAACAAATTAGTGATTTATAATCGATGGGGAAATATCGTCTATCAAGCAGAAAATTATAAGAACGATTGGAATGGTACTTCTGAAGGAAGAGCTACTTACAAAAAAGAAACCAAACTTCCTGAAGCTACCTATTTTTATTATTTAGAACTTGGTGATTCTCCAAATAATTATAGAAAATTAAAAAAAGGTTGGGTATATATTCATAGATAATACCTCTACTCTACTAGTACTTTTTTAGGAGTTGTCGGATTATACCCAAAATCAGCATCTGGTAAATCAATTCCTAGCTGATGTATGATAAAGCCAATACTAGCAAAATGATGTATTGCATGGCTATGCGCTTGTGCTAAAGCACCACCTAGGGTATAATTTGTAGTTACTACCCCGCTGCCTAAATCATCACTAACAGCTACGATCAAGTCAAAATCTGTACTTTTTAAAGTATGTAATTGCCTAAGTATATCGTTAAAATATGCGATTCCAAATTTCGTTTGTTCTTCCGCTAATTGATTTCTTTCTCTATCTGAAAAATTTATCTTTCTTTTATTAAAACCTTTTAAAATACAAGCAAAAACATCTAACACATGGCGCATATTAGCTCCTATGCTCGAATAATATGGTGCTATTGATTTATCATTATACTGAGCATCAGAAATATGAGTTAACAATTTAATTCCTCGTTGTAAGTTTTCATCAATAACATCAATCATTCGTTAATCTGTAAGTTTAAGAGTAAGTCGTATAAATATAAAGTTTTTTACGGGTAAATATAAATTATTCCACTAAAAACAAATAAACCATTAAAATACAACTAATTAAATCAATATAAAATATTAAAAAATAATAGATAAATAAGGAAGTTAATTTTTGGCACGTTCTTTGAAAATTATATTTCAAATGCGGTAGCCGAAAAGCAAATAGAGTAAGCATAACCCTAAATTTATCAATTATGAAAAAAGGGATACTTTTATTATTAGCAATAATGTCGTTAGCCACTATAAGCGCTAAAGACAAAAATAAATCAACTAGTAAAATTGGGGTTACAAATCGTTATAACGATGCTGTTACCTTTGTTGAAAGAAATGTAGAATTTCATATTTTTTTAAACGGAGACTTTGATTTTAACACTCATTATAAAAACACTCGTTACGCGGATTATTACGGACGACGTGTAAAAACTAATAGAGGCGTACGTATTGAACGAGATTATAAAGGGAGAGTGAGACGTATTGGTAATACTTTTATTAATTATGATGCTAGAGGCAATGTAAAACGAATAGGTAATGTATATATTGATTACAAATTTGGAAGACTAGCTAAAGTTGGTCATTTAAAGGTTAAATATGACCGTTGGAACAACCCAAGATTTTACGGTTCGGTAAAATATAATGATTATTATGAAGATTGTGTTTATGACAATGATATAAATATAGATGTTAACATCGGGCGAGTATTTAACTATAACGATGCTTATTTTTATAAAAGAGATTTTAGAAATAAGTACCGTAAATACAAAGAAGATAATAAATTCTTTTATTACAGATCTAAACCAAATGCTAAAACAGGAAAGCGTGGTAAAATTTTAAAAAGACGTAAAAATAAAAACTATTATAAAAAAATAACATCTGAACAAAAAGGGAAATCTAGGAGAAATAGATAAATAAAATATACCTAATTTTTAGTCAAGTTAACTGTATAGGTTTTTAAAAAAGATATGTATTATTCTTTTAAAAACCTATACAGTTATTTGTTTATTTTTTAGGCATCATTATCAGATTCAAAATCTTTCTTAACTCTTTTACTTCCTTCATACAATTCGTATTTTACAAAACGACAATCTAAATCTGCATTTTTAAGTGGTATACGTTTAGAAGTACGCAAGCCTACATTTTTTAAAGCTTGTATATCAGATGTAATCAACCAAGCTGTAGAACCATGATAATTATGCTTTAAAGTGTCACCTATCTTTGTATAAAACTCATTTACATCTATATTTAAACGCTCACCATAAGGCGGATTAAATAAAATGGTAGTTTTACCAAATACTTCTTTTTTAGAATTGAAAAAATTAACGTGATGTACACCTATAAACTCATCTAAATTTGCATTTACAATGTTTTGTTTTGCTTTACTAACTGCCGATGGAGCTTTATCAAACCCCATTATTTTAAAATGTGAACTTGTAATTTTTTTTAATAAAGCATCTTGAATTACATAATATAAATCTTCATCATAATCTTTCCAATTTTCAAAAGCAAAATGCTTACGATTAATATTTGCCGGTATATTATTAGCAATCATTGCTGCTTCAATTAATATGGTTCCAGAACCACACATCGGATCAATAAAGTTTTCTTCTCCTTTATATCCTGATAACATTACCAAACCAGCCGCTAAAACCTCATTAATCGGTGCAATATTGGTAGCACTTCTATACCCCCTTTTATGCAATGAATCTCCAGAAGAATCTAACGAAATAGTTAACCATTCTTTATGAATATGAATGTGAATTTTAACATCAGGGTATTTTAAATCTACATTCGGACGCTTTTTATACTTATGCATAAAATAATCAGCAATAGCATCCTTTGATTTTAAACTAATGTAATGTGAATTTGTTGTAAAATTTTTCGAATTAACTACAGCACCAATGGCAAAAGTTCCATCAACATCTATATATTTATCCCATTTAACACGCTGTATTGCTTCGTATAAATCTTCTTCATCAAAAATTTTACTCTTTTTAATTGGTTTTAAAATACGAATAGCTGTACGTAAAGCAATATTTGCCTTATACATAAACCCTGTATCTCCTTTAAAAGATACATTACGTATTCCTTCTTTAACGTCTTGAGCACCAAGTTTTCTTAATTCATCTACTAATACTCTCTCTAAACCTGCCATAGTAATAGCAGTCATTTTAAAATCTTTCTCCATGTAACTGTAAAATTTCATTGCAAAAATACAGTTAATTTTGGGTAGATGTTAATCTTTTCTTGTTTCAATATAAAAAACGTAAGATTTATGTATTTTTGCAGACTTTATAATTATGAAAACAACAGACTGGTTTACTTCGTGGTTCGATACCTCATATTATCATACATTATACAAACATAGAAATGATGCTGATGCTCAGTTTTTTATGCGAAATATAACTTCGTTTTTAAAATTACCTCAAGCTAGTTTTATTGCTGATTTACCTTGTGGTAAAGGTAGGCACTCAGTGTATTTAAACTCTTTAGGTTATAAAGTTACTGGAGGAGATTTAAGTAATAATAGTATTCAACATGCTAAAAAATTTGAAAACGACACATTAAACTTTGAAGTTTGGGACATGCGTGACCCATTAGAAAACAAATATGATGCTATTTTTAACTTATTTACAAGCTTTGGTTATTTTGATGACGACAATGAAGATATTGCTATTTTAAAAAGTATAAAAAACGGCTTGAATGAAAATGGCGTATTTGTTTTAGATTTTTTAAATGTTGAAAAAGTAAAAGCTACTTTAGTTACAGAGGAAGTAAAAACAATAGACGGTATTGAATTTCATATTAAAAGAGAAATTAAAAATGGGTTTATTTTAAAACATATCTCTTTTATTGCTGATGAAAAAAATCATACATATACTGAACAGGTAAAGTTTTTAACTTTAGATAAAATGCAAACGTATTTTAAAGAATCTAATTTAAAAATAAAACATGTTTTTGGTGATTATGGTTTAAATAATTTTGATAAGAACACATCTGATAGATTAATTTTAATTGCTGAATGAGTTATATTTTATTAATAATAGCTGTTTTAATAGGTTCTTTATTTGTTTTAGTTTTAAAACCAAATAATAAGTTTGTACGTTTATTATTAGCCTTTAGTGGGGCTTATTTACTATCAGTTACTATTTTACATTTACTACCCGAAGTTTATACACATGCCCAAAACACAAAACAACTCGGAATATTAATTTTAGTGGGAATTATTATTCAGTCTGTTTTAGAATCATTTTCTAAGGGAGCTGAACATGGGCATATTCATTCACATACTAATAATCCAAAATTTCCTTGGTTATTGTTTGTAAGTTTATGTATCCATGCTTTTTCAGAAGGTTTGCCAATACACCATGCTGGCGACAATCTATTGTGGGCTATTATTGTTCATAAAATTCCGATTGCCATAGTTTTAACCACCTTTTTACTACAAACAGATTATAGTAAAAAGACTATCATTTTATTTTTAAGTATTTTCGCTTTAATGAGTCCCTTAGGCGTATTAATTTCTGATAAAGTTACTTTTTTTAACCAATTTCATACAGAAATAACAGCATTAATTGTTGGAGTATTTCTTCATATCTCAACAATTATTCTTTTTGAAAGTTCTGAAAATCATAAATTTAACTTTAAAAAATTCACTGCTATTCTTTTAGGTATTCTTTTAACTATTTTTACACTCTAAATCTCCTCTCTGTTTACCAAATCGATAGAAAAAGCAGGTAAACAAACCGCTAAATATTCACAAGGTTCGTTAAAAGGGTTTGAATATTGAATTCGAACACCTTTTTCTATTTTAATAGATTCTCCTGCTTCTAAAACAATCACCTCTCCATCAATATTAAATTGTTTTTTTCCTTTTATAATATAGGTGTATTCTTCAAAATCTGGCTTCTGAAAAGGCTCACTCCACCCTATTGGTGCAACCATGTGTGCAATGCTTACTTTTGAGTTTTTATCAGTTGCATTACCAAAATGTTCTTCAATTAATTTTCCATCTGTGGTTGGAACTACAAACGGCTCTTTTTGTATGGTATATTTTTTCATATTATCTAAAATAAAGAAACCGAAACAGTTGTTTCGGTTTCTTGGTTTCTTCTAGTTAAACCAAATAGTCAATGATTTTATTTTTGCTAAATCAGGAATTTGTTCTTTTGTTACTTTCTGAGTACTAAATTCTTTTAACCCTAAATCTTCTTTATCAATAGATACTGTTGCATTTAAATCATCTATAAATAAAGTTGCTGATAAAAAAGACGATTCTACTTTACTAATCGTATTATTTGCATTTATTTCTTGAAATAATGAATTGATATTTAATCCTGTTTTGGTTTTAAAACGTTCATCAAAAATTTCGATACTTTTTATAGTTGACGTAGAATCTAATTGTTCTTTTGGTACAATTGTTAGCAAGTGTTTTCCTCCATTTTCATAAATTAAATATTTATCATCATCCTGAAAATAATTACTTCCTTTTGCCCCTTCACTTAAAATTTTTACAACAGAATCATTTTTAAAAATTCCGTCTATTTCTTGCATGGTTGTTTTAGTTGTTATTGCACCTATTTTACCTTTCGAAATATCATATTTACTGTTTCCGCATTGTATAAATACAACTGATATTAGGGCTATTATTAGAGGTTTAATTAAGTTTTTCATTTTTTATTGTTGGTTTATTTTTATTAAAACGTTTATTTATATTATTTGTTTTACTTTAATACTTTTTTTAGGATACCAAACACACTACGAATAAAAGTAGCACTTGTTAATACTTTTATTATCGGATTTTGTCGGGTACTTCTACTTCTTGTTGAAGAAGATCTTCCACTAATTTTTTCCTTTTCTTTTTGGCGTTCTTCAGCGGTATTTTCTTTATTTATTTTGGCTATTTTTTCGTTTAATAACTCATAGGCACTTTCTCTATCAATAGTGTTATTATATTTAGGTATTAATCTCGAATTATCTAAAACTTGTTTAATTTCTTTCTCCGTTAATACATCCATCCTACTCATAGGAGCTCGCAACATGGTTCTTACTAATGGAGTTGGAATTCCTTTTTCATTTAATACTGAAACTAAAGCCTCTCCTATTCCTAATTGTGTTAAAACCTCTTTGGTATCGTAATATACAGAATCTGGATAATTTTCAGCAGCTAATTTAATCGCTTTTCTATCTTTTGCTGTAAAGGCACGCAAAGCATGTTGAATTTTCATTCCTAATTGTGCCAATACATCTTCTGGTACGTCTTTAGGATTTTGTGTTACAAAGTACAATCCAACACCTTTTGAGCGAATTAATTTTACAATACTTTCTATTTGATTTAACAATGCTTTTGATGCTTCATCAAATACTAAGTGAGCTTCATCAATAAAAATAATTAATTCAGGTTGCTCACTATCACCTTGCTCTGGAAATGTTTCATAAATTTCAGCCAATAATTGTAGCATAAAAGTTGAAAATAATTTTGGCTTATCTTGAATATCAGTTAATCGTAATACTGATATTACCCCCCTTCCATTCTCATCAACGCGTGTTAAATCATCAACTTCAAATGATTTTTCTCCAAAAAACAAATCACCAACTTGCTGCTCTATCGCTATAATTTTTCTAAGGATAGCTCCGGTACTAGCCGTTGAAATTCGCCCGTATTCAGATTGAATTTCTTCTTTTCCTTCATTAGTAATAAATTGAAGAATTTTTTTAAAATCTTTTAAATCTAATAAAGGTAATTTATGATCATCACAATATTTAAACATTATTGCCACAATACCCGATTGTGTTTCGGTTAAATCTAAAATTCGCGATAATAAAACTGGCCCAAATTCAGACACAGTTGCTCTTAAACGTACTCCATCTTGTTCAGAAATTGATAAAATTTCTATTGGAAATTTCGTCGCATTAAAAGGAATACCTATCTTTTCATGGCGTTGATCAATTTTAGCATGTCCTGGACTAGGTTGTGCCAACCCACTTAAATCTCCCTTAACATCCATCAACAATACAGGTATTCCTTTTTCTGACATGTTTTCAGCCAATACCTGCAAAGTTTTTGTTTTACCTGTACCGGTAGCTCCTGCTATTAATCCGTGTCGGTTTAAGGTTTTTAACGGGATATTAACCAACGCATTAGTTACCGTTTCTTCGCCAAGCATCCCAGCTCCTAAAGTGATAAAATCTCCTTTGCTTTTATAACCTTCGTTTATATAATTAAAAAACGTTTCGTTTTTACTCATTATTACGATTCTTTTTATTGATAAAACACGTAAAAGTAACAAAAATCATTCATAAAATTTTAATCTTACCTATCTTTGCACTCTTATGTTGAAAAAAGAAGTACAAGAGTTAATTAATAAAGGAGAAATGCTTCCGTTAATGGAAGAGTTTTATACCATTCAAGGAGAAGGATCTCATACAGGAACGGCTGCTTATTTTATTAGAATTGGTGGTTGTGATGTAGGATGCCATTGGTGTGATGTTAAAGAAAGTTGGGATGCTAATTTACACCCACCAACCAACACAGATGTTATTATTACCAATGCTAAAAAGTGGGCTAAAACCGTTGTTATAACTGGTGGTGAACCTTTAATGTGGAGTTTAGATTATATTACGAATCAACTACAAGATAAAGGTATGAAAACCCATATTGAAACCTCTGGAGCGTATCCATTTTCTGGGAAATGGGATTGGTTTTGTTTATCTCCTAAAAAAACAAAATTACCTACTAAAGAGTGTTATAAGGAAGCAGATGAGTTAAAAATGATTATTCATAATAAAAGTGATTTTGAATTTGCTGAAGAACAAGCGGAAAAAGTTGGTAAAAAATGTCAACTTTTTTTACAACCTGAATGGAGTAAAAAAGAAAAAATGACACCTTTAATTGTAGATTATGTAATGAAAAATCCGAAATGGCGAGTTTCTTTACAAACACACAAATATTTAAATATTCCATAATAAAAAAGCAACCTAGTTAGGTTGCTTTTTTATTATTTATAATTTATCACAAAACTATTGATTCATTTTATTAATTGTTTTTATCAACAATTTTTTTAGCTCAATTGTTTGCTTACTTTTTGAATACTTCTTTTTTAATTCAGGGTAAGGTTCAAGAATTTTTAAAATATTTTTTTTATCTAATTGATATACTAAACCTGTATCTGTATCGAGTACAATCCCTCTAACTTTATTTGATACAGCTGCTCCAATAAGTCCAAAAGCAACAGCTGATGATGGGTCGGAAACTCTATCTTCAAAATAAAGATATTTACCTGTTAATAATGATTTAACAAAATGAGAGTCATAACTATATCGTAAAGCACTCATGTAAATATGCGTCCCATCTGAGATAAATGTTATTCGCTTATTAATTTTTTTGCTATCATTACTTTGTATTTTAAATTTAGGATATTTTTTATTTTTTTTTGCTATAAGCCGATAATTATCTTCTAAAAAAGGATTGTTTGCTACTAATTGAGAAAAACTAGTATAAAGTCCTTTTTTTATTTTTTTAGAAAAATCAAACTTTTTGTTAGTTTCTAATACTATTAATTCTCCTTTTTTATTTTCCCAATCACTTTCAGAAAAAGCTTTTAAACTTTCTTTTATTCCCTTTAAAATACGTGTTCCATGTTTTTTAGTAACATCCATTCCTCCACTTTCAACTTCAGATGCTGTGTACCAAAGTGAATACAATTTACCTTCATTTCTTTTTGCTAACTCAAATCGGAATCTAAAAATTCCTTTTTCAGATAATGCACTAGTTCTTTCTGAAACATTAAATTCATGGATAATTAATGTGAGTGGTTCACTTTCTTTTTCTTTTATAAGAATGTTATTTATTTTTTCTTTTAAATATATTTGAATACTATCAGGTAAAACCGCTGAAACACGTTTATTAAACAATCCTTTTTGAGCAAATCCTATATTTATTTTAATTAACCGATTATCAATAATTTCTGAAACATAAAATTTACTAACCGCTATATTTTCTTCAACTTTTAACTCTACTATATGAGGTTTACTTTGTGCGTTAATATTTAATGTAAAAATTATTATAAGTAAAAAAGGTAGAAAAATTTTCATATTATTTATAGAAATAAGAATTATTAATTATAGCTAAGTTATAAAACAACTATTATTTAAAAGCAAAAAACTCACCCAAAAGGTGAGTTTTTTTTATAAAAATATCATATTTACTATTCTTTATACACTCCCATATTAGCGTATTTATCCATACGTTGGGCTATTAAATCAGTAGTATTTAAATCTTTAATTTCATCAAAGGCTTTTACAATTTGCTCTTGTACTGCATTAAAAGCTCCTTCTCTGTTAGCATGAGCTCCTCCGTTTGGCTCTTCAATAATTCCGTCGATTAATTTTAATCGTTTCATATCATCCCCTGTAAGCTTTAAAGCTTCGGCAGCTTGCTCTTTGTACTCCCAACTACGCCATAAAATAGAGGAACATGATTCTGGTGAAATTACTGTATACCAAGTATTTTCCATCATATATACTTTATCACCTACTCCAATACCAATAGCACCTCCTGAAGCTCCTTCACCAATAACTATTGATATAATTGGTGTTTTTAAACGTGTCATTTCAAGTATATTACGTGCAATTGCTTCACCTTGTCCACGTTCTTCAGCTTCTAAACCTGGGTATGCTCCTGGGGTATCTACTAATGTTACTACAGGAATACCAAATTTTTCTGCCATTTTCATTAAACGTAATGCTTTACGGTATCCTTCTGGATTCGCCATTCCAAAATTACGATACTGACGTGTTTTGGTATTATAACCTTTTTGTTGACCAATAAACATAAATGATTGATCTCCTATTTTACCTAAACCTCCAATCATAGCCTTATCATCTTTTACATTACGATCGCCGTGTAATTCCATAAAGGTATCACCACAAATTGCGTTAATATAATCTAAAGTATAAGGTCTGTTTGGATGACGTGATAATTGTACACGTTGCCAAGGGGTTAAGTTTTTGTATATATCTTTTTTTGCTTTTTCTAGCTTTTTTTCAATCTTCTTACAGGTTTCTGTAACGTCAACATCACTTTCTTTTCCTATATCAAAACACTTTACCAATTGATCTTCTAGTTCTTTTATTGGCAATTCAAAATCTAAATATTCCATTATATAGTTTGATTTTATAATTCGTTGTTTGTAAAGGCAAACATACTAAAAAATTGTAAAATTTAGCTTTCTCCCTTTTTTAAAATACTACTTTTTATTTATTTTATTTTTAATTGACCTCATATTTTTTAAAACTCCATTTAGTAAAACGACAAATAAAACAATAAATGCTCCGTAGTAAAATTCGGTATTCATCTGTTCTTTTTCTCCAAAAACTATTAAGGCTAAAACTATTGCATAAATAGGCTCTAAATTAATAGTTAGCATTACTGTGTAAGGTGTTAAGTATTTCATAACATGAACAGAAGCTATAAATGCATA
The DNA here is from genome assembly GCF_030549005.1 of Tenacibaculum soleae. Classification (NCBI taxonomy): domain Bacteria; kingdom Pseudomonadati; phylum Bacteroidota; class Flavobacteriia; order Flavobacteriales; family Flavobacteriaceae; genus Tenacibaculum; species Tenacibaculum soleae. The sequence continues at coordinate 171,903 of NZ_JAUOSW010000006.1, forward strand.
AGCTGTACAAAAACTACTTAATATGATTAAATATAACCAATCATTTGTAGTAATTTGAAAAAACTGAAGTGAAAATTTTTGTGTAAAAAATAAATACAATGTTATTCCTATGGCACCAAATAATAATTGATAAAAAGAAATGACATTTGCATCGTATTTTTTTATAAATAACCCATTTAAAACTGCAAATAGTGCCGATAAAAAGGCTGATATTAATGCGTAAACAATTCCTAATACATATTGACTCTGGAAATTAAATATAATATACAAGCCTACAATTACTAACCCTCCTAATAAAATTTCAATTCCTTTTATTTTTCTTTTAAAAAATATAGGCTCAATTAATGAAGCAAAAAAAGCTCCTGTACTCATAGTTACCAAGGCTACTGAAACATTTGACACTTTTATTGCTTTAAAAAAAGTAACCCAGTGTATCGCTATAATTACTCCTGACACTGCAAACTTTAACAGCCCTTTTTTATCTACTTTAAATGATTTTTTACGAATAAAAAAATAGATTGCAATAAATACAACAGCTAATGTCATACGATACCAAACTAACGGAATTGCTTCTATAGATATTAAAGCACCTAATATTGCTGTAAATCCCCAAATAAAAACAATAAAATGTAGGTGTAGATAATTTTTTAATTTACTTCCTTGCATTGATGTATAAATATATTGCATAAGCTCCAAAAACAATATTTGGCACCCAAACGTTTAATAAAGCATTGGCGCCTGCAACGGCTCCTAATACCTCTGCTACTTTTAAAAAGAATACATACACAAACATTACTGATATTCCTAAGGCTAAATTTAATCCTATTCCTCCTCTTCTTTTTTTATGTGCTAAGGCAACAGCTATTAATGTTAAAATATAGCAAGCTACTGGTAAGCTTGTACGTTTATATAGTTCTACTAAGTGAGCGTTTAAGTTTTTAACGCCTCTTTTTTTAGAAATCTCTATAAATTTAATTAATTCAGGTGATTTCATTTCTTGAGCCAGAACATTCTTGTAATTTAAATCGTTAGGAGTAAATGCGAACGTAGTGTCTAAGCTATTTCCTGTAAAAATACTATCTCTTTCTTTAAATATTTTTCTTTCTTTCCAACTAAATAATTTAAATATACTGTCTTTTTCTTTCCATTTTATATTAGTAGCTGTTAGTTGGGATTTTAATTGAATTCCATCATAAACCTCAGTAGAAAAGTTATAACCTGATTTTCTTTTTAAATCAAAACTTTGTAGAAAAATATAAGTACTATCATTTAGCTGTAAACTAAAGTCTCGAACTGACGTATTTGTATATTTTTTTTTACTTAAATACTTTTTTTCAAAAGCTTTTCTTGTTTTGCTACTCGATGGCACAAAAAAATGATTCATTGATAATGCTACTCCACAAACAATCGTAGCTCCTATTAAATAAGGATATAAAAATCGAGTAAATGATATTTGAGATCCATTTATAGCTACAATTTCGGTATTATTTGCTAACTTAGAAGTAAACAATATTACGGCTATAAATAATGCCAGTGGCATAAAAGTATTGGCGTAATAAATAATAAAATTTTTATAATAATCGTTAGCTACTTCGAAGAAGGTTAAGTTCTCATCACGTAAAAACTTATCAATCTTTTCGGCAATATCAATCGCTACCGCAATAGGAATTAATATTAATAAAGTAAACAAAAATGTTACCAAATAACGCTTTAATATGTACCAATCAAGTATTTTCAAAAAAACTAATTATTTTATAAACGATTATCCATTTGTTTTACCATTTTATCTTTCCATTGGGTAAAATCTCCTGCTATAATATGTTTTCTAGCTTCTCTTGTAAGCCATAAATAAAACCCTAAATTATGAATAGATGCAATTTGTTTACCCAACATTTCTTTTGCTGCAAATAAATGGCGTAAATATGCTTTTGAGTACATGGTGTCTACCCAAGTAATTCCCATTTCATCTATTGGCGAAAAATCTTGTTCCCATTTTTTATTTTTAATATTGATAGAACCATGTGCTGTAAATAACATTCCGTTACGTGCGTTACGCGTAGGCATTACACAATCAAACATATCAATACCTAAGGCTATATTTTCTAAAATATTAATTGGGGTACCAACTCCCATTAAATAACGAGGTTTATCTTCTGGTAAAATTGCAGTTACAACCTCTGTCATTCCATACAACTCTTCTGCTGGTTCTCCTACCGAAAGCCCTCCAATAGCGTTTCCTTGAGCGCCTACCGAAGCTATATATTCTGCTGATTGCTTTCTTAAATCTTTATAAGTACTACCTTGTACAATAGGAAAAAATGTTTGTTCATATCCATATTTAAAAGGCAATTTTTCTAAATGATTTACACATCTTTTTAACCAACGATGCGTCATATGCATCGAGCGTTTCGCATAATTATAATCACAAGGATATGGCGTACATTCATCAAATGCCATAATAATATCGGCTCCAATGGTACGTTGCGTTTCCATTACATTTTCTGGGGTAAAGAAATGCATAGAGCCATCAATATGACTTTTAAACTTTACACCTTCTTCGTTTATTTTTCTTCTTCCTGAAAGTGAATATACTTGGTATCCGCCACTATCTGTTAAAATATTACGATCCCAATTCATAAACTTATGCAAACCTCCTGCGGCTTCTAAGGTTTCTAATTTTGGACGCAGGTATAAATGATACGTATTTCCAAGAATAATATCTGGGTTTATCTCATTTTTTAACTCTGATTGATGTATACCTTTTACAGTACCTACGGTACCAACTGGCATAAATATTGGAGTTTCAATTGTTCCGTGATCGGTTGTAATAACACCTGCTCGTGCTTTACTTTTTGGGTCGGTTGTTTTTAAGTCGAATTGCATAAGGGACAAAGATACGCTTATTTAAGAATTGAAAAAGTAAATAAAATCATAATAATTATTAGGTCGGTTTGTGTGAAGAACTTTTTATTTATTTTATTCTTTTACTTTGTATGATGTAACTACTATTTATTTACGTTTACGTCCAAATTTTTGATTAGTATTTCTTTTTGTTTTAGGAGAATTTTTTCTAAATGCAGCACTTTTTTTATTAAAACTGTTTGATTTTTCGGGAGTTTTCTTCTTTGGTTGTTTTGGCTTTTTTTTATCAACAACTACTGATGCTTCTTCTGTTTTAGAAGAACTTGAAATCATTTTATTAATTTCTTTCATTTCATCAGTTGTTAATTCACGCCAATCACCTGTTTTTAATTTCCCTAAAGAAACATTCATAATACGTTCGCGCTTTAACTTGGTTACTTCGTATTCTAAATACTCGCACATTCTACGTATTTGGCGATTTAATCCTTGAGTTAAAATAATTTTAAACGTAAAATCACTTACTTTTTCAACTTTACATTTTTGAGTTACAGTACCTAAAATTGGAATTCCGTTACTCATTTTTGTAATAAAATTGTCTGTTATTTTTTTATCAACCGAAACAATATATTCTTTTTCGTGATTATTTCCGGCACGTAAAATTTTATTTACAATATCGCCATCATTAGTTAAAAATATTAATCCTTCGGATGGTTTATCTAAACGACCAATAGGAAATAATCGTTCTGGATGACCTACAAATTTTACAATATTCTTTTTTTCTTTACTATCTGTCGTACAAACAATTCCTACAGGTTTATTTAAAGCGATGTATAATGTTTTCGGTTTTGATTCCAATAACCGTCCATCAACACGAACTTTATCGCCTTTAAAAACTCGGTTACCTAATTGAGCTACGTTTTTATTAATGGTAACTCGACCTGCTTTAATAAATTTTTCGGCATCTCTACGAGAACAAATTCCTGTACTGCTAATAAACTTATTAAGATTGATTGATGTTTGATTATTATTTTCCATTGTTGCAAAGAAAAAGAAAATCCTCAAGTTTTGGCTTGAGGATTTATAATATATTATTTTGTTTTTTAAAAAATCATCATGTCTTGTGTACAACGTGCTAAACTTGGTCTTCTTTCATAATCAAATCCAAGAGTAATCATGTGGGTTCCGTAATTAAAATCTTGTGTTTTATTCATATTAATACTAAAACCGTATGACATGTATAAATTATCTTTTTTAAGACCTACTAAAGGAGCTATTGCATTGGGTACAAAAAACTGATCATTTAAAAAAGTATAGCTCAAACCTGCCCAAACATAACCATCATTAATTCCTTTTCTTACTTTAACGTTCATATCGGTTCTTGATCTTTTATCTGCTTCATAATATTCAACAAACATAGAAGGTTCAATTTCTACTCTGTTACTAAGTCTTGTAAATACGTATGAACTGTAAAAAGTATATCTTCGTAAAGATTCAGGTTCATTAGTTCTTAAGTTTTCTACTTTTTTATTTAATAAGTTATTTACGTTTGCACTTATACTAAAGCGTTCGTAACGATATAATAAACCTACATCGAAGTTAGAATTTGTTTCTGATATATTGGCTACAGTTTGTCCTGAATTGTTATTAGAAGTATCAATACCAAATTGAGTAAAATTATAACTTATACCAAATGATAGGAAACTATCGTGAAAATTACTTAATGTTAAGTGACTTGCCAATGATAACTTCACTCCTTTTTGAGTTGTATATCCATTTTTATCGTTAAAAACAGTAATACCTCCACCAAAACGGTCGGCAATACGTGCTTCTACCACTAATGATTGTGTATCTGGTGCATCTTCAACTCCTATCCACTGACTTACTCCGTTTAGTCGTATTTGTAAACCGCTTCCAATACCTGCATAACTTGGTGATATTAAAAATGGATTGTCTGCTAAATGACTAATATATTGAGGTAAATTAATTTCTTGGGCTGCTAATTTTACACTACAAATTACGATGCTTATTGTTATTAATATTTTTCTCATTTTTATCTGTATAATGTAAAGTGTCCCATTAATTTCTTCTCTTCTCCTGATAATTCATTATAATAAATAGTATACCAATAATCTCCTGCTGGCATTGGTTTACCATCGTATGTACCGTCCCATCCTTGAACAAAACCTTGGAAGTTTGTTATCTTACGAGCATACCTATCATAAATTAACACTCTAATATTATGGTAAGGTTCTACATCTACCGGATACCAATAATCGTTTATTCCATCTCCATCAGGAGTAAATAAGTTTAATACTGTAATGGTAACATAAACTCCCTCTATTGTTATTGTAACCTCACAACCTCTTGCATCTCTTACCGTAATTGTATACATTTTGGTTTGTAAGATTAAGAACTCATTATCTGTTCCATAATCAACTCCATCAACAGTAAAGTTATATGGTGGTTGTCCAAAGTCTACATTGGCTATTAATTTATTCTTCTGAGTATCATCAATAGTCATTGTTAATGCCTGGATATTATCAATATCAATAGGATCACTAGTTGAACTCTCAGCACAAGATGATCCTGTGTGGGTTGCTGTAACCGTATAACCATTTCCTGATGCAACATCAATAAATTCTCCTGTGTTATTTGTTGTAATTGCGCTACCCGATCCATCATATAACGTATAAGACATATTGTTCTTATACTGATCGGCAACAATTGCTTTGATTATATTTCCTGTCGGACAGGTATATTCAAAATCAACTGTTAATGCTAAATCAACTGGGGTACCCGTGGTTAATCTAATTGGTGCTGGCGCATCACAATTTGTTCCACTATCTCTTACCGTAATATAGTATGCTTCACCACCAATAATACCTTCTGCGGCTCCTAAAACAACTGTATTTGTATTATAAGGCATCGTTAATTCTACATTATTAATACTTACATAATACGGTTGCAATCCTCCTTGCACATCTAAAGTTATAACTGGCGTTGCGTCATTAATACATTCTTGCTCATTTACAGATGTTAACGTTGCGGTAAACTCTGCTGGCTCAGTAATTGTTACAGGTATTGTTGTTGTACATCCTAATTTATCTTTTACTGTAATAACATAAGATCCTGCTGATAAATTACTAAACACATTATTGGTAACAAACTTAATTGGTGGATCTGAACTAATATTATATTCATAACCTGTTAAATTTCCTCCAGTAGCCGATACTGTAATAGTACCATCATTACCTCCATAACAAGTTACATCGGTATGTGTTTCATTTGCTACTAATAGTGCTGGCTCTGCTATTGTTGTTGGGCTTGTTACCTCAGTACATTCAACTCCAAATCTATTAGTACTTCTTACTCTAATATGATAATCACCAATTGCTAAACCTGTAAAAGTATTTGAACTTTGCCAAGGTGCTACTACAGTATTACTAGGGCTTTCTTCTAATTGATATTCATAATTACCAAAACCTCCAGTTACATCTGCCGATAATATTCCGTTACTATTACCATTACAAGTTACAAAAGCTGATATTACGTTTAACGTAGGTGTTAATGCTTCATAATCATCAATACTAACAGCAACATCATCTACACAATTATTAGCATCACGTACGTAGAAAACATGATTTCCTGCACTTACATTTATAAACGTGTTACTAGCTACATAAGTAATACCATCATCACTAAACATATAAGCTCCTGTACCACCTGCGCCTGCTAATTCAACCGTTGCTCCTGAATTTGAACATGTAATATCTGCTGTAATATTTACAGATGCTGTTACTTTTGTAGGATCAACAATAGCTACATCTTCTCTATATTCACAACTATATTTACTATCTCTAACAATAGCTTGATAAGTTGCTCCTGCAGGTAAATTCTCAAAAATATTTGATGATTGCTCAACTTGTGATCCATCTGGGTAGATTAAAATATACGTATAACTTCTTACCGAAGTATCTTGAGTTTGACCTCCCATTACATTGGTTATCTCAATACTTGCAGTGTATTCACCTTCACATTGATTTTCTACTAAATTTACATCAGCTGACATTGGTGTTGTAGCGTTTAAATCGAAATCAAACGTTGCTAAACAACCAGCAGCATCTCTTACCGTAGCAGTATAACTACCCGCAACTAAACCTGTAATTCTAGGATTAGTGCTAAAGTTTTGAACTGGTGTACCTGGTGTTGCAGTGTTTGTTAATTGATACTCATAACCAGAAAAACCATTGCTACCTGTTAAGATAACCTCACCCGTACTTGTATTACAACTAATATATGTAACATCTCCATCCAATGCTAATATTGCCGTTGGCTCATTTATGGTAAACTCATTCGTATTTATGGTACAGAATGGTGTATTTACCATTGTTACTGCTACATAATAACTAAATCCTGTTGGGGTAGCTAATAAGCCTCCAATAGTTTCTGTTACATTTCCTACTCCTGTTCCATCTGCTGTTGTTGTTGCAGTTATGTCATTATCATCTGCTACATTACCAGGAGTACCATTATCGTCCATTACAACATAAGTGTAATTTCCTGCATATAATGTACTCGAATCAAAACTAACATCAATACTTCCGCCTGCTGCTCCAAAACACGTTGCTTGTGCGTTGTTGGCAATTACCGTATAACTTGGCTCAGTTCCTACCGTATAATCTTTAGTAAACACACAACCTGTTGTTGGATGCGTTGCTGTTATCGTATATGTACCTGTTGGTAAATTGGTAAAGTTTGCAGAACCTGTTGCTGGTGTTACTATTTGAGCTGCACGGGTTACTGGACCACTTATTATTTCATAAGTAACATTATCAATATTTGTTACTGTTTTTACTGAGATATCTTCTCCTGTTGCACAATCAATATCTTTTACTGAACTGATATTTATATCTGTAATCGCTTCAAATGGAGCTATTATTGTAGATAATGATACTGCACTACAATTTGCACTGTCTACAATACGTACATAATAACTTCCGCCTGTAACATCACTTATTGAAAATACATGATTCGTTCCGGTTACTGTTACCGTACTTATTTGAACATCATCTGCTGTATTTGATAAGTTATCTGCTGGATTATCTCCATTTACATCATGGTACAACTCTACGGTTGAATATACAGTTGTTCCGCCTAATACTCCAAATGTATCTTCTGCTCTAATACTTAACGTAGCGTTGTTTACATCATTTCCTGTGGTACATCCAAATTGAACTGCTGTTGGTGCGTTTACTGTTAATACTGGATTATCATTTACGACAACATCTGCCACATCTGTCGAACAGCCATTATCGCCCTCAACCGTTACCGTATAAGTTCCTGCTGGTACATTGATAAATGAATTGCTTGCTGCATCCCATGTTGCTTGTCCTGCCACTAATCCTAAACCTGCTGTTTGAACTATACTATAACTTAAAGGTGTTACTCCTGCTGTTACATTAACTGCGATACTTCCGTTTGCCCCACCATTACACGTAGCGTGGGTTACTGCTGTCGTAAACGCTGGTTCAACTGCTGCTGCAATATCTATTATGTTTACTACAGGACAGTTTGGTGTTGCTCCTGTATCGGTTACTGTTACCGTGTACCTATCGGCTATTGTAGGGTTAAATGTATATGGATCACTTGGTAAAGCAACTCCTACTCCTCCTTCTACAACTGTATTTGCTCCACTATCATCTCTTGTTATCACATATTCATAACTTCCTGACCCTGAAACAATATCTATAACAACATCTGCAGCCATTGGTGCGTCACATGTTAATAGTTTTGTTTCTTTTAACGTAAATACTAAGTCTTCACTGATTGTTACTGCTGCTGGCGCTGGTGCGGCACAGCCGTTTGAATCTATTACACTTACCGTATATGTCTCGACTGATAAGTTACTAAAGGTATAAGGTGTAGTAGTTGTTAAACCTGAATTTGCTACTTCAGTTCCACCACTATTGGTT
>NZ_JAUOSW010000007.1:0-152547 GCF_030549005.1 Tenacibaculum soleae
AGTGAAAGCCCGACAATTTTTGCGAAAAATTGTCGCGCCATAAAAATAACTGACATATATTGTAGTAAAAATGATTTTGTTTACGTTTTTTTTCGTTTGTTCTTTTTAGCACGCTTTTTGCGTTGTTTTGCAAACATCTCCTTGTAGAATTCTACATCAATATACCCTCTGCCCTTTGATACTATAGATAAATAATCTTTTTTCAATTTAGGTTTTTGATATTCTAACTTCTCTTCTATAAATGCTCGTTGCAACACATCTTCTATTAAAAAGTCTTCATTTTCAAAACTAGGAAGATATTCTGATTTTAATGACAACTTAAACATATTAGCTGTTGCGTTATACCAAAACGCTTTCCAACCACTTCGTAATTCTTTTACATTATTAAAGGCTGTTTTCCCTGATTGTCGATGAATTAACTTTAGCAAAATTCGTCCTTCGGTTCTTGTTAACTTTTTTAATGGTTTTGTCAACTCTTCTTCTAGGTACTTTTGTGTTTTTTTTACGAATCTTCTTTTCGCTTTTTTTGATTTTAATGTCGATAAATGTATCGCTACACTATCAATTTTTTTTATAGCTAGCACTGCATAAGGATACGCTTTGAAAACTTTACGTTTAAACCAATAATAATAACGAGCGTCTGATGCTGTTTTATATTTGTGCTTTGGTAAGATAGCGACTTCATTTAACGCAATCATTAAACTATCTCCGTTTTTGACTAAAAAATAGTCATTATTAAAATCAGGTAAAGTGTCCTGTATTTGCGCTTTTAGAACGGTAACTTGTAATATTATATATAGGTATAAAAACTTTTTCATTTTTTTTAGTATCAATAAGTAGTACCAAATGTATTCGTTTCTTTTTAAAACAAAAAAACTCATGAAATATTTCATGAGTTTTTTTTATTTTCTGAGCATTTTGCTATTTAGCCATAATTGCTTCGGCTACTTTTTTATAAGTTCCGTTTTCTAATTTTTCTCTTATTGCTGAAAAAGCTACAATTGTTTCATCAACATCTGCTTGTGTATGACGTGCTGTTGGAATTAATCTTAAAATAATTAATCCTTTAGGAATTACTGGATACACTACAATTGAACAAAATACCCCGTGATTTTCACGTAAATCTTGCACCATTGCCATTGCTTCTGGTATTTCTCCTTTTAAATATACAGGAGTGATACATGTTTGCGTAGTTCCTAAATCAAAACCAGCATTACGTAAACCTGATTGTAAAGCGTTTGTAATTTTCCATAAATTTTCTTTTAACTCGGGCATTGTACGCATCATATCCAAACGCTTTAATGCTCCTTTTACCATTGGCATTGGTAATGATTTTGCAAACATTTGCGAACGCATGTTATATTGCAAATACTGAATTACATCTTTATCTCCTGCAAAGAAAGCTCCAATACCTGCCATTGATTTTGCGAATGTTGCAAAATAAACATCAATACCTTCTTGAACTCCTTGCTCAAAACCTGTTCCTTTTCCACCTTCACCTAAAGTTCCGAAACCATGTGCATCATCAACTAAAAGTCTAAAGTTATATTTTTCTTTTAAAGCTACAATCTCTTTTAAACGACCTTGCTCACCACGCATTCCAAAAACTCCTTCTGAAACTAATAGAATTCCTCCACCAGTTTTTTCTGCCATCCTGGTTGCTCTCTTTAAATTTTTTTCGCAACTTTCTATATCATTATGGCGGTACACAAAACGTTTACCAGCATGTAAACGAACTCCGTCAATAATACATGCATGTGTATCCATATCATACACAATAATATCATCTTTATTTACCAAAGCATCGATGGCCGAAACCATTCCTTGGTACCCGAAATTTACTAAATACGCTGCTTCTTTCTCTACAAATTCAGCACACTCTTGCTCTAATTGCTCGTGATACTTTGTATGGCCAGACATCATACGCGCTCCCATTGGATATGCTAACCCATCAGCAGCAGCTGAATCTCCATCTGCTTTTAAAACATCTGGGTGATTTGCTAGCCCTAAATAATCGTTGATACTCCAAGTAACTACCTTCTTACCGTTGAAAGACATTCTGTTAGAAATTGGCCCTTCTAATTTAGGAAATACAAAATAACCTTCTGCTTTATCTGCCCATTTTCCTAAAGGCCCTTTATCTTCTTTAATTCTTTCAAATAAATCTTTTACCATTATTACTTTTGTAATTTTATGCTGCGAAAATAATGCTTTTTAAGAAATTTTCAAAATTGACAACCTCCTTAATGACTTGAAATAAAAAAAGATATCGAAATCGATATCTTTTCTATTAAGACTTATTTTTAATTATGTTTTTATGGTTGTTTTAACTGATTGATAAACGGTTGTTTATACAAACGTTTTCCTAAAGCTTTATAAATTGCATTTGCAACTGCCCCACCTGCCGGGGGCAATCCTGGTTCACCTAACCCTGTTGGCGATAATTCGTTTTTAACAAAATGTACTTCTACCTTAGGTGTTTCATTCATTCTTATTAATCGATAGGTATCAAAATTTTTATTAGATGGTTTCCCTTTTTCGAAAGTTAAATCAGCATACATTGCATGTCCAATTCCGTCGATTACACCACCTTGTACTTGATTTATTGCTCCGGTTGGATTTACTACAATTCCGCAATCTACCGCTGCAATTACTTTTGTAACCACGGGCAATCCGTCTTTTAAAACAACCTCAGCTACTTCTGCAACATGAGTGTTATGACTGTAATATGCAGAAAAACCTTGATAAACACCTTCTTTTTCTTTACCCCAATTTCCTTTTTCTACAGCTAGTTTTATGGTGTCTTCCATTCTTTTACCTGAATACTCAATCTTTTTATCTTGAGTATCTTTTACGTTTTGCAATAAATCGATACGCAATTGTACAGTATCTACATTTAATTCTGTTGCTAGCTCATCAAAAAAGGCTTGCTCTGCAAAGGCTAAAAAATTAGTATACGGAGCTCTCCATGCCCCTGTTGTAATATCACTTTGATAATTTTTTGTAGATACTTTATAATTTGCAATACATCCTGCAGGAAAAAAATGTGGTATTAACCCATACATATTACCATCAATAGCTGCTTCTTTTAAATGATATCCTGTAATTTTATTATTTTTAATTGAAGCTGCAATTCGATATTTTATTGCTGGGCGATAAACCCCTGTAGTCATATCATCTTCTCTTGTCGATATAACTTTTACAGGCTTTTTAATTGTATTAGATATTTCAGCAGCTTCATATACAAAATCACCATATAAACGTCGACCAAATCCTCCTCCCATTCTTGTCATATGCACTTGAACATCGGCTAAATCTCTACCTAGCATTTCTGAAACTACCATCGCTGCAAATTCTGGAGTTTGTACTGGACCAATTAAATCAATTTTTTCTGAAGTAACATTGGCGAAAAAATTCATTGGCTCTAAACAATTATGAGGTAAAAAAGGTGAATGATACGTTCTTTCAACTATTTTATCTGCTACTGCAAATGCTTTTTCGATATTTCCATCTTCACGACGTACATCAAAATCTTTAGCATCTAAAATATCATTTAGAATTTCATCATGAGTTTCAGTATTTTCTAATTTTTTACTACTGGTTTTCCAAACAGCTTTTATAGCATTTTTTCCTTTAATTGCCGCCCAAGTATTTTTGGCAATGACCACTACTTTATCAGATTCTGACATTTTAAAGGTCCAATTTGACTTACCCGAATCTAAAAACTTTCTTACTTTTTCACCTATTGTTATAACATCTATTACTCCCGCTATTTTTTTAGCCTCAGTAGCATCAAAAGAAGCTAATATTTGACCAAATGCTGGTGGTCTTAAAACGTTAGCGTATACCATACCTGAAGCTTTATAATCTAAACCAAATAAAGGTTTACCTGTTACTATTTTTTTTAAATCAACATTGGTTGCATTTTTACCTATAATTGTAAACTCGGCAGGTTTTTTTAAGGTTACATTTTCAGGAACTTTCATAGCAGCTGCTTCTTTTACAACATCTCCATATCCTAAATTTTCTCCTTTAGCATTCGTTATAATTCCGTTTGATGCTTTACATGTTACTGGATCTACGCCCCATTTTACAGCGGCAGCATTTACCAACATTTGTTTTGCTGTGGCGCCGGTTTGCCTTAAAGCATCCCAACCAAAACGTATTGATTGACTCCCTCCTGCCAACTGACGTTTATAATTTTTAGTATCTAATGGAGCTTGTGCTACATATACATTATTCCAATCAACATCTAGTTCTTCGGCTATAAGCATTGGCATAGAAGTTTTAACACCTTGCCCAATTTCTGGATTTGGAGAATAAATAGTTACATAACCTTCGTTAGATATTTGAATAAATGCATTGAAATCATTAAAATTTAAATTTTCAATATCAACTGATGGTTTTACATTGGGCTTGCATGCGGTAAACAAATTAAACCCTATCATGATTCCTCCACCTGCTAATGCCGATGTTCTTAAAAAACTCCTTCTACTAAACGTAATTTTATTTTTTGATGTACTCATAAGTTTAATTTTTAAGACATTTTTTTAGCGGCGATTCCTACTGCTTTTTCTATTCGGTTGTAAGAAGCACATCTGCATAAATTACCATGCATTGCTTCTCGAATTTCGAGTTCAGATGGACTCGGATTTTCTTTTAAAAATGATGCCGCTGTCATTATTTGCCCTGCTTGGCAATATCCGCATTGCGGAACATCAACTTCCTCCCAAGCTTCTTGCAACGGATGATTTCCTTCTTTTGACAAACCTTCAATCGTTGTTATTTCTTCATTATCTAACTCTGATACTTTTAATTGACAACTTCGCATTGCTGCGCCATCTACATGTACTGTACAAGCACCGCATTGTGCAATTCCACAACCGAATTTTGTACCTACCATTTCTAATTCATCTCTTAAAATCCATAACAAAGGCGTATCATCATCCGCAGAAAAAGAATGTGATTTTCCGTTTATTTTTAATGTATAATTTGGCATTTTTTGAAGTTTTTGTTTTTGCTCGAATAAGTTACGTAAAAAAATTATATTTTTTTTCGGTTAATTGGCAATAAATAATTTCGCTTTACTTAAATGTGATTACGAAATAAATTCGGAATGACGTTATCAAGAATATTTTATCACTTTTATTTTTAATAGATTTTATTAGATGTGGTTCTGAATCAAATTCAGAATAACGAGAAATATTTTTATAATTTATCTAACTCTAAACGGAAATCATATTGTAAATCTTCGTGTAACGTAGCCATTAATTTTTCTATTAACTTTATTTGCGTTGTTAATATATTTTGTAATCGCGGGCTTTTTTGTATTGATGGTTTAAAGTTTTTAAGTTTTACACAGAAATATAAGAGCAGTTCTACTTCTGTTTCTTTTTTTTTTGAGAAACGAATGTATTTTTTTGTGCTTGTTAATATTTTACGCATGCTTTTTCTTATGAAGAAGTAGCTTTTGGTATTAATTCCTTCAAATAAAATGTCTATCTCTTTTTTAACTCCCAAAATGTAGCTCTCTTCATCATGTGATTCAAACAATAAATAGGTTAATAATTCTTTATTTTCTTTTTTGAATCGAGCTAATTTTAAACATAATTCTAATAATTCGTTCGTATTCTTATGTTTTAGTTCGTCTTTTAATATTTTAACGGTAGCTGTTTTCATCTTTTAATTTAAAAATTAAATATAACTAAAAAACCTCATAGACTTTATATCTATGAGGCTTTCAATTTATTTTTTTGATTTACTGAATACTTGGTACTTTAACAAGCTCGTTAACATCAGCATCATAATCTACTCCGTCGACTTTAAATCCGAATAACTTAAAAAACTCATTACTGTATCCTTCTAAATCACCTAACTCAGCTAAATTTTCAGTAGTTGCTTTTTTCCATAATTCAGAAATTTCAGCTTGTACATCTTCACGCATTTCCCAGTCATCAACTCTAATTCTTCCTTTGGCATCTAAATCTAAATCGCCACCAAATAAACGTTCGCTATACAAACGCTGAATTTGTTCAATACACCCTTCATGGATTCCTTTTTCTTTCATTACCTTAAATAATAAAGAAATATATAATGGAATTACTGGTATTGCAGAACTTGCTTGAGTAACCAATGCTTTATTTACTGAAACATAAGCATTACCGTTAATCGACTTTAAATCATCTGAAATTTTGAACGCAGTTGCTTCTAAATCATCTTTTGCAGCACCAATTGTTCCGTTTCTATAAACAGGTTTTGTTACTTCTGGCCCAATATATGAATAAGCAACTGTTGTAGCCCCTTCTGATAATAAGTTTTCTGATTGTAATGCATCCATCCACATTTTCCAATCTTCACCTCCCATAACTGTTACTGTATTAGCAACATCTTCGCCTTCGGCTGGATTTATAGATATTTCTGATACTTTTCCTGTATGAAAATCTACTGTTTTATTTGTAAACACCTCTCCTATTGGTTTTAAAACCGATTTAAAGCGTTTACCAGATTCTGGATGCGTTCTTACTGGTGATGCTAAACTATAAATTACTAAGTCTACCTGACCTAAGTCTTCTTTAATTAACTGAACAACTTGTTCTTTTATTTCGTTTGAAAATGCGTCTCCGTTTATACTTTTTGCGTATAATCCTGCTTTTTCAGCTTCTTGTTCAAAAGCTGCTGTATTATAAAAACCTGGTGATCCTGGTTTACCTTCTGCTGCTGGTTTATCAAAGAAAACACCAATTGTAGCTGCATCTGATCCGAAAGCACTTGAAATTCTTGATGCTAATCCAAAACCTGTTGATGAACCGACTACTAATACTTTTTTAGCTCCTTCAATTTTTCCTTTCGATTGTACGTATGCAATTTGATCTTTTACATTTTGTTCACATCCAGTTGGGTGAGATGTTAAACAAATAAACCCTCTAGTTCTTGGTTCTATTATCATTTATTGTTTGTTTTAAAATCTTTAATTTCTAATTGACTGTCTTTAATTCGTTGGCCAATCATCATTAAAATTCTTTTATTAATATCAGTATTATTTTCTTTATAAAAATCAAATTCACTAACAGTAAACTGACCTATAATTAAACCTAAAAACTGATTTTTTAAATTTATATTTTTTTTAGTGATATTATTCACCGCTTTATTAAACTTTTCTTTTTCTACATTTAAAATATCAACTTTTTGCTTATTACAGAAAAAAATGAAAAACTGTAGTAATAAATCATGTTGTAATTTTAAAATTGGGCGCACAGTCTTATTCTGAAAATCTTCAATAGGTATTTCAGATGACAAATTTAAAACTGGTCTAATAGTTAGTTTATTGCTGTCCATTCAAAAAACTAACTACATTTTTATTTATACGGTCTAATACATTTGTTGTATTTGCTTTTACAAACTTCTCTCCTGTTATTTGTTCGTATAGCTCAATGTATCTGTTTGAAATTTCAATAATTTTATCATCAGACATTTCAGGTATTTGTTGCCCTTCTTTTCCTTGAAAATTATTTTCAATTAACCACTGACGAACAAATTCTTTTGATAATTGTTTTTGTGGTTCTCCTTTTTCTTGACGCTCAGCATATCCGTCTGCATAAAAATAACGTGAAGAATCTGGTGTATGAATTTCATCTATTAAAACAATTTTTCCGTCTTTTGTTTTACCAAACTCATATTTAGTATCTACTAAAATAAGTCCGCGAGATGCAGCTATTTCTGTTCCTCTTTGAAATAAAGCTCTTGTATATTTTTCTAAAACAATGTAATCTTCTTCAGATACTACTTTTTTAGAAAGAATTTCTTCTCTCGTTATATCTTCATCATGATCACCGTTTTCAGCTTTTGTTGAAGGTGTAATAATTGGAATCGGAAATTTATCATTTTCTTTCATTCCTTCTGCCATTTCAACCCCACATAAAACTCTTTTACCTGCTTTATATTCACGTGCTGCATGACCAGACATATAACCACGAATTACCATTTCTACTTTAAAAGGCTCGCATAAATGCCCAATCGCAACGTTTTCATCTGGGTTTGCGTGTAACCAATTCGGAACAATATCAGCTGTATCGTTCATCATTTTGGTTGCAATTTGGTTTAAAATTTGTCCTTTAAAAGGTATTTGACGCGGTAAAACAACATCGAAAGCTGATAATCTATCAGAAGCTATCATTACTAATAACTCGTCATTTATATTATATACTTCTCTTACTTTACCTTTATAAACTGACTTTTGTTTTGGAAATTGAAAGTTAGTCTCGTTAATTGTATTCATTATATTTTTGTTGTGTTGTTGACTGCAAAAATATGTTTTTTATTCTTCTTTTTCACACTACTCTGTTTCTATACTTTTATAAGCCTTAATAATACTTTTTATTAATCGGTGACGTACTACATCTTTATCATCTAAATAAACCATTGCAATTCCTTTAATGTCTTTTAAAGCTAGTAATGATTCTTTTAATCCAGAAACTTGTTTGCGGGGTAAATCTATTTGACCAGGGTCTCCAGTAATAATAAACTTGGCGTGCATTCCCATTCTGGTTAAAAACATTTTCATTTGATTATGCGTTGTATTCTGAGCTTCATCTAAAATAACAAAAGCATTATCTAAGGTACGCCCACGCATAAATGCTAAGGGTGCTATTTGTATAATTCCTTTTTCTAAATACGATTCTAATTTTTCATGCGGTATCATATCTCGCAATGCATCATATAAGGGTTGCATATACGGATCTAATTTTTCTTTTAAATCTCCTGGAAGAAATCCTAAATTCTCTCCAGATTCTACAGCTGGTCGTGTTAATATTATTCTACGTACTTCTTTTTCTTTTAATGCTTTTACAGCCAAAGCTACTGCTGTATAAGTTTTACCTGTTCCTGCTGGTCCTACTGCAAAAAGCATATCATTCTTCCCCATTAAATCAACCATTTTACGTTGATTGGTTGTTTGTGCTTTTATTAGCTTACCATTAACACCATGTACTAAAACATCTTTTATTTTACCTGATTTACGGATCTCTTCTTCTTTACCGGTAGATGTTAAAACACGTTCAATACTATTTTCATCCAATTTATTATACTTATTAAAGTATTTAATTAGCATTGCTAAACGCTTTTCTAACTCGTCTAAAATTTCGGGTTCGCCATAAATTTTAAGTTTATTTCCTCTGGCTACTATCTTTACTTTCGGAAAATACTTTTTAAGTTGCGTAATGGTACTATTTTGAGCTCCAAAGAAATCATTAGGGTCAATTTCTGTTAATTCTATAATACGTTCGTTCAAGTGATAAATATTTTAATTTTATTCAGTTTAAAAATAATGATTATTTTTATTGAATTATGTAGTTTTGCTGTAATTTTTAAGTTAATAAATCAACACACTAATTAACAAGCTATTAAATTAATGCCACTAATTACATTAACTACCGATTTTGGAATAAAAGACCACTTTGTAGGGACGGTAAAAGGGGCTATTTATAGTGAATTACCTGAAGCTAAAATTGTTGATATTACACACCATATTACGCCTTTTAATATTACAGAAACTGCTTACATTTTAAAAAATGCTTATAAAAGTTTTCCAGAAAAAACGATTCATATTATAGGGGTAGACTCTGAGTTAAGTGTAGAAAACAAGCACATTGCTATTGAGTTAGACAATCATTATTTTATATGTCCTGATAATGGACTAATAGCAATGATTGCATCAGAAATTAAACCTTCAAAAATTGTTGAAATTAACATTCATAATCATATAAAAACTAGTTTTCCTGTTTTAGATGTTTTTGTAAAAGTTGCCTCACATATTGCTCGAGGTGGTAGTTTAAATGTTATTGGCAAAGAAATTACTACTTATAAAAAAATTATTGAAATTCAGCCAAAAGTAAATCAACTTCAAACACTTATTATAGGTGGTGTTATTTATACAGATAATTATGGTAACGTAATTACTAATATTACTAAAAAATTATTTAACACTGTAGGCAAAGGACGTAATTTTACAATTACCGCTAAACGTAATTACTTTAAAAAAATATATAAAAGCTATAATGAAATTGTAGATTACTCAATTCCTATAGAAAAAAGAAATTATGATGGCGAAAAATTAGCCCTTTTTAATTCTGCCGATTTTTTAGAAATTGCTATTTACCGAAGTAATTTAGAAAATGTAGGGGGTGCTTCATCATTATTAGGTTTAAATTACCGAGATACCGTTACAATTGAATTTGAAACTATTGATTCACCCGAATTTATCACAATAAATTAATTATATGTTTGTACGAATTGTAAAAATGAGTTTTCATTCTGAGAAAATTGAAGAATTTTTAGCGAATTTTAATACTAAAAAAGAGTTTATCCGTAATTCACCTGGTTGCCAATTGTTAGAATTATATAGAGATAAAAACAATTCGGATATCTTTTTTACTTATAGCTACTGGGAAACTGAGCAAGATTTAGAAAATTACCGAAATTCTGATTTATTTAAAGGCGTTTGGGCGCAAACCAAAATATTATTTAACGACAAACCAGTAGCCTGGAGCGTTGACAAAACCGTAAGTTTACCATAATGAATTATCCAACAAATTTCCCGTTACTATCTTCTGAAAGATTACAACTTCGTCAACTATCATTTAGTGACAAAAGAACTATTTTTAAATTACGATCTAACAAAGAAGTTAATAAATTAATAGTTAGAGACACACCTAAAAATTTAAATGATGCTGATTCATTTATTCAAGATTGTTTGGATGAATTTGAAAAAGGAAATCGAATTTTTTGGGCGATTCAACATCAAGAAAACAATCAAATAATTGGTACCATTGTTTATCATAATATCAATGCTGAAAATAATTATGCTGAAATTGGTTATGAATTAAATCCCGATTTCCAAAATGAAGGCTTTATGAGTGAAGCTATGACTACAGTTTTAGAATATGGTAAAGCTATTTTAAAGCTAAACACCATTGAAGCTTTTACACATAAGAATAATACTGCATCAATAACGTTATTAAAAAAACATCAATTTATTTTAGATGATGATGATTTATTTGATGGTAATACTATTTTTCGTCTCGATATAAACCAAGAATAATGTATCCTATATTAAAAAAAGAATTTAACTCATTTTTTGCATCACCAATAGCCTATTTAGTTATCGGTGTATTTTTACTTGTAAACGGATTGTTTTTATGGGTTTTTAAAGATAATTTCAACATTTTAAATGCTGGTTTTGCAGATTTAAGTTCATTTTTTTATTTAACACCATGGATGTTCTTATTTTTAATTCCAGCAATTACCATGAAAAGTTTTGCTGATGAATTTAATAGCGGAACTATTGAAATATTAAAAACAAAACCTGTAACCGATTGGCAAATTGTATTGGGGAAATTTACTGCATCTTTACTTTTAGTTTGTGTTGCCTTAATACCAACACTAACTTATGTTTATACCGTTTACACGATGGGAAATCCTGTTGGAAATTTAGATATTGGTAGTACCATCGGTTCGTATTTAGGATTACTTTTTTTAGCGGCAACGTATACAGCAATTGGTTTATTTACATCAACAATATCTAAAAATCAAATTGTAGCCTTTATTTTAAGTGTGTTTATTACTTTTATTTTTTTCTACGGATTTGATACTGTAAGCAGCACTTTAGGTAACTCGATACAACAATTCGGAATTAACGAACATTTTAAAAGTATTAGTCGCGGAGTTATTGATACGCGTGATGTTATCTACTTTTTAAGTGTTACTTTTTTCTTTTTATTCATCACCAAACAACAATTAAAAAATGAATAAAAAGCTACAACATATTGTCTTTGCTTTTGTGGGGTTATTATTGATAAACTACCTCTCAACATCAACTTATAAAAGATTTGATTTAACAAAAGATAAACGTTTTACAATATCTGATGTTAGTAAAAACATATTAGATAATATTGATAATACTGTTTTTGTCAACGTGTATTTAGAAGGTGATTTTCCTGCTGAATTTAAACGTTTACAAATTGAAACACGTCAATTTTTAGAGGAATTAAAAGCGCAAAATTCAAATATTTTATTTCGATTTATAAATCCTGATAATATTCGTGAGCGATTAATACAAAAAGGAATGATGCCAACGCAACTAACTGTTGAAGAAGGCGGAAACCTTTCACAAGCTATTATCTTTCCTTGGGCAGAAATTAATCTTGGTAAAAAAACTACCTTAGTTTCTTTACTACCAAATGCAATTGCCAAAACTCAAGAAGAGCAACTGCAAAATGCTATTGAAAAATTAGAATATTCTTTTGCTAATGCATTGAACAATATCACTAAAAATAAAAGGCAGAAAATCGCAGTTATTTCAGGTAATGGCGAGTTAGAAGATATTTATTTATACAGTTTATTAAGTGAAGTGGGAAAAAATTATCACTTAGCTAAATTCACGTTAGATAGTGTAGCTAAAAATCCGCAGAAAACACTTAAAGATTTAACAAAATACGATTTAGCTATTGTTGCCAAACCAACCGAACGTTTTACCGAACAAGAAAAATTTACACTCGATCAATTTATTACCAACGGAGGTAAATCTCTTTGGATGATTGACCAAAACTATGCTGATACTGATAGTTTATACAACGAAGGTAAAATGCTTGCTTTTCCAAGAGATTTAAATTTAACCGATTTATTATTTAGTTATCAAGTTCGTGTAAACAATAAATTAATTCAAGATTTATACTCGGCTAAAATTCCGCTTGCTACAGGAAATAGCGGAAATCAAGCACAATTTCAGCATTTAAATTGGTTTTACCATCCGTTGGTAAACGGAAATCCTTATCATCCAATAACAAAAAATATAGCTCCAGTTCGTTTTCGTTTTACCACTCAAATAGATACTTTAAAAGGAAATATTAAAAAAACACCTTTATTTATCACTTCAGTTTTAAGTAAAAAGATCGGAACTCCAAATTTTGTTGAGCTACAAAGTATTGCCCAACAACCAAAAGAAAACGAGTATAAAAGTGGGTCACAGCTTTTAGGTGTTTTGTTAGAAGGTAGTTTTAATTCTGCTTACAAAAACAGAACAAAACCGTTTGATACATCACTTTTTAAAGCAGAAAGCAACACTAATAAAATGGTTGTTATTGCGGATGGAGATATCGGTAAGAATCAAATTTTAAAAGGTAAACCTCACGATTTAGCTTTAGATAAATGGACTGGTGAACAATTTGGAAATAAAGAATTTTTAATAAATACGATTGATTATTTATTAGATTATTCTGGTTTAATTAATTTACGAAATAAAACTTTGCAGATAAATTTACTTGATAAACAAAAAGCTTATACCGAAAAGCGTTTTTGGCAGTTTATAAACATTGGAATTCCGTTAATTTTACTAGCTATATTTGGCTTCGTTTTTAATTATTTAAGAAAAAGAAAATATGCTAAATAGACAGCAAATCGTCGTGAATAAAAGTATAATCTAAAGTTTGTTGTATTTTTTTCGAACTGATAATCTTCCACTCATAAACTTCATTGTTTTCAAACTCTGGAACTTCAAAGTCGTTCCTTAATTTGGCTAAGGTGTAAAACTCTCTTCTTGTTGGATGGTGGTTAGAGCATGCATTAAAAGTTTCACCCCAACAATTCTGATCAATAATTGTATGAATAATCTCTATACAATCGTCTTTATGAATCATATTTACAAAACCTTTTGGTTGTGGTATTTTTCTTCCATTTTTAAACCAATTACTTGGTTGCCTTACATCTCCAAATAAACCTGCAAAACGAATAATAGTAGTTTCGAAAAAAGTATTTTCTCTAAATAAATTTTCTATTGCTGTTAAAGGAGTTTTTAAAACTTCATCTTCTTCTGTCATGATTTTATTAACTCTTCCATAAACTGAAGTAGAACTAATAAAGATTATTTTTTGTATTGGGGAGTTTTCTATTTGAGCAATTAAATTTTCAAAACCATCAACATCTTTAGAAGTAATTGCAATAATTAAAATATCTGAATTTAAGAAAGTATCAAATTCTTCAAATTCAGAAATATTAACAATATAAGGTGCTATTCCGTTAACTTCTAAAAGATCTAATTTTTCTTCAGAAGTTGTAGAGCCTTTTACTTTATATCCTTCATTTAATAACGAAACTGCTAATGATTTTCCTAACCATCCACAGCCTAAAATACTAACATTCTTCATTACAACAATTATTGTCTTTTACAAATTTACAAGAAACTACCGCTAATAAAGCTCCTAAAATTGGGGCTAAAACATACAACCACAAATACTCATAATGACCAGAAACTATTGCCGGAGCAATAGAACGTGCTGGATTCATGGATGCCTTTGTCATTGGTCCTGCAAACATGGCTTCTAACAAAACAACGCCTCCAATAGCAATACCTGCCATTACTCCTACTTCTTTACTACCTGTTGATACGTTTATTATGGTTAACATTAAGAAAAACGTAAGTAAAAATTCTAAAATAAAAGCACGCCAAGGTTCAATTGATGGAATTGTAGCTCCGTAATATTCGCTTGCAGGAAATAAAACCCATAAAATACAACTTGCTAAAATAGCACCTATCAACTGAGCGATTATATATTTAGGAACTTCTTTCCATGAAAACTTTTTAGCAAATGCAAAAGCAATAGTAACTGCTGGGTTGAAATGTGCCCCAGATATTTCACCAAAAGCATAAATCATTGCCATTACAATTAATCCCCAAGTTATAGCAATACCGGTATGCGTTAAATCAGTTCCTCCTGTTATTTCACTAACAGTCATTGCACCTGTACCACAAAATACTAACGCAAAAGTTCCTATTAATTCTGAAACATATTTTTTCATTTTGCAAATATCAACTAAAAAAATGATGTTTATTTTAAGTTTTCATTAACATTTAACTCAAATATTACTCGTAATTTTAACATCACAATAAAAACAAACCAATTATCATGAAAAAATTAGTTTTAAGCTTATTTGTAGCGGCACTTACATTAACTACAAATGCACAAATAAAAACTCCAGCTCCTAGCCCATCATCTAAGTTAGAACAAGCTGTAGGATTATCGGATGTTACTGTTGAATATTCTAGACCAGGAATGAGAGGAAGAACTATTTTTGGAGACTTAGTTCCTTACGGAA
Source organism: Tenacibaculum soleae (assembly GCF_030549005.1). Lineage (NCBI taxonomy): Bacteria > Pseudomonadati > Bacteroidota > Flavobacteriia > Flavobacteriales > Flavobacteriaceae > Tenacibaculum > Tenacibaculum soleae. The sequence continues at coordinate 15,145 of NZ_JAUOSW010000007.1, forward strand.
AAGTATGGAGAACTGGAGCTAACCAAAATACTAAAGTTACTTTTAGCACTGATGTTACTATCGACGGAAAAGAATTAAAAAAAGGAACATACGCTTTATATACAAAACCAGGAAAAACTTCTTGGGAAGTAATTTTTTATTCGGATGCCAACAACTGGGGAAATCCAAGAAAATGGGATGATAAAAAAGTAGTATTATCTACTACAGTAAAAGCTGATATGATGCCTATGAAAATAGAAACTTTTACCATGACTATTGATGATATTACAAACAACTCTGCTGTTTTAGGTTTGTTATGGGAAAATGCTTATGTTGGTGTAAAATTTAACACGCCTACTGATAAAGCTGTTGAAGCTAGTATTGCTGCAACAATGAATGGGCCTAAAGCTGGTGATTATTACTCTGCTGCTGTATATTATTTACAAAGCAACAAAGACATTAAAAAAGCAGCTACATGGATCAACAAAGCTGTTGACATGACTAAAGATCAACCTCGTTTTTGGTATTTACGTCAACAATCTTTAATCTTAGCTAAAGCTGGTGACAAAAAAGGAGCTATAAAAGCTGCAAAAGCATCATTAGCTGGAGCTGAAAAAGCAGGAAATGTAGATTATATTAAAATGAATAAAGAGTTCTTAACAAAAATGTAATTACTTCATTTAGTTTATATAAAAAAGACTGTCTTTTAAGACAGTCTTTTTCTTTTCTAATAATTTTTTATACACCTTAAAAAAACAAATAGTAATTTTGTTTTATGAAAAAATCAATAGCCATAATTGGTGGTGGCCCTTCAGCCCTATTTACTGCTGCTTTTTTAGATTCAAAAAAATTTGACATTACGATTTACGAGAAAAAGAAATCTGTTGGAAGAAAGTTTTTAGTCGCTGGCGATGGTGGTTTCAATCTTAGCCATGGTGAGCATATTGATAAAATGATTACCCGATACACACCTACTACATTTCTTAAAAATGCACTGTTAAATTTTACAAATGAAGACTTACGTAATTGGTTATTATCTATTGATATTCCCTCTTTTATAGGAAGTAGTAATCGTATTTATCCTGAAAAAGAAATAAAACCAATCACCGTTCTAGCTAACATTAAAAAGTTTTTAATTGATAAAAATGTACAGTTTATTACTAATCATGAATGGCAAGGATGGAATATTAAAAATGAATTAATTTTTAATAATGACAAAATTATAAATGCTGATTTTACTGTTTTTTCGCTAGGCGGCGCGAGTTGGAAAATTACAGGGTCTGACGGAAATTGGTTAAACAAATTTAAAAGTAAAGGAATTAACACCTTAGCTTTTTTACCAGCTAACTGTGCTTATAAAGTAGATTGGAAAATCGATTTCATATCTAAAAATGAAGGACAACCTTTAAAAAACATTGCGCTTTCTTGTTTAGATAAAATACAAAAAGGAGAATTGGTAATTACCAAATTCGGGCTAGAAGGAAACGCTATTTATGCCTTAAGTTCTGAAATACAATCACAACTTTCTAAATACAAAAAAGCAACTGTTTTTTTAGATTTAAAACCGATGTTTAGTCTTAATGAACTTACTCATAAAATAAACACTTCTAGCTTAAGAACAACAACCGACATTCTTAAAAAAACACTTAAATTAAGTTTACCACAAATTGAATTACTAAAAACAATTTTAAGTAAAGATGAATTTCTTAATAAAACAATTCTTTCATTAAAAATAAAAGCTTTACCTCTTACTATTAATACTGCTGCTAAAATTAACGAAGCAATATCAACTACCGGTGGAATTTCTTTAAACGAAGTCACTGAAAATTTCGAGTTCAAAAAAATAAAAAATAGTTATTGCATCGGCGAAATGTTGGATTGGAACGCGCCAACTGGTGGCTATTTATTACAAGCCTGTTTTAGTATGGGCGCTTATCTTGCTAAACATCTGAATAAAAACAAGTCGTAAAACTTACTTTAAACTTTTTCGCATATTTAGTAAATGTTTTCGAAACCCTGCTTTTTCATATGCTCTAATTGCACTAGGGTTATCAGCATACACGTCTAACCGAACTTCATATATATTATTAGAAATTGCCCAAGTATATAAATCGTCAATAATTAATTTGTTAATGCCTTTGCCACGATGTGAATTTGCAACAAACATAAAACCTAAATAAATCATATTTTGATGCTTTAAATATGGTTTGGCTTCTTGTATTCTTCCATATCCAGAACCAACAACTTTTTCATTATCTACTGCTACAATTACTGCTACCTCATCAGATAAAATCATTGCTTTTATATCGTAATATGATATTTTTTCATCTTTTAAAGTAGCATCAAAAGGTCTTTCAAAATTAATTAGCGCTTGCTCAAATTCTAAAAGAATTGGTAAATCTATTAAAGTAGCTTTTCTTGTTTTAATCATTTTTTATTTTTTCTGAAAATAGCTGTATTAAAGAAGCTATTAAAATTACCAATCCACATCCTAAAGCGTTTAGCCATAAAAACGGTAACCAATCAGCTTTCCAAACAAAAATTATAAGTAATTGTGTAATAATGGCTGCTATAAAAACGGCATTCGATTTTACAAACTTAAAGAAAAAGGCTAATAAGAAAATTCCTAAAACATTACCATAAAAAATAGAACCAATTATATTTACTAACTGAATTAAATTATCAAATAAATTAGCAATACAAGCCACTAAAATTGCTAAGATTCCCCAGCCTAAAGTAAACCATTTTGTCATTTTTACATAATGCGCTTCGTCATATTCATTAGCAACATTACGTTTATACAAATCAATTGCGGTAGTACTAGCCAAGGCATTTAACTCAGATGCTGTTGATGACATGGCTGCCGATAAAATTACCGCCAATAATAAACCGATTAAACCTTTTGGTAAATTATGTAGTATAAAATGGATAAAAACATAATCTTTATCGTTCGTCTCTACCTCATCATCTGCCTTTGCTATTATAGTTTTTGCTTGTTTTTTTATCGACTTATCTTGCTCATTTAATTCTTGCAATTGTTTTTTATTCGCTGCTGTTAATCCTTCGAAAATCAATGTTTTTTTCTGATTTTCAATATGAATATGTTTTTCACCTAAAAGCTTATATTCTGAAGCGTATTTTGAATTTACAACAGCTTCACTAGCCTTCGGATTAAAATTTAAAGGAGATGTATTAAACTGATAAAACACAAACACCATTACCCCAACCAATAAAATAAAAAATTGCATTGGCACTTTTAACAAACCGTTAAAAATTAATCCTAACTGACTTTCACGTACCGATTTTCCTGATAAATAACGTTGCACTTGGCTTTGATCGGTTCCGAAATAAGAAAGCATCAAAAATGTTCCTCCTAAAATCCCTGTCCAAACTGTATAGCGATTATTTAAATCCCACGAAAAATCTAACACTTGCATTTTATCAGAAGCTCCAGCAATCTCTAATGCTTTAGTAAAGGTAATTCCGTCAGGTAAATATTGAAGTATTAAGTAAAAGGCAATGAACATTCCTGTAAAAATAATTGCCATTTGTTGTTTTTGAGTAACGCTTACTGCTTTTGTACCTCCAGAAACGGTGTAAATAATTACTAAGAATCCGATGATGATATTTAGTGTAATTAAATCCCATCCTAATACAGCTGATAAAATAATAGCAGGCGCAAAAATGGTAATTCCTGCTGCTAATCCTCTTTGTACCAAAAATAAAATTGCGGTTAAAGTTCTTGTTTTTTTATCAAAACGACCTTCTAAATACTCATAAGCTGTATATACTTTTAGTCGATGATATATCGGAATAAACACTAAACAGATAATTACCATGGCGATTGGCAATCCGAAGTAAAACTGTACAAATCCCATTCCGCTATGAAATGCTTGCCCCGGTGTTGATAAAAAAGTAATAGCACTTGCTTGTGTTGCCATTACCGACAAACCAATCGTCCACCATTTACTATCGTTTCCTCCTTTAATATACTCTTCTACATTATTTCTTCCACGTGTTTTCCAAACTCCGTAAAAAACAATAAATAACAATGTTAACGAAAGTACTACCCAATCTATAGTTTGCATATTCTAATTCGTGTATAAGTTAGTAATAATACAAAATAATGCGATGTAAACTACATTTGCCAGCAACACTAGTGTGTACTCTTTTTTCCAAGTATATTTTTTTGAATTCATTTATTTTGTTGGTTTTCTATAAAAATCAGCATCAAATGATGCTTCACTTAATAAAGGTAATACAAATTTAGTAGGCTCTCTCGCTGGTTCTGTTGGGTTACCTTTTTCATCTTTCTGGTACCAAGTTAACGATTTTGGTAATAAAAATCCGTTAACATTTTCCCAATCGTTATATCTTATTATACTTGTTTTACTAGAAGTTTCTTTACTAAAATAAGTAACCGTATAGGCTAACCAACTCATTTCTTTAGTAACTTCATCATAATACATATAATAGTTATCATCTGGTGATGAACCTACATTTGATTGATACGAAATTTTAATTCCTGGATATTTTTTTCCTTCAAACTCTAATGGTTTTGTTTCTGAATATACAATTCCATCATCAGCCAAAACAAAAGGCATTGCGTAAAAATAGAAGTATAAATTGTAATAAAACTTCGGATCTTTTTTATACTTAGTGGTATCAGAAACCCAAACATTGTTACCATCAAATCCTAAAGAATATTCTTTCGAGTTAATTACTGTTTTTCTTGAATGTAAATCTGTGGTATGCTCTTGATCGTTTAAGCTAAAAGATAACGTTTTCATCTTTTGCCAATTATTAATTCCGCCATGTTTTTTTAAAACTTCGGTTAGAACTTTTGGATATTTTTTGGGCTCAACTAAGTTTTCTTTAAAAATTTCTTCTATAATTTCTTTTTTTGAAGCTGTTTTACAAGCTATTACTGATAAACCTATAACTAAAACTATGAGTATTTTTTTCATGTAAATTGATTTGTTGTATTCTGTCGGAATAACTTGATAAAATTACATAAAAAAGAAAAACTCTTTGGTTTGTTTACCAAAGAGTTTAATAAAAATGAAAAATATTTTTATTCATCTGTCAACGTTTCCATAAAAGCTACTAATTCTTTTATTTCTTTTTCTGTTAAGTTTAACTCATCTACTGGTAATGTTTGATGCCTTAAATTAAAACCCAAACCATTTCCACCTCCTTTATTATAAAAATCAATTACTTGAGCTAATGTTTCAAAAACTCCATTATGCATGTAAGGTGCTGTTTTAGCAATATTCCTAACGGTTGATGTTTTAAAAAAGTGTTTTCTATTTGCTGTTTTAAATAAATTATAACGCCCTAAATCATTACTCACAACCGAATTATTTAATGTATCATTAGGTACTCCTAATAACTCAAATTCTGTTTCGGTGAAATTTGGAGGAACAGTTCCGTTAAAAACAGGCGCAAAATGACAGGTAGCACATTTTGCTTTTCCGGTAAAAAGATTAAATCCATTTATTTCACTCTTAGTAATTGTGTTTTCTTTATTATTGATATTGTTGTCAAACTTTGAGTTAAATTTATTTAAACTTCTTATATAAGTAGCAATTGCGTGTCTTACCGTATTACTATTTATTTTTCCTTTATAAATTTTATTAAAACTATTTACATAAGCACTATCGTTTTTAACGGCATTTTTCATGGTTTCTAAATCACTATGAAATTCGTTTTTATTTTTAACAACAGCAGCAACTTGCCCCTCTAAACTTCCTGCCCTACCATCATAAAAAAAACTTTGTTGCAATGCTGCATACGTTACTGTTGGAGTATTTCTTGTTTGTTTTGGAAATGTTTTTAATCCATCGGTAAAAGCTTTTTCTTTATGATGACAAGTAGCACAACTCATATCTTTATTTATAGATAATTGTTTGTCATTAAAAAGTTGCTCTCCTAAAGCTATTTTTTCTTTTTTAAAATTACTTTTATCAATATAATCTGAAAAGAAATCAACATTAAATGTGTTTGATGAAAACAATGAAGTCATATCGTTTTTAAAAGCTAATTCGAAAGGAAAAGTAACTTGCCAATCTTTTTGAGTTTTAACTAATAATTTTAACTGTTTATGAGTGTGATTTTTAATAAAATGATATCTATCAAAAGTATTAAAATTTCCTTGTAAACTTGTTTTTGTTTGTTGAATTTCAGTTTGCCAAGCCTCTAATAATTCTGGGTTTATAAAATGACCTTTATAAGTATCTAGTATTTTTTCAATTGCTGTATATATTATATTAGACTCTTGTAAAGATTGTTCTAATACAGGTGAATCAAAACCTGTAATACCAGTAACAGCAACACGAACGATAGCGTCACGAAGTAACCATAAAACATGATATTTTTTTAAGTTTAATTTTGCATTACTTTCTATTAAACCTAACCTATTTTTTGTTTTATTTACTGCTTGGTTAATTTGTTTTTCATTAACCTCTTCATCATACAACAACTCTTCTATTACTTGAAAACCAAACGGAGCGTTAATTTTAATATCTGTTGCATCTTCTTCTTCTACTTTAAGAATATTTGGGGCGTTTAATGATTTATAATTGCTTTTATCTGTAAAGGCTAAAACAGGTTCTAATTGCTTAAAAGAAGTACGTGCTTTTTGATAAAAAAACTGTTTGTTTTTTAATGATTTAACTACTAATAAACTGTCTAAATTTATTATAGCCATCTGTAATTGCTTTTTATAAACCTCTTCTAAAATTGTTGTTTCGGTTACTTTAACATATTGCCTTTCAGTTTTGCAAGACATTAATAACATAAGCAAAAAACATGCGCCTAAAACGCATGCTTTTTTAATAAGTATTTGGGGAACATTCATACTATCTATCTAAACCTTGAATAATATACATTTGGCTTCCTTCTGATCTTGCTATACTAGGGTCAATTGCTTTAGGATCTGTAAAATTAGGATTATCCCATCCGTGATTTTGAGTAATCACTATAAAAGTATCATCAACACCAATTGTTTCAGAAACATCTATCATACCAGTAATTTCCCAAGGTTTTGTTACATTACCAACACCTGCCGCTGCTGCGGTTTCTTGATCACATTCTAAAACCGTTTTTAGGCTCCCTGAATTTAAATCGTATTGATACAAACGCGCATAATGTGTTTTATCTGCATTATCAAAATAACCATTTGGATCCTCTTGAATGTATACATAATTTTCTGTTACAACAATATTATCTGGACTGTGGAATGTTTTTGCTTTTCCGTTTGGTAAATCACCATCTAGCACACATGTAATTGTTCCAACTCCTGAAGGATTATTTTCATTTAAAGTTACTTTATAAACACGTCCGTAAAAAGTACCTTTTCCTGCCAAGCCATCTTTTTTACGCCCCGTAACACAAAAGTAAATTTCTCTATTATTTTTAGCAGAACCTCTTCTCCAATCAATATCTTCTAAACGAGAGAATCCCATAACCCCTTTTGTTTTAGCTTCAGCATCTAACAAAGAAATTTCAGTTTCGTTTAACTGTACAAAATCAATCGGATAAGATTCTCCTTCTTTCATATCCATTTCATAATTAACTTCAGAATCTAATACGCGTAAACCGAATAAGTTTCCTCCGTACAAATCACCTCTATTACCTACATACATTCCTAATTGTCCTGATGGTGTTTCGTTATCAGCATGATCATCACCAATAAAAGCAACGGTTTTATCTTGATAAGCATCTTTACCTATTACTACTGCATTTTCTGTAGACCATTGTCCAAATGCATTTAACATGTTTGCAAAAGATGCTGAAGAAGCATCTCTATAAGGATCAGTAGCAAAAACTCCTTTTGAAGCTCCTCCCCACTCACCTCCAGAAAGATACATTGGTCCAAAACCGTGTTCTTGTGGTGTAATTAAACTCCCTGAACATTGTGCTGTATAAGCAGTTGCCTCAGCATTTAAAATATATTCACCGCCTACTGGTTTAAAAGTTTCATCTAAAGTGATGCGTGCTATAGAATAATCTCCTTCAATATTATTAATTAAAGTAAAAGTATTGTTTGCATTTTTTAGTAAGCCCGCTCCATCAGCTAATGAACCATAAACAAAGTTTGGTGTGTTAGTCAATTTATCTTCTGAAGATAATAATGGATAAATACTGACATTAGAAAATGCTGGATCTAATTTTAAATAACTATCGGTTTTAGAATGCGCTGCTAATTTTACCAAACCTGTTGATGAACCGTTTCCTGGTTCTTTATCTACATCATCACACGAGGTTAAGCTAATAGCTGTAAAAGCACTTAACAAACCTACTTTAATTAAATTTTTCATTGTATTGTTTTTGTTTCGTTTTTATGATGCAAAACAACAATACATACTTTACCAAATTACTATGTGAGTTTTAATTATAGTTGATTAAAACGTTACCTGTTTTAATTAATCTTAAACAAAAGAGATGTAATATTTTATAAAAAACAGTTTTCATTAACTAAAAACTTCACTTTTTTTAACACTTAGTTAATAGCTACTCATTTTACAAAAACAATCTAAATCTTAACTAACTATACGTCAACTATAAAAAATAGTTTTACTTTCTAACACTTTTTTTATAGTTTCTTAACACAATTGATATCTTATTATTTTAAATTTTTGCCTGATACGTATACAAATCATAATACCTACCTTTTTCAGCAATTAATTCATCATGTGTTCCGCGCTCTGCAATACTACCGTTTTCAATCACCAATATTTGATCTGCTTGTTTTATTGTACTTAATCGGTGCGCAATTACAATGGTGGTTCGTTCGTTCATTAACTCTGATAAACTTTTTTGAATTAATGCTTCGCTCTCTGTATCTAAACTTGAAGTTGCTTCATCTAAGATTATAATTTTAGGGTTTGCTAAAATAGCTCTTGCAATTGCCAAGCGTTGACGTTGGCCGCCAGAAAGCTTTACGCCTCTTTCACCAATTAAGGTATCTAATCCTTCATCAAAACGATCGGTAAATTCATTTACATAGGCTGCTTTTACAGCGTACTGCAATTCTTTTTCAGTTGCATTTGGCCTTGGAAATAAAATGTTTTCTCTAATAGTTCCTTCAAATAAAAACTCATCTTGTAAAACCACCCCTAAATTTTTACGATAGCTACTTAATTTTATTTTAGATACATCATGATTATCAATCGTTACTTTTCCTGATTTTGGATTTAAAAAAGTAGCTGATAATCCTGCAATTGTTGATTTACCAGAACCAGAACTCCCTACTAAAGCAGTTACTGTACCTTTGGGCACTTCGAAACTAATGTTATTTAACACCTGTTTTCCTTCTTCATAAGAAAAAGAAACATCGTCAAATTTTATGGTTCCATTCACTTTTTCTAATTGAATTGTTCTTTCTTCATTATCTTCCTCAGCTTCCATATTCATCAACTCTTCGGTTCTATCTAACCCTGCCAAAGCTTCGGTTAATTGACTACCTATATTACTCATTTGTACAATTGGTGCAATCATTAAACCTAATAAAAAAGTAAATGATAAAAAATCTCCAACGGTTAATTCACCCATCATAATTTTATAACCACCAATTCCCATAATTCCCGTAGAAGCAATTCCTAATAAAAAGGTTGCCGAACTTGTCATGATTGCGGTTGCTGTTAAACTCTTTTTTACGTTTTGGAATAAAAGATCAACTCCTTTTTCAAAAGATTCATTTTCTTGTTGTTCTGCATTGAATGCTTTTATTACCCTTACTCCTGCCAACGTTTCTGTTAAACGCCCTTTTACCTCAGCATTAATAACACCTCTATTTCTAAATATAGGTCTGATATATTTAAAAGCTTTTAAAGCAACTAAACCGAATACAATTACAGGAATCAACACAAATAAGGTCATTGACCAACTAATATTTATCAATAAAATTAAAGAAATAACAGCTGTAATGGTTCCACCTACTAACTGAACCAAACCGGTTCCTATTAAATTACGAACCCCTTCAACATCACTCATAATTCTAGAAACCAATGCTCCTGATTTTGTATTATCAAAAAAGCTAATTGGTAATGACAATACTTTTTTCTGAACCTGTGCTCGTAATTCTGAAATTAAATATTGTGCTTGCACACTTAAAATTCGAGTTAATAAAAATGATGTAGTTGCTTGTATTAAAATAGCTGCGCCAACTACAAGTAATAAGTTGTATAATTGGTTGTAATCTTTATTCGGAATTACATCATCTAATAATGATTTAATTTTTAGCGGAGCTACCAAACCTGCCAACCTACTTATTACAATTAAAACCAAACCTATTAAAACCAATTTTTTACGTGGCCAAATAATTGTTTTAAATGCTTTTCCTATTGATACTTTAGGTTTCTTTTTATTATCTTTTGATGATGTATGTTGCTGCATTTTTTTTTATTGAAGATACTATTTATCGTCAAAACACATGCCATATATAGTAAGTATGACACAATTACAAAACACAACTTAAAAGTACTCTTTATTTAAATTTTATCAGTTTTACCTTATCTAAAAGAACCATAATACAGTAAGTAATATCTATTTCATGCCAACGTACTCCTCCAAAATTTGCGCGCCCACCATGAGCATGGTGATTGTTGTGATACCCTTCGCCCATCATTAAAAAATCGAATGGTAATAAATTTTTAGAAGTATCGCTTACTTTAAAATTTACATAACCGTATATATGTGCAAACCAATTAATAATAACTCCGTGGATTGGTGCCATTAAAAAAGCGACTGGTAAAAATAACCACTGCCACCAAGCGGTTGCAAAAAACATAAAAAACACAACATATAATGCTCCCCAAGTTAATCTAGAAAATTTTGAGCTTGCAAAATTATCAAAGATTTTCCACTGTGGTACGTTTTTAGTAAACTTATCATCAATTGCTATTCTTTGATTATTAATATCTTGATAAATATTTTTAGTCCGCCACATCATTTTAAACAAATTTTCATCATATTTTGGTGAATGCGGGTCTTTTTCAGTATCAGCATACGCATGATGTAATCGATGCATTACCCCGTAGCCATAAGCGCTTAAATAATTAGAACCTTGAAAAACCCAGGTAAGCACAAAACATACTTTTTCTGCAAACTTCGACATCGTAAAAGTTTGATGTGCTGCATATCTATGTAAAAAGAATGTTTGAAAAAATAAGCCTGAATACCATAAAAAAATCATGAAAATTACTATTGTCATTCTAGTGAGTTTTAGAATGCAAAGAACCAATTTTAGTATGGCAATAAAAATGAACCTAAGTTAAGTAATTCGCTTTCTAATTCGGCTTAGCGCTTGCGCAGTAACTCCAATATAAGAAGCTATGTATTTTAAAGGAATTTCTCTAATCAACTTAGGACGTTCGTCAAATAATTTTAAATAACGCTCTTCTGCTGTTTCGTTTAATAACGATTGTTCTCTTTTAGACTTTATTAAATATAGCCGTTCAGATGATAATCTTCCTAAAGTATTTCCAATACTTGTTTTGTTATACACTTCTTGTAAATCATCGTGTGAAATACTCCACATTTCAATATCAGTAAGAGCTTCTAGTTCATACAACGAAGGTTGTTGTGTTAAAAACGAATCATAGGCACTTACAAACTCGTTGCTAAAACAAAACCCAAAAGTAATTTCCTTCTCTTTGTCTTCTTTAGGAATATAAAAACGCACAACTCCTTTATTAATAAAAGAAATATGATTTTCAATTTCTCCTATTTTTAAAATTTTTGTGCGTTTTTTAATTTTTATTAGCGCTAATTTAGAGGTAAAAAATTCCCAATCATTATCATTAATCGTCAATGATTTTTCTAAATAAGTTCTAATATTTACAATGCTCATTAGAGTTATAATATTCTTTTTTATATTAATGCAATATACAACACCTAATCTTTTTTAAAAACAAATTTGGTTGATATAACTAATAAGCTATTTTACTCATTTAAGTAAGTTTGTGTTTTATATTATTTTACTTCTTTAAAAGACATAATAAAACTTTTTGTTTTAAAACCCTGTATGTTTCAATGTGTTTTAAATACAAAAGCCTTGTACTCTCATGCTCATCTAAATAAAATGAATTACAAGCAACATCATCACATTCATTTAAATTTTCAGTTTCATTTCTTACTTTATAAAGTTTAGTTAATATTTCTGAATTTTTTAAAATCATTAATAACAAACTATCTCTTAAATTTCTATTTTTAATTAAGTTTGATGATATCTTAGCTAAAACATCACATTCATTTGTTATATAATTTATGTGAGAAATCCACATATCTAATTCTTTAAAGCTTCTTATTTGAATAACTTTATTTTCAGTATCGTTATATATATTCAATTCCATCTTTTTTATTTTACTAGTTTAATTTTTAATAAACTACTTTTTCTATGGAAAAATTCCACGTTGTACATAGGCTTTCTCAATACGTTCTATTGCTATTACATATGCAGCTGACCTCATATCTAACTTTCTTTTTGTTGACAAGTTTAATACTTTAATAAAAGTTTCTCGCATTTTTTTATCTAGCCTTGCTATAATTTCATCCAATCCCCATAACTCACCATTTCTGTTTTGTAACCATTCAAAATAACTTGCTATTACACCACCTGAATTACATAAAATATCAGGAATGATATCAACCTCTTTATCTAATAAAATTCTTTCTGCTTCAACTGTAGTTGGTCCATTGGCTCCTTCTGCAATTAAAGAGGCTTTTATTTTTGATGCATTTTCTTTTGTTATTTGATTACCTAATGCAGCAGGAATACATATATGACAATCTAAACCAAAAAAATCTTCATTTTTTATTTCTTCTGCGTTTAAAAACCCAACAATACTTCCATTATTAAATTTTGCATACTCAAACAAATCTTTTACATTAATTCCTTTGGTGTTTGCAATCGAACCTAAAGCATCTTGTACTCCTACCATTTTTGCGCCTTCTTTTTCTAAAAAATGAGCTGCCCAAAAACCAACATTTCCAAACCCTTGAACTATAAATTTTTTATCTAAAAGACTAATTCTTCTTTGTTCTGCCCAAAATTTTATATTTAAAAAAACACCAAAACCTGTTGCTCTATCTCTTCCTTCTAATCCTCCTGACCCTATGGGTTTTCCTGTGACAATATGTTGATTTTTTGATCGTTCTGCTGGTGCTTTTGTTGACATATAGGTGTCAGCAATCCAAGCCATTGTTTGTGCATTTGTATTTACATCAGGTGCTGGAATATCATGTTCTGGTCCAATATTATCTCCAAGAGCATATGTAAAACGCCTTGTGATTCTTTCTAATTCTGATTGAGAATACTTTTTAGGATCCATTTGTATTCCACCTTTTGCTCCACCATAAGGCAGCCCAGTTAAAGATGTTTTCCAAGTCATCCACATAGCTAAAGCTTTTACCGCATCAATATCTATTGTTGGATGATAACGTAACCCTCCTTTATAAGGACCCAAAGCATTATTGTGCTGCACTCGGTACCCTTTAAAAACCTCTACATCTCCATTATCCATACGAACAGGAAAATTAATAATTAACTCATTATTTGTTATTCCTAATATTTTTTTAATATTCGGATTTAAGTTTACCAAATCAGCTGCTGCATCAAACTGTTTCATTACGTTTTGAAGCATCCCTTGCTTTGACTCTTCTTTTTGCTTTAATTCTTTTGTTAAAATCATTTTTAAAGATTAAATAAGTTCTAATTCTTTTTTCTTTTTGATTGTTTTTAAATCTTCAACATCTAAAGTAACAGTATTGTTATTGGGTCTTTTTTCTTGATTAAACTCATTACAAGACCAAATAAATGTATTATTTGATGTTAAATTACAAAAGTCAACATCTATACATGTACTGCATAAACTTCTTTTATTAACGTCCATAAATTATATTGTTTTAATATAATTACATATTGGCAACAGGTGTACCAAAATATGTTTTCAAAAAAAAAGAAAACATAAAGATCTTAAAAACAATAAATTACGTAGTTTAAATATTTTCTAACAAATTATAAAACTGAGGATTAATTACCCAATGGTGCATTTTTACCCGATTTTACTTTAAGCGCTCTCGAAGTGTTTTTCTATCAATTTTAAGAATTTCAGCAGCTTTAGTTTTATTATTATTTACAGCTGTTAAAACTTGAGTTATGTATTTTTTTTCAAACTCTTTTAAAGAGATTAGTTCTTGGGTTTTAGAAAAATTTATTTGATACTTTATATAATCAGGAAGATCGGATACTTCAACTGATTTATCACACATAATTACTGCTCGTTGAATTACATTTTCTAACTCTCTAATATTTCCAGGCCAATGATGCCTTTCTAATATTTTTACTGCTGCCGAATTTATTTTTAAGTATCGATCTTTATATTCTATCCCATATTTAAAAAGAAACTTTTCAATCAATAAAGGAATATCTGAAATTCGTTCAGCTAATGTTGGTATGTTTATTTGAACAACTGTTAATCGGTAATACAAATCTTCTCGAAACCTTCTTTTTTTCACCAATTCTTGTAAGTTAATATTGGTTGCAGCAATTACTCGAACATCAATTTTTTCTGCTTTTTGTGAACCTACTCTAACAACTTCTTTTTCTTGTAAAACCCTAAGTAAACGTAATTGTGTAGCTGTAGATGCATTTCCTATCTCATCTAAAAACAAGGTTCCTTTATTTGCTGCCTGAAAAAACCCCTCTCTATTTGATTCAGCTCCTGTAAAAGCTCCCTTTACATAACCAAATAATTCTGATTCTAATAAATTTTCTGGTATCGCTCCACAGTTTACAGCAATAAATGGTTGTGAAGAAAATTTACCCTGATAATGTATAGATCTTGCTACTAGTTCTTTACCTGTACCACTTTGTCCTGATATGAATACCGTAGCTTTATTATTTTTAAGCCTATCTATTACATCGGTAACTTTTTTCATTGCTTCTGATGAACCTATTAAATCTCCGTAAGAGTTTTTTTTAATATTTTTATTTACAGAAATACATTTTTGAGGCTTTAAATTATTTTTTAGCGATTTTAATATTGCTAATTTTAATTCATCTTTTGTAAATGGTTTGGTAATATAATCTACCGCACCTGATTTCATAACCTCTAATGCGCCATCGATAGAGGGAAAACCTGTAACTACTAATTTTGGAATGTTAGGAAAATGTTCTGAACTATATTTTATTAATTCTAACCCATCAACATCTGGCATTTGCAAATCTGTAATTAACAAATCAATCGTTTTACTTTGTAATATTTGCAGTGCTTCTTTTACCGATATAGCTTTGTATGTGTGATAATTTAACGATAGTAAATGACGTTGAATGAGTTCTAATATTTGAATATCATCGTCAACAATCAATATATTTTCTTTTTCTAACATTAACTCTTATTTTTTGGAAAATTAATTACAAAGGTTGTTCCTTTAGGAGTATTTTGTACATGTTTTATAGTTCCTTTATGACTTTTTACAATTCCATGAACAACACTTAATCCTAACCCAGAACCTTCTCCTATTGGTTTTGTTGTAAAAAAAGGGTTAAAAATACTTTCTGATGCACTTAAAGGAATTCCTACTCCTTCATCTGAAATTTTTAGTATTACACCTTCTTTTGTTTCTTCAATAACTGTTTTAATTTTTCCTTTTACTGGTGAAAAATAAATAGCATTGATAATTAAATTAAAAACAACTTGAGTTAACTGTATTTTATCTACTTTTAATTGAATGTTTTCTTTATTGAAAGATAATTCGTTTTCTATATTTTTTTTTCTAAAATTAGGGCTTAATAAACTTATGGCCTCTTTTATAATAGGCAAACAATTTACCACCTCCATTTGTTGTGGCATTTCGCAAGAAAAAAACATTAATTTTTTTACAACCTCTCTAGAATAAACAGCACTATTTACAACCTTATTTAAATCTTCTATAGCATCTTTATTATTTTCAAACCTTTCTTTTAAAAGTTCTGAAAACCCCAATATATTAGCTAAAGGTGTATTTAATTCATGTGCTATTCCTGCTGTAATTTCTCCTAAAATTGACAACCTATCTACTCGTTCAATTTGTCTTTTTGCTAAAATATTTTTTTCTTCTATTTGTTTTCGTTCAAATAAACCTCCTATTTCTACAGCTATTTTATTTAGTAATTGTTTTTCTTCTTCTAGAAAGAAGTTTTGAGAAAATTCTTCTTTTAAATATCCAATCTTTATTGACCCATAGATTTTATCAAAAACATTAATTTTTGAAATAATAAAAATAGTATCTAATTTTTTAGTTTCTGTAAAAAAAGTGTAATCGTTGGTTTCAATTTCAACAAAAGCAGTATCAGGGTAACGAACTGAAGCTTTAACACTTAAAGCGATTCCTTTTAATAGTTCGTGTATGTTTGTAAAATCGTTTTTTTGAATTAAAGAGCTAACATTATATAAACATGTTAGCTCTTTAATACGTTCTTTTAATTTATCTTCTGTTGTTATAACCTCCATTGTAGTTTTACTATTACAAGTAACTACAAATTTAATTCTAAAAAAATAAATCTTTCTTAAAAAACACCTAAATAGTCTTTTAGATTACAACCTATTATCAATAATATTTTGCACTACTTCAGGATTTAATAATGTAGATACATCTCCTAAATTATCTAATTCGTTGTGGGCAATTTTTCGTAAAATACGACGCATTATTTTTCCTGAACGTGTTTTTGGCAAGCCTATTGTAAATTGAATTTTATTCAATTTTGCAATTGGCCCAATATGTTCGGTAATTATTTGATTTATTTCTTTACGTAAATTATCGTGATCTCTACCTTCACCAACATCTTTTAAAATTACATACCCGTATAAAGCATTTCCTTTTACATCGTGTGGATACCCAACAATAGCACTTTCTGCTACCGCAGGATGTTCGTTTACAGCATCTTCAATAGGAGCAGTTCCTAAATTATGTCCTGAAACGATAATCACATCATCTACTCGACCTGTAATTCTGTAATAACCAACCTCATCACGTAAAGCCCCATCACCTGTAAAATACATATTATCAAAAGCAGAAAAATAGGTTTCTTTATAGCGCTGATGATTTCCCCAAATGGTTCTTGCCATACTTGGCCAAGGATATTTTACACACAAACGTCCATCAACCTGATTTCCTTTTACCTCTTGTCCCTTTTCATCCATTAATGCCAATTGTACTCCTGGTAATGGTAAAGTTGCATAGGTTGGTTTTGTTGGGGTTATGTAAGGCATTGGTGAAATCATCATTCCTCCTGTTTCTGTTTGCCACCAAGTATCAACAATAGGGCTTTTCTTTTTACCTACATTATCATTGTACCAGTGCCAAGCTTCTTCATTTATAGGTTCTCCTACGGTCCCTAAAACTTTTATTGATGATAAATCGTATTTATCTACAAAATCTAATTTTTCTTTAGCTAAAGCTCTTATAGCTGTTGGTGCTGTATAAAATTGATTTACTTTATGTTTTTCAACAATTTGCCAAAAACGTCCAAAATCTGGATAACTAGGCACACCTTCAAACATTACAGTTGTAGCACCATTTGCTAATGGACCGTATACTATATAACTATGCCCTGTAATCCAACCAATATCTGCGGTACACCAATACACATCGTTTTCTTTATAATTAAATACATTTTTAAATGTATAAGCTGTGTAAATCATATAACCAGCAGTGGTGTGTACCATTCCTTTCGGACTACCAGTTGAACCAGATGTATATAAAATAAACAAAGGGTCTTCTGCATCCATTATTTCTGGTTCACAAATTTCAGAAGCTTCATCTAACAATGGTTGTAACCATTGGTCTCTACCTTCTTTCATTTTAATTGCCGTGTTAATTCTTTTTGCTACCAAAACAGTTTCTATACAATCGCAGTTTTCTATAGCTTCATCTACAATTCCTTTTAAGTCTATTGTTTTCGCTCCACGATAAGAACCATCTGAAGTTATTACAATTTTTGCTTCGCAATCGTTTATTCGTGTTGATAATGCAGTTGATGAAAAACCTGCAAAAACTACCGAGTGTACTGCTCCTATTCGTGCACATGCCAATACAGAAATAGCTAACTCAGGAATCATTGGTAAATAAACACAAACTCTATCTCCTTTTTTTATTCCATTATCTTTTAAAACATTTGCAAACTTACATACTCTTTTATGTAACTCTTTATAGGTAATATGTTGAGCAGCTTCATTAGGGTTATTAGGTTCAAAAAGTATTGCTGTTTTATCACCACGTATTCGTAAATGACGGTCAATACAGTTTTCTGTTATATTTAACTTCGCTCCTTCGAACCATTTTATTTCTGGTTTTGAAAAATCATACTTTAAAACGCTATCCCATTTTTTTCGCCAAACAAAATGTTCTTCTGCTATTTCTTCCCAAAATAATTCAGGATTTCTTGCAGACTTTCTATATACTTGAAAATATTCTTCTAAATTTTTTACGTGGTAATTACTCATTTATGACAGGTATAATTATAATGCACTAATTTAACATTATTACATTACAATTGTATTTTTTTTCTACTTATAACAATATTTAATAGCCAAAACACATTATATTCATAACAAATACCATATTACATCAAAAAAAAACTAACACCTAAAAAGGGTTAGTTTTTTTCTTTCAAAATAACAATTTAACTAAAGGGGGAAAACTAATATCATTATCACAAAGTTCAAACACTTAATTTAAACACACCTCAAATATATTGTTAATATTTTAACATAAATAGAACAATATTATTAAATAATTACACTATATTACTATTTGAAAAAACAAAAACTATGATATCGTTAAACCACCAACATTTTAAAAGAAGAAAACTCTCCACCCTAATCGAAAACAGAACAATGTATTCTTCAGAATATGCCGAGTTAAATGTGTTTGAAACTTTTGAAGCTACTAAAAGTGTGTTTTTAAACTTCGATTCTACTGTTATTGCCAGTATGTTAACAGGTAAAAAAACAATGCATTTTGAAAAGACAGATCCTTTTTACTTTACCCCTGGCGAATCTTTAGTTATTCCTGAAAATAACAGTATGCATATTGATTTCCCTGAAGCCTCCTTACGCACCCCTACTTCTTGTTTAGGATTAGTTATTGATCAAGGTAAAATAAATGAGGTTGTTTATAATTTTAACGAAGATACTGTTATTGAAAGAGAAAATAATAACTGGGATTTTAAAAAAACTACCTCTCATTTAAATAATAATGAAGAATTAAATATTTTAATTAACAGATTAACCACAACATTCATTAATAACACAAAATCTAAAGATGCTTTACTAGACTTAATGGTTCAGGAGTTAATAATACGATTACTACAAAGCAAAGCTCGTAAATTGATATTAAACAATGTAAATGAATTATTCAATGACACCAGAATAGGCTATGCTGTAAAGTATATTAAAGAAAACTTAACTAAAAATAATCTTACCTTAGATGAAGTTTCTGAAAAGGCTTGTATGAGTAAATCTCATTTTTTTAAAAAATTTAAAAATACTTTAGGTGTTACTCCTGTAGATTACATAAATTCCGAAAAAATTAAATTTGCAAAAAAGTTGATTAAAAATACTCCGCAAGAGAACATTTGTGACATTGCGTACAAAGCAGGATTTAATAGTGTTACTTATTTTAACCGACTTTTTAAAAAAAATGAACATTTAACACCTCAACAATTTAAGATATCTTTGAAAAGTTAATTATAATAACTAAAACGGTTGATGTTATTTATTGAAACTTTATTATTAAACTGGCATTTAATTTTGCTATTTTTTTTCATTGCTATATTATATTCTTCTGTTGGCTTTGGAGGTGGCTCAAGTTACCTAGCAGTACTAGCATTAACTGGTATTGTATATACTCAAATAAGATCTACGGCTTTAATTTGCAATATTGCTGTAGTTACTAGTAATGTATTATTGTTTCAAAAAGAAAAGATGATTAACTGGAACAAAGTAGTTCCATTAACCTTGTTTAGCGTGCCTTTAGCTTTTTTAGGTGGTTTTTTAAAAATAAGTCAAGCTATCTTTTTTATTCTTTTGGGTATTACATTATTAATCGCAGCAATAACCATGTGGTTATCTAAAACAATAACATCATTAAAACAAAATAAAAACAAAAAAGAACCATATAAAAACGGTATTTATGGTAGTTTAATTGGTTTTATATCGGGTATGGTTGGTATTGGTGGTGGTATTTTTCTTTCCCCTTTTTTACATTTAACAAATTGGGATACTCCTAAAAAAATTGCTGCTACTTCAAGTTTTTTTATTTTAGTAAATTCAGTTGCTGGTTTATTAGGACAAAGCTTTAACCCTAATTTTTCAATTAATTGGAACTTAACAGTCGTCCTTACAATTACTGTTTTCATTGGTGGAAAAATAGGTAATAAAATGAGTCATCAATTCTTAAGCCCAATTCAATTAAAAAAAGCAACTGCTATTTTAATAGCTTTTGTTAGTTTACGTATCTTAATTAAATATTTACTTTAAACAAAAAAAAAGCAGCGTCTATGACGCTGCTCAGTTCCCCAAAATATGAACGATGTTAACTCAACCAAGCATTCATCATCCATAACATTTTTTCTTGTTCTGAAATAAAATCACTCATCATAGCGTTTGTCCCTTCATCACCTGCCTCATCAGAAAGCTCTAAAATAATGCGTTCTATTTTTAAAAGTTCGCTAACAGAGTTAACTACTAACGCAACCGCTTTTTCATCGTTAGAAACGTTTTTACCAATTTTTACTGTTGATAATTTTACGTAATCATCAAAAGTATGCAAAGGAGTTCCTTGCAAGGTTAAGATACGCTCTGCAATTAAATCTACTTTTTCTTGTGCATCTGTATAAAATTCTTCAAACTTGGTGTGAAGCTCAAAAAAATTTCTCCCTTTAATATTCCAATGTAAACCTCTAACATTTTGATAATACACTTGAAAATTAGCCAAAAGTGAATTTAATTCAATAATTAATTTTTCCGTATGACCTTTATCCAAACCTATAACTGATCTATTCATTTTTTATTGTTTTTAATTTAAATTATTTTCTACAACAAATTTACTTTTAAATAAGCTCCTAAAACCATAAAAGATATTGATAGTTTTAATATCTTTATCAAAAAATTTGATACAATGACAATTACACAGTTAAAATATACGCTAGCTGTAGCTGAATATAAAAACTTTACAATTGCTGCCGAACATTGTTTTGTTACGCAACCTACCTTGAGTATGCAAATACAAAAATTAGAAGATGAATTGGAAGCAAAAATATTTAATCGTTCTAAAAAACCTATAGAATTAACTGAAGTTGGTAAAAAAATTATTGAACAAGCTAAAGTAATTGTTGATGAAAGTAATCGAATAATTGATATCGTTCACCAACAAAAAGGTTTTATAGGAGGAGAGTTTAAACTTGGTATCATACCAACAGTTATGCCTACATTATTACCGATGTTTTTAAAAACTTTTAGTAAAAATTACCCTAAAGTTCAATTAATTATCGAAGAGTTAACTACTGATGAAATTATACGAAAATTAACCGATGGTCATATAGATGCCGCTTTAGCAGCCACACCTTTAGAAAACGAAGCCATAAAAGAACGTGTTTTGTATTACGAACCTTTTGTAGGTTTAATACCTGACGAACATCGCTTATATAATGAGAAGAAAATTAAAATTGATGATTTAGAGGTCGATGATATTTTACTTTTAGAGGATGGTCATTGCTTTAAAAATAGTATTATTAATTTATGTAGAACAAATAAAAGAAACTCAACCCATCATTTTCAATTAGAAAGCGGAAGTTTTGACACACTTATAAAATTATCAAAAGACGGTTTAGGAATGACATTGTTGCCTTATTTAAATACCTTAGATTTAAATGAAAATGACAAACAACATTTAAGAGAGTTTGAAACACCTCCACCTGCTAGAGAAATTAGTTTAATACATCATAAATCGCAATTAAAAATGCAATTGATAGAAGCTTTAAAAAGCACAATAGATAGTGTTATTAGAGGTGCTATTGCTTTTAGTGATGTTGAAATAATTAGTCCAATAAACAAAACTTAATTCAATAAAAAGTCCCGCAATTTGCGGGACTTTTTATTTTTAAAACTTATACTCTGATAAAGGCTTCGGAAAAGCCTCAGGGTTTTCAGCCAAATGATAACGAGGATCATCAACGTCTGCAATAATTACATCATAAAATTTATCGCTAGCTTTATACATTAATACCTTACAATCTTCACTTAAGTGTTTTAATTTTAATATTTTCCCTGCTTTTTCATACTTCTCTACTAAAATAAACAATGCTTCTAAAGCCGAATGATCTGAAATCCTACTTTCTACAAAATCTATTTCTACATTTTGAGGGTCATTTTTAATATCAAACTTTTCATTAAATGTTGTAATGCTTCCAAAAAATAATGGCCCCCATATTTCATACACTTTCGTTCCGTCAGCCTTCATTCTCTTTCTAGCTCTAATTTTCTTAGCGCTTGTCCAAGCAAAAGATAAAGCCGAAATTATAACCCCTACAAAAACTGCAATTGCTAAATCGAAAAATACCGTAACTGCAGATACGATTATTAATACAAAAGCATCAGAAGTTGGAATTTTTTTCATAATTCTAAAACTAGACCAAGCAAAAGTTTCAATGACCATCATAAACATTACGCCTACTAAAGCAGCAATAGGCACTTGCTCTATATATTTATCAGCGAATAAAATAAAAGTTAATAAGGTTAACGACATCATTACACCTGATAATCTTCCTCTACCCCCTGCATTAATGTTAATTACTGTTTGACCAATCATACCACAACCACCGGTTCCTCCAAAAACACCACTCACAATGTTTCCTGCACCTTGTGCCACACATTCTTTATTTCCGTTACCTCTGCTATCAGTTAACTCATCAACTAAATTCATCGTCATTAAAGTTTCAATTAAACCTACTGATGCTGCTAAAAATGCATAAGGAGCAATAAACTTTAAAGTATCTAAATTAAACGGAAGGTTGCTCCATAACTCTAATAAATTTAGTTTTTTAGAAATTTCATCAATTCCATTTAAACCAGCACCTCCACCATCTCTAATAAAATCTCCTACATTAATTGAATTTAAGCCACTAAATATAGATATTAACGTAACAATTAAAATAGCTGTTAATGCCGCAGGAACTTTTGTGGTTAATTTTGGTAATCCCCAAACAATTAACATGGTCAATAACACCAAACCAATCATTGTATATAAAGTTGCTCCTTGCATTGTTGATTTTACAACTCCGCTATCTTTTACAGAGTAAAACCCTTCATCTGAAGCATTAAAAACAACTTTTTTTGTGGTTGCATCAAAAACTTGTCCGTCAGCAATTACATAAACATTTTCGTTTGTTGTTGCATTTTTAACTGAATTACCTTCAATTTTAAATAAAATAGTAGCAGTATTTATATCTTTTACTTGATTATTTTCTACATTATACACCAATTCTTTCGATTCGGTTTTACGCATATTTTGCCCAAAAAAATCTTTTTTATTTTCTGTAAACATCCCTAGTTGCGCCATAAATATAACGATAGCTAATCCGTTTACAAACCCCATCATTACTGGATGCGGAATTAAACGTACAAATTTCCCTAATTTAAATAAACCTGCAAAAATCTGTATTACTCCCATTAAAACTACGGCTGCTAACAAATAAAAATAACCCATGTTTTCAACAGGTTGATCAAACAACAATCCTTTTGCATGCCCTTCTTGTATCATGTCAACAAAAATTACCGCAACTGCTCCTGCTGCGCCAGAAATAAGTCCTGGTCTACCTCCAAAAATTGCTGATATTACTCCTACTACAAACGCTCCAAACAATGCCACAATTGGACTAATTTGTGCCACAAAAGCAAAAGCTACAACTTCAGGAATCATTGCTAAAGAAACCGTTATACCTGCCAAGGTATCATCTTTAATGTTAAGTTTCTTATTTTTAATGTATTTCATCATAATATTACAAGGCTATTTTAAAAGTTTGCAAAGGTAAAGATATTTTTATTCATATAGTTTTATGTTTCCTTAACTTTAATTTTGCTAGCTGTTTTTTTTGCTTTATTTTTGAACGTTGAACTATCATACCAATTTTGATAGCAAAACATGAGCAGAAAAACACTACTTACTTCAAAAGAAATTGAAATCATTCTGCATCGATTAGCTTGTCAGTTAATCGAGAATCATAACGATTTTTCTAATACTGTTTTAATAGGATTGCAGCCTAGAGGCGCTTTTTTAGCAAAAAGATTGGCTAAATTGTTAACAGATGAATATCAAATTAAAAATTTACAATTAGGTTTATTAGACATTACTTTTTATCGTGATGACTTTAGAAGAAGAGACGAACCATTAGAAGCAACCTCTACCCAAATTGATTTTTTGATTGAAGGTAAAAAAGTGGTAATTATCGATGATGTACTATACTCGGGTAGAAGTGTACGAAGTGCTTTAACTGCAATTCAATCCTATGGACGACCTGAAAACATTGAGTTATTAGTATTAATAGATCGTCGATTTAGTCGTCACCTACCTATTCAACCTGATTATAGAGGTAGACAAGTAGATGCTATTAACGAAGAAAAAGTAATTGTTAATTGGCTAGAAACTCATAAAAAAGATACCATTTACCTAGAAACCAAGCCTACAAAGCTTGATTAGTTATGACTACAAAAACAAACTAAGATGAAGCAGTTAAGTGTTGAAAATTTATTAGGTATAAAATACCTTAACAAAACTGATTTAGAGCTTATCTTTGAAACTGCTTCTCATTTTAAAGAAGTAATAAACAGGCCTATTAAAAAGGTTCCTTCTCTTCGAGATATTACCATTGCAAACTTATTTTTTGAAAACAGTACTCGCACAAAGCTTTCTTTCGAATTGGCCGAAAAACGTTTATCTGCCGATGTTATTAATTTTTCTGCAGGACAATCATCTGTTAAAAAAGGAGAAACGTTAATTGATACGGTAAATAACATTCTATCAATGAAAGTTGATATTGTGGTAATGCGCCATGGAAGCGTTGGAGCTGGTATATTTTTATCAAACCATGTAGATGCAAAAATTATAAATGCTGGTGATGGTACCCATGAACATCCTACACAAGCATTACTTGATAGTTTTTCTATGCGTGAAGCTTTAAATAGTAATTTAAAAGGCAAAAAAATTGTGATTGTTGGTGATGTTTTACACTCACGTGTAGCTTTATCAAATATATTTGCTTTGCAATTACAAGGTGCCGAGGTTAAAGTTTGTGGACCTACTACTTTAATTCCAAGATACATTTCTAGCTTAGGAGTTGAAGTTGAAACCAACTTAAAAAAAGCTTTAGAATGGTGTGATATAGCCAATGTTTTACGCGTGCAACATGAACGTATGGATATTAAGTATTTCCCATCAACAAGAGAGTACACACAACTTTTTGGAATAAATAAAGAGCTACTAGACAATCTTAATAAAGATATTGTAATAATGCACCCTGGCCCTATAAATCGTGGTGTTGAATTAACAAGTGATGTTGCTGATAGTAGCCAATCTATTATTTTAAATCAAGTAGAAAATGGAGTCGCGGTACGTATGGCAGTAATCTACTTATTAGCACAACAAATAAAAAGATAATATGAAAATTGAAGAAAAATCGAACTATGTACTAATAAGTTCTGAAGCAAATAATTTTTCTGATTTTTTTTTAAATTTTGAAAAAGAACATGTTAACTATAATAAAAAACACCTTGTAGTTAAAATTTCAGAGAATTTTAACTACTCTAAACAAAATATTTTATTATTTTTGGATTACGCTCATGAACATCAAAAAAATGGTACATCTTTTGTTATTGTTTTAAAGGATGTAAATATTGATGATTTTCCTGAAAATTTAAACATTGTCCCAACCTTAGTTGAAGCTCAAGATGTTATCGAAATGGAAAATATTCAGCGTGATTTAGGTTTTTAACCTAATATTTATTATCCCCTAAATGAATACATATGGTAAAAAAAATACTTTTTTTCTTTTTATTAACAGTAACACTATCTAATTTCTCTCAACAAAAATCTATAGATAAATTAGTTGCATCTCCAAACCCTTTTACCAACAACACGACCATTTTTGTAAACTCAAAAATGAATCAAACAATAATTTTAACTGTTAGAAATGTACTTGGCAAAACAGTATATTCTAAAAAAATTAAGGTTGTTAATGGTAAAAATAAAATTCCTTTTGATCGTAATGATTTAAAATCTGGAATGTACATATACGCCGTACAAAGTAATAAAGAAGTAATTTCTAAACGCTTTGTAATACGATAAATGAGTTTAACCGTAACTGTTTTAGGTTGTCATTCTGCTACTCCAAGAGTAAACGCACACCCAACATCTCAATATTTAGAAATTAATAATCGTCATTTTTTAATTGATTGTGGTGAAGGTACACAACGGCAAATGCGTAAATACAAAATTGGTTTTTCTAAAATAAACCACATTTTTATTTCTCATTTACATGGCGATCATTTTTTTGGTTTAATTGGTTTAATTTCAACTTTCGGTATTTTAAATCGAGAAAAAGAATTGCATATTTATGGCCCAAAAGGAATTAAAGAAGTTACTACGTTACAATTAAAATTATCAAAATCGTGGACAAAATACCACATTATTTTTCATGAATTAACCTCAAATGAAAGTGAGTTAATTTTTGAAGATGACAAAGTATCGGTATACACCATACCTTTAGATCATAGAGTTTATACCAACGGTTATTTATTTAAAGAAAAAGAAAAGCCAAGAAAACTACATATTGGTAAAATTGAAGAACACAAAGAAATTGATACTTGTGACTTTAACAATATTAAAGCAGGTAAAGATTTTGTTTTATCTAACGGAGCTATAATTCCTAATTCACAATTAACATTAGATCCTCCCAAACCAAAAAGCTATGCTTTTTGTAGTGATACTGCATACAAGCCAGATATTGTTCCTATTATTAACAATGTAGACCTTTTATATCATGAAGCTACCTTTTTAAAAAATAGAGAAGATTTATGTGAGCGAACAAAACATGCTACTGCCGAACAAGCTGCTTCTATAGCTAATCAAGCAAACGTTGGTAAATTAATTATCGGTCATTATTCTAGTAGATATTCTAATATTGAAGATTTTAAAAAAGAGGCACAAACTATATTTAAAAATGTAGAATTAGCAGAAGCAGGTAAAAAACACACCGCCAATTCCACTCCTACATTTGTTTTAAGTTAATACTGGTTGGTTGATAATAAAACTAGCGTACAAGCTACTTCGCTCTCTATTCCATTCTCTTTTAAAAGCGCATAAAACTCATCGCTTTCTGTTCCAGGGTTAAAAATTACTCTTTTAGGCTTTAATGAAATTATATATTCATAGTATTCCTTTTGACGCTCGGCATTTAAATATAACGTTACTGTATCAATATGTTTAAAAGGTACTTTTTCTGTTTCAATAACGGTATTTAACACCACTCCTTTTCTTAAGCCTATTGCTAGAGTTTTTACACCTTTATCAGTCAATCTTTTAATCGCAATATTTGAATATCTCGTAGGGTTTAATGAAGCTCCTATAACTAAAGTATCTTTTTTCATAATTGTTAATAATACGTTAAACTGTGTTAATTAAGGTAACAAAAGTCACATTTTGTTAGTCTATTAAACATCAAAACAATCGAAAAAACAAACAAAATGAAAAAAATACTATTATTACTTTTAACGGTTTTTAGTGTAAATTTATTTGCTCAAATGCCTAAAAGTATTTTACCCAAACCAGGGATTGTTTCTGGTAAAATAATCGATCAAACAACAAAAGAACCTTTGCCTTATGTAAATATAATCATAAAAGATGCTGCTAATAAAATTTTAACAGGAGGAATTACAAATGACAACGGTATTTTTGCAATAAAAAACATTCCTGAAGGAAAAAGCATTCTTGAAATTCAATTTATTGGTTATAAAACAATTTCGAAATCAATTACTATTAATAACAAAAACAGAAAAATTGATTTAGGAACCATCGCTTTAAGTGAAGACAGCACTACACTTGATGAAGTAGAAATTAGAGCAGAAACATCTACCGTAACACAAAAAGTAGACAGAAAAGTTATCAATGTTGGTAAAGATTTAACCTCAGCAGGTACAACTGCTTCAGAATTACTAAACAACGTACAATCTGTAAGTGTTGATAGCCAAACAGGTGGCATTAGCTTAAGAGGAAACGATAATGTTCGTGTACTTGTTGATGGCAAACCTACCAATATGAGTGCAGCACAATTGTTAAAACAAATTCCTTCTTCATCAATAAAAAGTATTGAGTTAATTACAAATCCGTCAGCAAAATACAATCCTGAAGGGATGAGTGGAATTATTAATATCATTTTAAATAAAAATGCTAATATGGGCTTTAATGGTTCTGTTGATTTAGGAGTTACCGCCGATCATTACACTCGCTTTAATGGATCAACCAATATGAATTATAAAACAGGAAAAGTAAACTTTTTTGGTAATTATGGTTACAATACAGGTGATAATTTAAACTACGGTTATGTAGTAAGACCAGAAAATAATAATGAACAAAATTTTAGAAGTGTAAATACAAACACCTCTCATTTAGCAAAAATTGGTGCCGACATTTACCTAAACGATAAAAACACATTATCGCTTTATACTACACAAAATTGGTTTACAGGCGGCGGAACCTCAAGAGCTAATATTTTTGAAAACAACACCCTTACTTCTGATGCACCTAACACACAAAATATAGAAGGAGGTTCTAGCGCTTACAACCTGAATTATAAAATAGATTTTAAAAAGGAAGGTCACAATTTAGAATTTGAAACTACTTATTCAACAAACGATTCGCCTGAAAACTCAATGAATAAAGATTTAGTAAACACAAACTCTAAGTTATTAAACTACTTTAACACTATTAAAAACAATAGAAAGAATACATTAATAAATATTGATTATACCAACCCAATTTCTGAAAAAGGAAAACTAGAGCTAGGTGTAGAATATAGAGTTAACAATACTGATAACGATAATTTAACCGATCAAGAACAAAACACTTATTTAAGAGATAATAATGGTAATTTAATTCTTGATAACAATAATAATCCACAAATAACAGGTACAGAAAGAGTTGGTAACTCATCTTTTACCTATGACAGAAAAATATATTCAGGTTATATAAATTACGGACACAACTTCGGAAAAGTAACCATGCAACTAGGAGCTCGTTTAGAGCAATTTAAAGTAAACGGAAACTTTAACTTAGAAAACAAAACTCCTGCAAAAGTTACCGATGATATTTTTTCTATTTATCCATCTGCTTTTTTCACCTATAATCCTTCTGAAAAAAATCAATTTCAATTAAGTTATAGCCGTAGAGTTGACAGACCAGGAATAGGGCAAGTAAACCCAATTAGACAATGGAGTACGCCTTTAATCACTTCAATAGGAAATGAAAATTTAGTACCACAATTCACCAATTCTTTAGAGTTTAATTATACCCGTAAAATAAAAGGAGGTTCGTTATCTTTTGGTACTTTTTACCGTAAAATTAACGATGCTATTTCACGTGTTACTTACAAAGACCCTACTGACCCGAATGAAGTTCGTCAAATATTATCATTTGCTAATTTTGATGACACTAACTCATACGGATTGGAATTTTCGGCAAACTATAAAGTAAATAACTGGTGGCGATTGAACTCTAGTATAGATTTTTATTCGCAAAAACAATTTGGAACTGCCAATTTAAGCGACCCTAACGCAGCCAGAATAGAAGTACAAAACGAAACATTTAACGCACGTATTAGCAACAACTTTAAGGCTACTAAAAACTTACGTTTTCAATTATTTGCAATGTACCGTGGACCAAGAGAAGATATTCAATGGGATGTAAAAGAAATGTGGATGATTAATACCGGAGCTAGTTTAACTGTTTTAGGCGGAAAAGGTACCGTAAACTTAAGAGTTAATGATATTTTTAACGGAATGAAATTTGGTTTTGATTCTACCAGACCTTACAAACAAAGTGGACAATTTAACTGGGAAAGTCAAACCACTTATATAGGTTTTAATTACAGATTTGGCGGCGGTAAAAACAGAGCAAAAGCAAGACGTCAAAGAGACAACAACGAAAAACAAGGCGGCGGAATGTTTTAGCCTTAAAATGATGCATAAAAAAATCCGAAGTAATAACTTCGGATTTTTTTTTATTATATTATTTTTATTTAAAGCTATTTCCCGCTTTTCGCACTCGCTCTTTTTTTGAAAAAAAAAAAGGAGCTCAAACAATTGCTACAATCGGGGCTAAAACAACTACCATTTAATAATTACAGAACCCCAGGTAAATCCACTACCAAAAGCTGCTAAAACCACTAAATCGTTGTCTTTAATTTTACCTTTTTCCCAAGCTTCAGTAAGTGCTATAATTACAGAAGCAGCAGTTGTATTACCATACTTCATAATATTATTATACACTTTGTCATCAGCCAATTGAAACTTTTTCTGAATAAATTGTGCGATACGTAAATTTGCTTGATGCGGAATTAACATATCTATATCACTTTTTTCTAATCCGTTAGCTTCTAAACCTTCGTTTATTGCTTCTGAAAAACGAGTAATTGCATGTTTAAATACAAATTGCCCATCCATGTAAGGAAAATATGATTGATCTTCTGGGTCGTTCTTTTCTAAAATATCCGGCACCCAGCGCTGTGTAGATGGCCCTTCTAAAACTAATTTTTTTGCATGCTTACCTTCCGAATGTAAATGAGAAGATAAGATTCCTTTTCCTTCCTCTTCACATCTAGAAAGCACTGCTGCTCCTGCTCCATCTCCAAAGATAACAGTTACTCCTCTACCTCTTGTTGATCTTTCTAAACCTCCAGAATGGTTTTCTGCTCCAATTACTAAAATGTTTTTATACATTCCTGTTTTAATAAACTGATCGGCAACAGACATTGAATAAATAAACCCCGAACATTGGTTACGTACATCTAAGGCACCAATTGTTGGCATATCTAATATATCTTGTACTTGTACTCCACCTCCAGGAAAATACATATCCGGACTTAAAGTTGCAAAAACAATAAAATCAATATCATCCTTCGTTAAACCTGCTCTTTCAATCGCTATTTTAGCCGCTTTTGCTCCCATTACAGCAGTGGTATCTTCTGTTTTTGGATCTATCCAACGACGTTCTTTAATTCCGGTACGCTCCTGAATCCATTCATCAGAAGTATCCATCCATTGTTTCAAATCGTCATTAGTTACTACGTTCTCTGGAACATAATAGCCTAAGCCTGTTATTTTTGAATTGTACATATTTATATGAAATTGTTTATTTTTAGTATCAATTTTGTAGCCTTCAAAAATAGTAATATTTTAACTTCCCTACAACAAACACTAATCCCCTAGTTTATGAACAGAAAAGATTTTATATCATTATCAACAAAAGCTGCTGCTTTTATAGGTTTATCTACCACCATTTCTTGTAAAAATGAAATTACTGAAAACACAAATCATTTATTAAATAACACAGCAAAAGGAACCGCTTTTAGCTTAACAGCACCTAAAATAGCTAAAGTAAACGTAGGAATTATCGGTTGCGGTAATCGAGGACAAACTTTACTACAAATGTTTGATTGGTTAGTTAAAAACAACAATGCTGAAATTATTGCTATTTCTGATTTAAAGAAAGAAAAAACTGATAAATTAAACGAACACTTACAAAAAACGCATCAAAAAACTGCTGATGAATACCACGGAAATTCAGATGAATGGAAAAAATTAGTAGATAGAGATGATATTGATCTATTAATCATTGCTACTCCATGGGAAATGCACACACCAATGGCATTATATGCTATGGAAAAAGGCAAACATGTTGCCTGTGAAGTTCCTGTAGCATATACAATAGAAGACTGCTGGAAACTTATTGAAACTGCCGAACGTACACAAAAGCATTGTATGATGCTGGAAAACTGTTGTTTTAATAATGAAGAACTATGGGTATTAAATAT
This sequence comes from Tenacibaculum soleae, assembly GCF_030549005.1. Classification (NCBI taxonomy): domain Bacteria; kingdom Pseudomonadati; phylum Bacteroidota; class Flavobacteriia; order Flavobacteriales; family Flavobacteriaceae; genus Tenacibaculum; species Tenacibaculum soleae. The sequence goes on from NZ_JAUOSW010000007.1 coordinate 47,249, forward strand.
GGTAAATCAAGGTGTTTTTGGAGATTTAACACATGCTGAAGGTGCTTACATTCATGATTTACGTAAACATTTATTAGACGAAAAATATTATGAAGATCAATGGAGAATTAAACATCATTTAAACAAAGACGGTAACTTTTACACTACCCATGGCTTAGGCCCTATTAGTCAGTATATGGATATTGGTCGTGGCAACACTTTTGACCATGTAGTATCAATGAGTTCAAGAGAAAAAAGTTTAAGCGATGCTGCCAAACGTAGCGGAGTTGATAAGTTTTCAAACATAAAATGTGGTGATATGAATACCACCATGATTAAAACCAAACTTGGCAAAACCATCATGCTGCAATTTGATGTACATACAGGTAGACCTTACAATCGTTTAAATACTGTAGTGGGTACAAAAGCTGTTCACGAAGGTTATCCATCTAAATTATATATTAATGATGATGAATTAGCTTGGTGGGGGCATAACTGGTTAAAAAAAGAGCAATATGATGAGTACCGTGAAAAATACAACCATCCTCTTTGGAGTAAATTAAAAGCGCAAATATCAGATAATTCTGTTGGCCATGGAGGTATGGATTTTGTAATGATTTACCGTTTAATTAAATGCCTAAACCAAGGTTTACCGCTAGATATAAATGTATATGACAGTGTGTTATGGAGTGCTATTACTCCGCTTTCAGAACTATCTGTGGCTCAAAACAGTAGTTCTGTAAAGGTACCTGACTTTACAGGAGGCACTTGGAAAAATAAAAACAAAACAGAAATGTTACGAAACATTTAAACTTTTAAATGCATTATAAGAAAACGATAACAATGCTGTTATCGTTTTTTTTTATGTCATCTTGTCACAAAACTTCTTTTGGTATTTTTTTTGACTATTTAACTTTCTAGAAAATAATATCAAACAAAATATATAATTATGAGCAAAGGAAGTATTAATGTATCGGTAGAAAATATATTTCCACTGATTAAAAAATTCTTGTATTCTGATCACGAAATATTTTTACGTGAGTTAATATCTAACGGAACAGATGCAACTACAAAATTAAAACACTTAATTGCTATTGGTGAAGCAAAAACCGAATTAGGTGATGCTAAAATTGAAATTAGTATTAATAAAGAAGCTAAAACCATAACCATTAAAGACCAAGGTTTAGGTATGACTGCTGATGAAGTAGAAAAATATATTAACCAAATTGCCTTTTCTGGAGCTGAAGAGTTCTTAAATAAATATGAAGATGGTAAAAACGAAACCGGTGTAATTGGGCACTTTGGTTTAGGTTTTTATTCTGCTTTTATGGTTGCTGATAAAGTTGAGTTAATCACAAAATCTTTTAAAGACGAACCAGCTGCACATTGGACTTGTGATGGATCGCCTGAATTTACTTTAGAAGCTCATGATAAATCTGATAGAGGTACAGAAATTATTTTACATGTTGCTGAAGACTCTTTAGACTTTTTAGAAGAAGCTAAAATTGGTGGTTTACTTAACAAATACAATCGTTTTAATCAAGTGCCAATTAAATTTGGAACTAAGCAAGTAAACGACCCTGAGTTTACACCACAAACAACAACTGATGCGGATGGTAAAGAAACTACTGAACCTCACAAACAAATTGAAGTTGATAATATTATCAACAATACAAACCCTGCTTGGACAAAAGCTCCTGCAGATTTAAATGATGAAGATTATACAAACTTCTACAGAGAATTGTATCCAATGCAATTTGAAGAATCTTTGTTTCATATTCATTTAAATGTTGATTACCCATTTAATTTAACAGGTATTTTATTCTTCCCTAAGTTATCACAAAACTTAGATATGCAAAAAGATAAAATTCAGTTATATCAAAACCAAGTTTTTGTAACCGATAACGTAGAGGGTATTGTACCTGACTTTTTACAAATGTTAAAAGGTGTTATCGATTCGCCAGACATTCCTTTAAACGTTTCTCGTTCAGGCTTACAAGCAGACGGAGCTGTAAAGAAAATATCTGGTTATATTACTAAAAAGGTTGCCGACAAACTAGCTTCTTTATACAAAAAAGATCGTGCTGATTTTGAACAAAAATGGAACGACATTAAAGTAATTATCGAATACGGAATGTTATCAGAAGATAAATTCTTTGATAAAGCTAAGAAATTTGCTTTATACCCAACCGTTGCTGATACTTATTTTACTTTTGATGAGCTAATTGAAAAAACAAAAGACGCTCAGACTGATAAAGATGGAAATCACATAATTTTATATGCCTCTAACAAAGAAGCTCAGCACAGTTATATTCAAGAAGCAACTGCTAAAGGATATGAAGTTCTTTTATTAGATTCTCCAATTGTATCACATTTAATGCAAAAATTAGAAACTTCAGGCGAAACAAAAGTTCAGTTTGTACGTGTAGATTCTGATTTTATTGATAATTTAATTAAGAAAGACGAAGCTGTTATTTCTAAATTAACTGATGAAGAAAAAGAAACATTAAAACCAGTTATTGAAGGTGTAATTGCATCTCAAACATATACTGTTCAATTAGAATCTATGGATTCTTCTTCTTCTCCTTTCTTAATTACTGTACCAGAATTTATGCGTCGTATGAAAGAAATGCAAGCTTCTGGTGGTGGAGGTGGAATGATGGGAATGGGTAATTTACCTGAAATGTATAACTTAGTTGTAAATACAAATCACCCATTAGTTTCTGAAATTTTAAATGCTGATGAAGACAAGAAAAAAGACTTAATTACGCAAGCTTTCGATTTAGCCAAATTATCTCAAAACCTTTTACATGGTGAAGATTTAACCAACTTTATTAAGCGTTCTTATGAGCTTATTAAATAAGTAATTCTATTACTTTAAATATTACAAAACCTCTTTGTTTTTTCAAGGAGGTTTTTTTGTACATCATCTAAAAAACTGTATCAAATTGATTTAATTACTGATGTAAGTTTATATTTTTGTTGCTAAGTATTAAGATAAAAACACAAGTGATAGATACAGAAAATAATCAAACACAATCTAAAAGTATTGTAAACACCTTTTTTAAACCAAAAACTAACGAACAATTAAATAAAGAAAATCCTTCTAGACAAAATAGAAGGCAAGCTACTGAAGAGCAACTTAACAATCCACTACATGGTGTTAAACTTGCACAACTTCTAGAACGTTTAGTTGATTATTATGGTTGGGAAAGCTTGGCAGAACGTGTAAATATTCGATGTTTTAGGTACAACCCTACCATGAAATCGAGTTTAGGTTTTTTAAGAAGAACTCGCTGGGCTCGTGAACATGTTGAAGATGTTTATTTAGATATGCTAGAAGAACTGCAAGAATAATATCAGAATACTTTGTATAATCTTAAAAAAATAGAAATCATTAAAATAACAAAAGCAAACACCTCACAAGCAAAACTTTTTTCTAAAATTAGTGTTCCTTCTTTTTTAACTGCACATGGTCATTCTGCTCCGCCTAAAGATATGGATGCTTATATCGCTAATAACTTTAAAGAAAGCGACTTTATAGAAGAATTAGAAACTCCAGAAAATGAATATTATTTACTCGAATATGAAAGCCAAACTGCTGGGTATTCAAAAATAATTTTCAATAAAACCTGTAAAGATGTTACCGCTAAAAACATCACTTATATGAGTAGATTGTATTTACTTGAGGAATTTTATGGTTTAGGGCTCGGTAAAAAATTATTCGATTTTAATGTAGCCTTATGTAAGGAAAATAACCAGTCAGGAATTTGGTTAAACGTTTGGGTAGAGAACAAAAAAGCGATTCAGTTTTATAAAAAAGTTGGCTTTACAATAGTAGGAGAAACTGATTTTCAAATATCAGCAAGCCATTCAAATCCTAATCATATTATGTACTTAGCGTTTTAGTAATTACGCTTATAAACTTGGTTTAAAATTAAAATGTTTTATGCAATTTTGATATACCTAAAATATCAGATTGAGTATTTTTTTGTAAAATTTGGCACAGTCGAAATCAAATAAAACTATATAGAGAATAGTTTTTAAGTACTTGTATTTGATTCTCTATACAAATATACTAGAGTATCATCCAGCAAATTTACTCCAATTAACAAACTTTAATCAAATTGCAAAATAGGTTTAAGTTACCGCTATTTTATGCTAAAACATCTATTAAAAATAATTTTTAATAAACGTTTTGACTTTGACTGTGTTAAAATAAATTTATAAAACTATGTTTATCAGACTATTAAAAACATCGTATATCTTTGTAGTATAAATAATCCCCCTAAATTATTTGTTTTTCATTCCCCTAATAAAAGACTTATTCCCTTATGTGTATGAGTCTTTTTTATTTTATATACTTACCTACTAAATTATTCATTTGCTCTGATACTGCTAGTTTAATTACCACAAATACATACACTACAACAATTAAAATACTTTTTAAGATGATATTTATTATTGGATGAATTGGAAACTCTTTGATAAAAATCTCAGGGATATTAAAATTCCAGAAATAAAATCCTAAAAACAATATGGCAATTATAAATACCATTAAAAGTGTTTTTTGGGTAAAAGGAATCATCTTAAACTTTTGTCCTACAAACCATACTTTAAAGATATTAAATACTAAAACAGTAATTAAAGTAGCCAATGCTAACCCTTCGGTTCCCATATTTAAATAGGTATAAAAATAAGTGTTTAAGAAATATACCGACAAAGCCATACCAACTCCAACTGGTAAAGTGATTCTATAAAACTTTGAATTTTGAATAATAGCACCATTGTTACCTAAAGACATTAAAAATAACTTTGCGATAGAAATTAACAAAACAACTAACCCACCACCTGCGGCATAATTTTTATTAGGCATTAGTTTAAATAGTTCGTCTACATTACAATTTACTAGTATAAAAAACAAACCGCCTACTAATAATAAATTAATCGAACTTTTTTTATACAAACTCCTAGTTTCTATATCATTATCTTCATTGATAGATTTAGAGGTAAGCGGTTGTAATATTTGCCCCATAGCTCTACTTGGCGCTTCTATAAACGATCCTATAAACACCGCAACTCCATAATAAGCTGCCGTAGCAAACCCATCTTTACCTGGTATCATTACTTTATCAATATCTAAAATAATAGCACCAGCACTTCCTGCTAGAATAATATAAAAAGTGTAACGAAGCACTTCATTAAAGTTATCTGGCAACGTAAAACTAAGCTTTGGCGTATACAACTTAAAAGCATACAACATCATAAGAATTGTTCTTAAAATATATGCAAACGAGATATAGTACAAGAACTCTTGTTTGGTAATTACATTTAAATAAACCGCAACTAACAATAACATAACCGCTGCCCTATTGTAGAGCTCTTTTAATACATTACCAAAAACGGATTGCATTTGTACCTTTGCCCACGAATAAAATACTTCAAAATACGCACATGAAACCGCAACGATGTATATATAAATCGTGTAGTTTTCGATAATTAAATTTTCTTTTGAATTACTTTTTGCTACAAAATCCATAATCCAATCATGAAAATAACTCCAAAAGAAACCTATTGGTATTGCTATTAGCAGTGGTAAAAATAGTACTGTACTTAAAAATTTATCTTTTTCTACTTTAGAAGTATAGCTCGAGTAAAATTTTATAATTGTAAAATGTACTCCAAATGCTGTAATTGGCATAATTAAATTAGAAGCCGAAAAAACATACATTGTTAATCCGTAATACTCATCCTTTAAAAAACGTGTGTATAAAACCAATGTATTAATTCCACCAATTAAAAACCCTAGATAGATTATAATGGTGTTTTTTAGCGACTGTCTTAGTACGATTCCCAATTTATTCTTGAATTAATTTTATGATTGATTTGTATATTTTATCTCCAACATTATTGCCGTATAACGGTTCTTTAAATGTCATTTCTGAATTTAAAAACTCACTGAAAGCACTCGTCATTTTCTTCGGATGGGTTCCTGTAATTACAGCATATTTACAAGCTACCAATTCTGTCCATTCGGTTTCTTCTCTTACAATAATGCAGTTTTTTTTATTAAAAAACGCCTCTTTTTGAAGTCCACCACTATCGGTAACCACCAAACTACATTTTTTTAACAACTCTAACATATCAAAATAGCCAACAGGATCTATAAAAGTAATATTAGGTTGTAAGTTATACTCCGCTAACGTTTTTTTAGTTCGAGGATGTAGTGGTAATATTACTTTTTTTGTTTTATTTATGGTTTCTAAAGCTGAAAACACTTCGGTTAATTTCTCTTTAAAATCTGTATTTTCCTGACGATGAATAGTTGCTAAAACAAATTCGTTTTCTGTTAAGTTTAACTCGCTTATAATAGTCGATTTTTCTTCTGAAAACTTACCGTAAAACTCAACAGCATCTTTCATGATGTCTCCATGCTGTTCTATCTTAATATCTAAATTATTAAAACCCTCTTTTTCTAAATTATCCATAGCAACCTGTGTAGGGCAGCTTAATAAATTAGCAATTCTATCCGTTACAATACGATTCACCTCTTCAGGCATTTGCATATTAAAAGAACGCAAACCAGCTTCAACATGCATCACTTTTATATGTAATTTCTTTGCAGCTAAAGCACCTGCAAGTGTAGAGTTTGTATCTCCATACACTATAACAGCATCTGGTTTTTCAACAACTAAAATTTCTTCTATTTTTTCTAGCATCTGCCCTGTCATGGCACCGTGACTTAAACCGTTGATATTTAAATTATACTTCGGTTTCGGTATTTGCATTTCATCAAAAAAAACGTCGCTCATATTGGCATCAAAATGCTGACCTGTATGTACAATTATTTCTTCAACTTCGCCATGTTTTTGTATCACTCGGCTTAACACAGCTCCTTTTACAAACTGAGGACGAGCCCCTAATATGGTAACTATTTTTTTCAAGAATTTACTACTTGTTTAAGTATTATTGATAATTGTTTGGTTAATTCTTTGCGATGGTATTGTTCGATATTTACAGATGAAACTGTTAACGAGTTTTGTTGGTATTTTTTATACAAATCACTTACTACCTTTTTAAGTTTTTCTTTCTTATCAAAATCAACAATAGTACCTGCATTTGTTTTTGCCAAAATCTCCCCTAAATCTCCATCTTCAGGACCAATTGCTAAGATAGGACGTTTTGCTTGTAAATATTCAAAAATCTTTCCTGTTATAATTCCTTTAGCGCTTGGAACATTATTTACAGCTAATAATAAAACTTGTGAAGCTCGCTGATACTGTTGTACTTCTTTATGTGGCACATAATTTATACGTGTTACATTTTTAAAGTCATACTTCTTTAAATCTGTTACAACATCATCAGATAGTTTTCCAATCAGTTTTATTTCTAAATCGTTTTTAAAGTCGGTGTTTTCTTCGGATAATTCTGCCAGTGCTGTCCATAACATTTTCGGATTTCTATCTGCATTCATCAACCCGATATGTGTGATGGAGAATTTAGAATCTAAAACTGATTGATTATTAGTCTTTTCTTCAGAATCATACCCATTTGTTACCACATGTATCCTATCAGAAAACACCTCATAATTAGCCTTCATTTTTTTACCAACCACCAAACTTGCATCGGCATTTTTCAGCACTTCTTTTTCTAGCTGATGGTGTTTTTTTATAGCCTTTTTAGTTAACGGTAATTGATGAAAATAATCAATATCCGTCCAAGGATCACGAAAATCGGCAATCCACTTTACATTTGTTTTTTTCTTTAAATGCAATCCGATTAAATGTAAACTATGTGGCGGCCCTGTAGTAATAATTGCATCAATCTTATTTTCTGATAAGTATTTTTCGAGGTATTTTACCGATGGTTTTATCCAATATTTTCTTGCATCTGGAATAAAATAATTAGCGCGAATATATTGTAATATTTTACCGAAAAAAGTCGGATTCGGATTTAAAAAACCGGCACTTGTTTTAGTTTCTTTCTTTTTAAATATTGACAAAAAATCATTCGGTTCCCAAATAGCTTTTTTTATTACTTCAATACCTTTAGGAATATCGTTTGCTAAAGATTCGTCTAAAATTGGATATTTGGCTTCGTCAACTGTATATACTACAGGTTCTATATTAAAATCGCGTAAATATTTCACAAATTTTAACCAACGCTGCACGCCAGAACCACCTGCCGGAACCCAATAATATGTAATAATTAATACTTTCAAATTATAAATTATTGTATAAATCGATTAATCCTTTAGATGTTTTATCCCAAGTAAATTCATTTTTAACAAAATTCTCTCCGTTTTCACCTAATTCTTCCCTTAAAGTAGGATTATTATATAACGTTAAAACTTTATCCTCGAAATCTGCTACATTTTGTGCCTCATGTACCAAACCTCCATTAATTTTTTCAATTAAATTTTTCTGAGCAATTGCGTTACTTACCAATAATGGTTTTGCCAAACTCATATATTGAAACAGCTTATTTGCATATGCTACATCGTGCTGAATATTACGTTTTAAAGGCGAAATACAAATATCACTTGCCTTTATATAAGACGGAAATAACGAGACATTTTGCCAACCTTCAAAATCGACAAATTCTTTAATATTTAATTTTTCAACTTCTGCTTTTAATATGTAATCGGTCGTATTTTCACCAACAATTACCAATTTAATAGTCGGAATTTGTTCTTTTAATTTTGCAATAGCTCTTATTGCCGTTAGTAAACCTCTACGAACATGGGTATCTCCTAAATAAAGAATTACAAAATTTTCTTTATACTTTTTGATGATTCTCGTATTCAGTTCAAAGGAGTCGTAAAAAGATTTACGAATCGTATTGGGTACTAAAACCACTTTATTTTCAGCTATTTTAGTTCTATCAACCAACTCATTCACAAACTCTTGAGAAACAGTAATTACTTTATCAGCTTTTTTAATAAACGCCTCTTCTTTTCGCTTCCATTTTTTAGGAGAAATGATATATTTTCCTGGAAATTTCTGTAGATGTGGATAAAACTTCATCACCTCTGGCATATTATCATGCAAATCTAAAACCACAGGTAATTGCTGCTTTTTATTTGCTAAAAAAACTGCTTCAGCGATTCGAATATCATGAATATGAATGGCTTCAATCTTATTTTTAGATAAAAAATCAGCAATCTTCTTTTTCATCAAAAATGAATAAAAAGGAACGGTGTATGCTAAAGCAGATAATTTATATTCTAATTTATTAGATTGGTATCGCTTAACATAAATTTGGTTGATCGTTTCTTCCTGCTGATCTCCTCCATAAGTCAAACAAAATAAAAACACTTCGTGCCCTTTTTTTATCAACTCTATCGCTTCATTTTCTACACGAGGATCTGGCGGAAAAACCTTATCCAATATCATTCCTATTCTCATCTACAACTACTTTCTTTCTGCGTAAACAGCATAATATCTCGGGATAAATTTCCTTAATATCGGTCTGAAACCTATTTTATTAACCGGGCTTGTCCATTTTTCTGAATCAACAATATTCCAGTCCGATTTTTCTAGTAACCAATCAAATTGCCAGTCTTCAAATTCATGATAATGCCTGTCCCACACATCCGTTTTACTTCTGTAGGCATTTGCGAACCATAGTTTTAACGGAACTGTAGTAATTAGCTTTGTACTTTTTATTGCTTTTAAAATATTTAATGGCGCTAACATGTGTTCGAAAATCTCAAACGATGTTACTGCGTCTACTTCGTATTCTTTTACAACATCTGTAATAAAATCTAAATCTTCTCCTTTGGTATTAATCACAGTATACCCATGATTTTCCATAATTTCTGTAAACCTATTTCTAGTACCTAAATCTAAAATAGTTGCTGGTGCTGGTAATACTTTCTCTAAAAATTTTATCGTATGGTTATACCTTTTTTGAGGATAATATGCTTTCATTAATTTTATTTAAAAAATTTATAACTAAATTTATTGTTGCTGTTTTTTGCGAATTACAAACCAGCCAATCGGAATTAGCAATAATAACGCATAACAAAATAATGTAATTATATTTCCGTTTCGTATTACAGTTGGCTCGTACTTAAATACAACTTCGTGTTTTCCTTTTGGTATATTCATACCTCTAAGTACATAATTCACCTGATAATGTTCAGTTTTAACGCCATCTAAATAAGCATTCCAACCATCTTTATAATAAATTTCTGAAAATACAGCAAACTGATTTTCTTGCGTAGCTGTTTTATAAACTAAGGTTGTAATATTATTTTTAATTAATGAAATTGTAGCTGTTGAATCTTTTTTAAATATATTATTATAATCCATATATCCTTGTGGACTTCTTTTTAACTCTCGTCCATTAATTACAGCTGATATTTTAGTATTTAAACTATCTAAAGCAAGTATCTCTTCATTTGCTGAACTTACTATTTTTAACGTATTAACAAACCAAGCATTTCCGTTTGCATCGGTATTTTCTTGAAACTTATCTTCACCTACAATAACGTATTTTGTATTCAACATATTTAATACGTTTATGTTATTTTTTGCGATTTGATAATCAAATAACTCTTGATAACGTTTCATTTTAGCGGCGTGATAACCACCAATCGAATTATGAAAATATGATGTTCGACCATCTTGCATTGGGTTACCTGCAAAATTAGCTACACGATAATAACTTTTATCTTTTAAAATATCTTTATCAGCCTTAGTTGGTGTAAATGGTTTTAACACTCTTCTTGCCGATGTAAAATCTTCTTTATTTACGTATTTAATATCCACCGAAACCAAATCGAAAACAATTAAACTTCCTAAAATAATTAAAACCGGAACTTGTTTTAGTTTTCCTTTTAGATAAAACCACAACAAAGCTGCTGCACCTAAAATCAATAAAAATGAGCGAACACTATCGTTAAATAGCATTGTTTTTCTATCAGAAATTAAGGCATCTATTAAAGTTGGTAATTCTTGATATTGGCCATCTCTTAATCCTTCAAAAGCGAATAAACTAGATCCGAATATCGCAAAACCTAAAGTAATTCCGCCTAAAACATAAAATGCCTTTTTTAGCGCATCTTCTTTTTCTTCGGATGTAGGTTTTGATGAAAAGAAATCTCGTAAAGCGATAATTCCTAATAACGGCACACATAATTCGGCTATTACTTGAATAGATGAAACCGCTCTAAACTTATTATACAATGGTACGTAATCAATAAAAAAGTTTGTAATAACTGAAAAATTTTTCCCCCAACTTAACATAATTGAAAAAATAGTAGCCGCAACTAACCAATTTCTCAAACGTCCTTTTACTAAGAAAACACCTAAAAAGAATAAAAAAAATAAAATAGCACCAATATAAGCTGGTGCTTCAACAATTGGTTGAGTTCCCCAATAGGTTAATACCTGACTTGAATAATCTTTAGCGACACTTTTACCTGCGTTTTGTTCTAAAACTTGATAAAAGTTAGAATCTTCTCCTAATTTTTCAACTGTTCCTCCTCCCATAAAACGAGGAATTATCAAATTAAAAGTTTCCGCAATTCCGTAACTATATTCGGTAATGTACGATTTTTCTAATCCTGTAGATTTTTCTTTTGGTGATCCGTCGGGAGTAATCGTTAATTCCGATTTTCCACGCGTACTAAAATCACCGTATTCTTTCATTGATAATAATCGAGTAGAATTTACTCCCAAGCCGATAAACATTGCAACCAATAATACGGCTACTTGTTTTGCAAATACTGGTAATGTTTTGGTTTTAAAAGCTTCTATAAATTCTACAATTGCCAATATCAACAAACAAAAACCTAAATAATAAGTCATTTGTGGATGATTTGTGTATACCTCTAAAGCCATTGCCAAGGCTGTAATTACAAATCCGACTAAATATCGTTTTCTAAAAACATATAAAACTCCTGCTATTACCATTGGCATATACCCAATTGCATGTGCTTTTGCATTGTGACCAGCCCCAAAAATAATAATTAGGTATGTTGAAAACCCGAAGGACAAACTTCCTAAAATAGCAAGTTTCCAATCTACTTTTAAAGCTGTAAGTAATAAGAAAAATCCTAAGAAATATAAAAATAAGTAATCTGCTGGTCTTGGTAAAAAGCGAATTGCTTTATCTATATAACGCACAAAATCATTCGGGTAATAAGCACTAACTTGGTAAGCTGGCATACCACTAAAAGCATTTCCTAACCAATATGGCTCTTCGTTATTGGTAATTCTATAATCTTTTACCTCTTTCGACATCCCTATAAATTGGGTAATATCGCTTTGTTTTATTCGTTTTCCGCTTAAAACCGGATTAAAATACAATAGTGAAATAATTGCAAAAACAATGATTGTTATTGCATACGGAATCATTTTTTTATAATTCATGCTTAATCTATTTCTTCAAAATCAACATATTCGCCTACCGAATTGTTACTTTGTTTTGTGGTTTGTGGCTTTTTATCTACAACAGTTTTACCTTCATCAACAGTACTTTCTTGTTGATTATTGTACTGTTGTGCTGCTTTCTTTTGAACTTTATCTACCGCTTTTTTTAACAAATAAGGAGCAAATAACTTTACTAGAAATTTAAGCACGTAATAAACAAGTATAATTATTAATATGGTTCTTAAAAAATTCATAGGTCCAGCTTCATTTATATATGTCATCTTAACTTTTAATAAAAAATTAATCAAAAATAACAATTTGAAGCAAAAGGAAGCGTTAAGACTTTACAAAACTTATATTATATAGTAATTTGTATTTTATGTATGTTTGTACTAATTGTATTAATTGAATTAATTGAATTTATAACATGATTAAAAAACTTTTTTTATTTATTGCTTTTTTCTCAACCTTGGCTATAAACGCCCAGTACACAACGGTTATAAACTCAAATATGCCTGGTTTTTCTGAAAGCCCTTATAGTGTTGGTTCAGATGTTTATCAATTTGAAAGCAACCTGTTTTTTAGAAATATAAATGCTACACCTACTTTTAGTAATCCACAAGCAGTAGGTTTAGGACTTATGTTTAGGACGAGTTTCTTTTCTGAAAAGTTAGAATTTAACTTAAAAACCAGTTTTCAAAGCGATAAAATTGCTTTTAAAAACGTTTTTGAATCTTCATATAATAAATTTGGTTTAGGTCAGCTTACTTTAGGCGCTAAGTATTTAATATATACACCCACCTATAATAACAAAAAAGAAGAAATTAGAAGTTGGAAAGCAAGGCATTCTTTTGATTGGAAAAGATGGATTCCGCATGTTGGAGCCTATGCCGGACTTAACTTTGGAAGCATATTAAACACACCTCATAAAAAAGGAGGTATTAGCCCTAAAGTAGGAATTTTACTTCAAAACGAATTTTCAAATCAATTAAATTTAGTTACCAATATTCATTATGATTATATAGGCACTGATTTTTCTGAATTTTCATACATTATAACTGGTACTTATAATTTTAATGATTATTGGTCTGGTTTTGCTGAATGGCAAGATACCTTTGAAAAATACGAACGTAAAAACAATATTGGTGTTGGTGCTGCTTATTTATTTAACGAAAACATGCAGTTTAATGCAGCTGTTAGAACTAACTTTATTCAGGATGAAATAGGTTTTCAAACCAGCATAGGAGTTTCGTACAGATTAAACAGGCATCGCGACAAATTTTTAGAAGTTGATGAATTTGGTAATAAAATTGAAGAACAAAAACCTACAAATTACACCGAAAACAAAGGCTTTTTTGGTCGTTTGTTTGATAAAATTAAAGGTGTTTTCAAAAAGAAAGACAAACATACTGTTACTGTAAAAGAAGGCGAAAAAGAAGAAAAAATAACAGTAGAAAAGCCAAAAAGAGAACGTTCTAAATCATTGGTTGATGTAATTGTTAAAGAAGATATAAAAGAAAAGAAAAAAACAACTAAAGCTGAAAAGAAAGCCGCTAAAAAAGCTAAAAAAGATGCTGAAAAAGCTATTAAGAAAAAAGAAAAAGAACGTTTAAAGCTAGAAAAAAACATTAAAAAAGAAGAAGAAAAAGAAGCTAAACGTAAAGAAAAAGAACGTCAAGAAATTGAAAAAAATCTTTTAAAGGAAGCAAAACGTAAAGAAGAAGAACGTTTAAAACTAGAAAAAGAAATAAAAAAACTAGAAGAAGATTTAAAAAAGGAAGAAGAAAAAGACAAGAAGAAGGATAATTAAAAATCTTACATTTGCTGTATGATTAAAATCAAAGAAATAACATCAAAAAAGGAAATGAAACAATTTGTTAAATTTCCTTTTTCTCTTTATAAGAACAATAAAAACTGGGTACCACCTATTATCAAAGATGAAATTGATAGTTTTAACCCTGATAAAAACCCTGTTTTTGAGCAAGCAAAAGCAACCTTTTTAATCGCCTTAAAAGACCAACAAATTGTAGGGAGAGTTATAGCGATTATTAATACCTACGAAGTTGAAAAACAACAAATAAAAAAAATACGTTTTGGTTGGTTTGATGTTATTGACGATATTAAAGTAACAGAAGCATTACTTAATAAAGTTAAAGAAATTGGTCTTAAAAATAACTTAAAATATATTGAAGGTCCTATTGGTTTTAACAACTTAGATAAAACAGGAGTACTTGTTGATGGGTTTGACCATATTGGTACTATGATTACATGGTATAATCATCCGTATTACTCAAAACATTTTGAGCAGTTAGGCTACAAAAAAGAAAAAGAATATTTAGAAAACAAATTTCTTTTTAAAAATGTTGATGCTGTAAAATATGGTAAAGCGAGTAATATTATTCAAAAAAGATATAACTTAAAGCCTTTAAATTTTACTACAACCAAAGATATAATGCCTTATGTTGATGAAATGTTTGAATTATTTAGTAAATCATACGCTAAATTATCAACATTCGTACCTATTTCAGCAGCACAAGTAAAGCATTTTAAAGAAAAATACATAAGTTTTATCAACCCAGAGTACATCAAGTTTGTAGTTGATAAAAACAACAAACTAGTAGCTTTTGCAATTGTAATGCCTTCTTTTTCTAAAGCTTTACAAAAAGCTAAAGGAAAACTTTTTCCCTTTGGTATTTTTCATTTACTAAATGCCCGTAAAAACTCAAAAGATGTTACTTTTTATTTAATTGGAGTAGCTCCTGAATATCAAAACAAAGGGGTTTTTGCCATTATTTTTAAAGAATATTCTGACACTTTTTCTAAAAAAGGGATTATAAATTGTATTAGAACTCCTGAGCTAGAAGACAATGAAGCCATTCATAAAATTTGGAAAGATTTTAATCCAACAATACATAAAAGAAGAAGAACCTATAAACTCGATTTATAATGCAGTTATTTTATAATCCAGATATTACTCCTGAAACCAAACAAATCAAGTTTGAAAAAGAAGAAAGCAGGCATATTGTTCGTGTTTTAAGAAAAAAAGAAGGTGACACTTTACATATAACTAATGGTGGTGGTTTTCTTTTTTTTGTAGAAATAACTATTGCTAGTGACAAAAAATGCCTTGCAAAAGTTATTAAGTATGAAGAAAAACCTAATAATAGAGATTATTATTTACATGTAGCAATCGCCCCTACAAAAAACAATGATCGTTTAGAATGGTTTTTAGAAAAAGCTACCGAAATTGGTGTTGATGAAATTACACCAATCATTTGTGATAATTCCGAAAGAAAGGTTGTAAAACTTGAGCGATTGTCGAAAATCATTCAAGCTGCAATGAAACAATCACTACAATTTACATTACCCAAACTTAACGCTCCAATAAAATTTTCAGATTTTATAAAACAAACCTTTACAGAAGAAGTGTTTATTGCACATTGTGAGGATAATATTGAGAAAAAAACATTAAAAAACATCGCTACTAAAAATTCAAAATACACAATTTTGATTGGTCCAGAAGGAGATTTTTCATCTAAAGAGATTGAAAAATCATTAGCCGTTAATTTTAAACCTATTTCGTTAGGTATAAATCGTCTTCGTACAGAAACAGCTGGTTTAAATGTAGTGCAAAATATTGCTTTTATAAATCAATAACTGTTTTTTTTGTATATTTCGTTCAAAATATCCCTCATTGAACTCAGCGACTTTATTTAATTTTTTTTTAATCTTTAGTGCTTTAATTGGTTTTACTTTTAGCTTTATTCTTTTTTGTTCTAAAAATGGAAGAGAAAAAAGTATGCTGTATTTAAACCTCTTAATAATATCGATTTCACTAAATAACATTCAATCTTGGGCACTAGAAAAACAATTATTTCAACATAAATTTTCTTTAGATTATTTGCAAATACCTTGGCATTTTTTAGCAATGCCATTTTTATATATGTTTTTAATTAATTATTTAAATGTATCAAAAAAAGCATTTAATATTTTAAAGATTATAATTCCTGTATTTTTAGTTATAATAATTACTCAAATCACATTCGTGGTAAGCCGTGATGATGTTTATCCACAAGTAGACATTGATTATATTTATGAAAAATACACCTCTTTTGAAGAGATCTTTAGTTTAGTAGTTTCTTTTTCTATTTTCATCTATTCATTTTACATATTGCATAAAAAAGAGCGAATTTTTTCTAAAATAGCTTCTTTTGACAATTTAAAATGGTTGTTTACTTTTTTTAAGTTAACCGCTATTGGCTATACTTTATGGATTATTGCTTTAATTATTAAAGTAAAAATGAACTATACTGGGTTCATCTTTTCATATTATCCGCTTAGAATATACACTACTATACTTATATATTGGCTAGGTTACCAAGGATTACAACAAATAAGAATTTTAAATGAACGTAAGAAAATTAGAAAATCATTACTAATTGATTTAGATGAAAATAAAACAGAAACTATTGATATAAACACTAAAGATTCTCCTTCTGAAAAACAAAAAAAACAATTTTTAGAAATTGATAGCTTCATTACAAAAAACAAAAAATTTTTACTCCCTAAATACACGTTAAAGATACTTTCTAATGAAACCAAACTAAGCTCTAGTACGCTTTCTTTAATTATTAACAACATTGCTCGTAAATCTTTTACAGATTACCTAAACCAAAAAAGAATTAAACAAGCTAAGTTGCTTTTACTTGACTCTGATTATAGTAATTACACAATTACTGCCATCGGGCTAGAATGCGGGTTCAATTCAAAATCTACATTTTATACTGTATTTAAAAAACAATGTGGCTGTACTCCTGTACAATTTAAAAAACAAAAAAATTAATATATAAAAGAAAAAAAAGAGTTCGGAAACACCCAGATTGGACGTTTTCGAACTCTTTTTTAATATTCTTTTTTTAGATTTGTAATAGAGTCTATAATTTAAAGCTAGAGAATTTTTGAAGGGTTTTTCTATTTTTAAAGTTATAACTTCAAAAAAAAACATTGAAACTCGTTTCAATATTGAAAAAGAAGAAGACTATACATTAAAAACACTAATAGTAATATTAGTGTTTTTTTATTGTTCTTTTATTATCTTGCTTTTCATAACTTAAATTACCTAATGAAAAGCTTTATACTATTTTTTTTACTTATAAATTATTCAGTGATTTTTTCTCAACAAATTGCTGTTTTAAAATATAACGGTGGTGGCGACTGGTATGCCAACCCTACCTCACTAACTAATTTACTACAATTTTGTAATAACAATATAAATACTGCGGTTAACCAAAAGGTTGCTACAGTTACTTTAGAAGATGATACCATTAATAAATATCCAATTGTTTTTGTTACTGGTCATGGAAATATATTCTTTACTGATAACGATGTAAAAAACCTTAGAAACTACTTAATTTCTGGCGGATTTATACATATATCAGACAATTATGGCCTAGATAAGTATTTAAGAAGAGAGTTAAAAAAGGTTTTTCCAACATTAAAACTGCAAGAAATACCTAATAACCACCCAATTTATAATCAAACATTTTCTTTTAAAAAAGGCATGCCTAAAATTCATGAACACAATAAAAAACCTCCTCAAGGCTTGGGGCTTTTTTATAAAAATCGATTAATTATTTTCTATGATTATGAAAGTGATTTAAGTGATGGATGGGAAGATGCTGAAATTCACAACAACCCGAAAGAAATAAGGATGAAATCTTTAAAAATGGGAGCAAATATTATTGAATATGCTTTTAAACATTAATAACACACAAATAGACAGTATTAAAATAAATTTTGATACAGATGGTTTATGGCTTCTAAACATTGCAATTGCTATTATTATGTTTGGTGTTGCATTGGGCATAAAAATAGACGATTTTAAACGTCTTTTAAAAAAACCTAAAATTGTTTTTGTTGGTGTGTTATCACAATTTATTTTGTTACCTGCTGTAACATTTATTGCAATTATTTTAATACAACCACATCCTAGTTTTGCTTTAGGAATGATGATGATTGCTGCTTGTCCTGGCGGAAATGTATCTAACTTCTTTAGTAAAATGGCTGGAGGAAATGCCGCTTTATCTGTAAGTTTAACTGCCTTTGCTACATTAATATGTATTTTTATGACTCCTATAAACTTACATTTTTGGGGAAGTTTATACAAACCTACAAATACAATTTTAAAAACGGTTGAATTAAATCCTTTCGAATTATTTAAACTAGTATCCCTAATACTAGGAATTCCTTTAATAATTGGTATGATTATAAAACATTATCATGCTGAAATGGCTGAAAAAACAGAAAAGATATTAAAACCACTTTCTATGACTGTTTTTATTATTTTAATTGTAATTGCTTTTTCTCAAAACCTAACTATTTTCACAAATTATATTCATTTAGTCCTATTTTTAGTTATTTTCCACAATGTTTTAGCTTATTTTCTTGGTTTTTTTACTGCTAAAATTTTTGGTTTAAACAAGGCTGATAGCAAAACAATTGCTATAGAAACTGGAATTCAAAATGGCGGATTGGGATTATTATTAATTTTTGGTTTCTTTGAAGGGCTTGGTGGCATGGCATTACTCGCTGCTTTTTGGGGTATTTGGGACGTTTTTTCAGGAATGATACTTGCAACTTATTGGGGAAGAAAAAATTAGTATATGAGAACATTTTTATATTATTTATTAAAAGTATACGTGAAAACAGGTTTGTTTTTTTACTCAAAAAAAACAACTGTTTTGGGCTTAGAAAACATTCCTAAAAACGAAGCTGTTCTTTTTACTGCTAATCACCCAAATGGCTTAATTGACCCTTTATTTATCGCAACACATATAAAGAGAAAGACTCATTTTTTGGTTAGAGCTGCTGTTTTTAATAATCGATTTTTAGCTTATTTTTTCGATTTATTAGGCATGATGCCTGTATATCGCATAAGAGATGGGATAAAACAACTTTCTAAAAATGAAGAAATTTTTAACAAGTGCCAAACTATTTTAAAAGAAAACAAAACGTTACTTATTTTTCCTGAAGGCAGTCATTGTAAAGATCGATTTATACGACCCTTAAGTAAAGGTTTTACTCGAATTGTTTTTGGCACCTTAGATAACTTCCCTACTACTAAAATACATATTATACCTGTAGGAATCACATATCAAAATGCTTCCTCTTATCCCTCAAAAGTTACTTTAAACTTCGGAAAACCTATTTTAGCTAATACTTATTATGATAAAAACAACATTACTAAATCTGTAAAAACAATAAAACAACAAGTAACAAATCAATTAGAAAGTTTAAGTGTTCACATAAACAACAATGAAGAATATCACGCTAGCTTACAAAAACTAAATAAAGCACAAATAGACTTTACATATGTTAATTATGTAAACAAAATTATTAAAACAACACAATTTATAAAAGCAAAAAAACGTAGTAAAAACTACGTTTCTTTCTTATTTTATATACTAATTATAAATAGTATAGTGCCTTATTTAATTTGGAAGCTAATAAGTAAAAAGATAACTGAAATAGAATTTATCGACACGTTTAGATTTGCTTTAAATATCGTGCTCTTTCCTTTATTTTACCTTTTGCAAAGTTTACTTATTAGCTATTATACAGATTATAAAATGGCTTTTATTTACTTAACTACATCAATACTAATAGTACTTATTTACACCAAATTAAGTACTACTCCGACATCAAAATAGCTTCTTGAATATCTTTTTGAATTTTGGTACGTATGTTACTTTTTACCAATCCTCTATTTCGCATTGTAGGATATATTCTGTTAGATAAAAAGACATATACAATATCAGTTGCAGGATCTGCCCACGTATAAGTTCCTGTAAAACCACTGTGACCGAAACTTTTATCTGAAACACAACCACAAGTTGCTTTTACCTTAGGGTTTAGTTGTGGTTTATCAAACCCTAAACCTCTACGTACTTTTTTATTTTCATAATAACGTTTATTAAATTTTTGTACAGTTTCTGCTGCCAAATACCTTGTGCCTCCATAGGTTCCTTCTTGCAAATACATTTGCATTATTTTACCAACATCATTTGCATTTGAAAACAATCCGGCATGCCCTCCTACTCCACCAAGCATAGCCGCTCCCATATCATGCACATAACCATGTACTAATTGGTTTCTATAGTATGTAT
The DNA here is from genome assembly GCF_030549005.1 of Tenacibaculum soleae. Classification (NCBI taxonomy): domain Bacteria; kingdom Pseudomonadati; phylum Bacteroidota; class Flavobacteriia; order Flavobacteriales; family Flavobacteriaceae; genus Tenacibaculum; species Tenacibaculum soleae. The sequence continues at coordinate 67,773 of NZ_JAUOSW010000007.1, forward strand.
CTCTTTCAGTGGGTACTATTTCTGACTTTCTAAACTTTCTAAGTGGTAAATAACTCGTTCTGTTAGCACCTAAAGAGCTATAAAAAAAATCATTTGCTAACTTGTTAAGTGGTTTTTTATATTTCTTTTCTATGATTTCTTTTATCATATAATAACCTAAATCACTGTACTTATACCCGACTCTTTTTCGTTGTTCAGAATCTACAATATGTTTATATATTGAGTCTTTATAACTTTTATTTAAATATAAATTTCTGGCTACTTTAATATTAAAATTACCTGTTCGTTTTTTTCTATAATATTTTACTGAATTTTTTCCTGTTTCTTCATCTCTTGTATTCATATAAAAAGGAATCCAAGAACGTAACCGCCCATAATGAGACAATAATTCTTTTATTAGCAACGTATCTTTATTAGAATCTTTATACCTTGGTAAAATATCACCTAAACTAGAATACAAACTTAACTTTCGCTCTTCTTCGGCTTTCATTACCATAGGTAAAGATGCTAATATTTTGGTTAAAGAAGCTAAATCATAAATATCAGAGTTTCTTACTGCTTTTTTTTTTGCTAATGTATGGTATCCAAAACTTTTATTATAGATAACTTTTCCGTTTTTAGCAACAAAAATTTGACCACCTGGGGCCATTTTTTCTTGTAAAATAGTATCTATCCGTTTATCAATTATTGATAATTTTTCTGATGAAACTCCCGCTTCTTCAGGAATTGTATATTGAAAAACACCCGTTTCTTTTACAAAAACACCGGTTCCTTCTTTAAATTCATTTTTGATAGACACTGGTAATTTTCCTTTCATATCAAAAGCGCCAAATAATGCTTGCGCTGATAATTCTTGCGATAATTTACTATTTTGATATGATACCACAACTCCTTCAATATTTTCAAACGATTTTACTTGTAGCAAACTGTACGGACTTGTAAATACATCTAAAATGACTTTCTTATTTTTTGCTATTTCTTGTAGCCAAACTAAGTTTTTGTTCGAAAATTTATACCCTTTCCATGGATGCTTGTTAGATTTATGAAAACCTACAATAACCAAGTTATATTTTTTTAATTTTTGGCTCAGTACACTTAAATACTTATCTGAAACTACATCAACTGATGTGTAATTTTTTAACATCTTTACAAAAGCTCCGCCTTTCGCATCTCCTAAAGCGACGTAAGCTATTTTTTTGTCTTTTAAATTCTTAATAGGCAAAATAGCTTCTTTATTTTTTACAACTGTAATTGCATTTTTAATTAATTTTCGATGTAAAACCTCATCATAAGGCGAATTAATGTATTTTGAAATATTTGTTGTTTCAATTGATTTATATGAATTTAAACCAACTAAATATTTTGCTTTTAATATTTTTTTTACTGAATAATCTAATCGCTCTTCTGTTAATTTCCCTTCAGTTAAAGCTTTTTTTAGTAATCTTACCGAACCAGGAACATCTTGTGGAATTAATAAAATATCGTTCCCTGCTAAAACTGCTGCCACATCTATTTGTGCTGGTGTTGAGTAATTAGCAGCTCCTTTCATATTTAATCCGTCAGTAATTATCAACCCTTTAAAACCTAGTTTTTCTTGCAATAAAGTTGTAACTACATTTTTTGATAATGATGACGGTAATTTTTTATTAGGTTCTAATGCAGGAATACTTAAATGCGCGGTCATAACACTAGCAACACTTTCTTTAAATATTTTTTTATATGGATATAGCTCTATTGAATCTAATCGTTGCTCGTTAAAATTAATAGTTGGTAAAGTATGATGTGAATCGGCAGCTGTATCTCCATGCCCAGGAAAATGTTTTGCGTTTGCCAACACTCCTACACTTTGCATACCTTTGGTAAAAGCGATTGCTTTTTGGGTTACATTTTCTTTATTTTCACCAAAAGATCTATTTCCTATAATTGGATTTTTAGGGTTTGTATTAATATCTACTACCGGAGCAAAATTTATATGAATTCCCACTCTTTTACAGTGTTCTCCTATTCTTTTTCCTGTTGCTTCTAACAGTTCATTATCTTGAATTGCTCCTAAAGTCATGTTCCAAGGAAAACGATAGGTGTTTTTTAAACGCATATCCAATCCCCACTCACCATCAAAACCAACCAACAATGGTACTTTTGCTATTGATTGGTATTTATTATTTAAAGCAACCTGTTTTTCAGGAGTACCTTGCATAAAAATAACATTTCCAACATGATATTTTGTAAGCATATTGGTTATAAAATTTTCATGCTTTTTATCTTTATTTGAATAGGCTTGTATCATAAATAACTGTCCAATTTTTTCATCAATCGACATATTATTCATAATACTATCTACCCATATTTTTTGATTTTCTGTATCCTTTGCTAACAACGGATCTATTTGTTGCGACTGCAATGTTTGTATAAAAGCTATCGCTATTATGATAAATATCTTTTTCATCTATTTTTTTCTTCTCTTTTCAAAATAATATTGCTCTTCACAATATTTAAAATCAATTGTTATACCAAAAATCGTTTGTGCCAACTTTTATCAGCAGTTACTTCCCAGTTGGTTTCAAAATCTTCTTTGGTATTTACCATATTATTAAACACGGTAGTTTTTGATGTTATTTTTTTGTCTTTTATTAATTGCTGAAAATCGGGTAGTTTTACTACATTAATATTTTCATCATCTTTAAAAGATACATTCATTTTATTCATTAAATCAATTCGAAGTTCTTTTTCTAACTCTTGTATAAAACGCACTGATGAATCGATTGAACAGCCTGACACATTATTAAAACCTTCATCAACACCTAATACTAAAAACTGATTGTATTTTATGGTAAATGATCCTTTTAAATCATCGCCATGTCGTGTCCAATTATCAATAAAAAGGATGGCTTTGGCACAAATATATTCTACTTCTTCTATGGTAAACTCTCTGTCCGCTTGATAAATCCAAACTCTTGAATTGTTTGGTAAATTATTATATTCTGTAAACATTTTTTTCTTTTTTAATTTGATACTAAAAATTACCTTAAATTAAATTTTTGCTGCAAAGCTTCTAATTTTTCTTTGTCAGACATTTTCTTTTTAGGTACCGCCATGCGTTCTTTAATTTCACGTAATACTTTTTTGGTGTATAACGGAAAATCGGCATTTTGTATCCAAGCATTATACCCTGGGTTTTCTTTAAATACTTCTTCTACTGTACGTCCTTTATATTTACCGAATGAAAAAATTTCTTCATCTTTATCATTCATCAAAATAAAACCTGCAAAATCGGCTCTTTTACCGTGTGTTGAGTATTCACTTAACGCATCAACAGTGTTTTCAATGTCGTCATATTTGTCTAACTGTGCTAATAAAATTTCATAGGTAGCGTTAGTATCAGCTTCTGCACCATGGGCTCCTACTAATTCTTTTCCACAATAAAATTGATAACCAGCGCTTAAGGTACGTTGTTCTTTTTTATGAAAAATTACCTGAACATCAATCGCTTTTCTATTTTTCATATCAAAATCGATGCCTGCACGCATTAATTCTTCCGCTAAAAGCGGGATATCAAATCGGTTTGAATTAAATCCTGCCAAATCACAACCTGTAATCATTTCGTTTATACTTGGTGCTAATTCTTTAAAAGTTGGTTCATTAGCTACTTTTTCGTTGGTTATTCCATGAATTTCTGACGATTCTTTTGGAATCGCTACTTCTGGATTTACCAACCATGTTTTACTTTCTTTATTTCCGTTTGGAAATACTTTTAATATTGATATTTCTACCACTCTATCTTTTGCTATATTGATTCCTGTGGTTTCTAAATCAAAAAATATAATTGGTTTTGTTAAGTTTAATTCCATCTTTTTTGGCAATTATTCGTTATTTAACTGAGCTTTAAACTCGTTTATTTTATCTAAATCCTTTTGTGCTAATGTTGGCTCTTTAAAACCGTACTTTTTTAAGGCTTCACAAATTGTTTTACCTACAATATATCGTGCTGTAGGTTTATCATCTGCAGGCACAACATACCAAGGTGCATAATTTGTTGATGTTCTATTTAATAAATCTTGATAACACTCTTGATATTTATCCCACAATTTACGTTCTTTTAAATCGCCTGAAGAAAATTTCCAGTTTTTTTCTGGAATATTTAAACGACGTAACAACCTGTTTTTTTGTTCATCTTTTGATACATTTAAAAAGAACTTTAAAATAATGGTACCACTGTCTGAAATATGTTTTTCAAATTGATTGATTCTATCCATTCTAGCATGGTAAAATTCATCATTTAAATCATCTAAACTTTTAACTGTAGGTATATTTTCTCCAAAAATATATTCAGGGTGCACTCTTGTTACCAATACATTTTCGTAATGTGTTCTGTTAAACACTCCTATTTTTCCTTTTGCAGGTAACGCTATATAGTGTCTCCATAAAAAATCGTGTTTTAACTCTAAATCTGTAGGCACTTTAAAACTATGTACCACTACTCCACGCGCATTTACATCTTTAAATACCTCACGAATTAAACTATCTTTTCCTGAAGTATCCATTCCTTGCAAGCAAATTAACATACTGTATTTACCTTCGGCATACATAGTACCTTGTAGTTTACTAATTTCTTTTCTTACTTTTTTAAGTTTCTTTTTAGCATCTTCATCAACTTCTTTTGTTTTAAAATTTGTTAATGTTGCTTCGTTAAAAAACTTATAGGTATCTACATTCATTTATTCAAGTTAATTTATAGCATAAAAATACAAAAAATATCTCCTTTTACGATTGATTTTTTCTTGATAATCATCAATTTTTACAATCAAATATTAAATATCTTTTTTATATAAATTCTGAAATTTATACGCTAAATAAAAACCAATGAATAAAAAAGTAATTATACAAGGAAGTTCAAAAAGTAACGGTAATACAAATACCGTTGTTAACTATTTAAATAAAAACAATGATTTTGATATTATTGATTTAAAAACTAAAAAAATTGGTGCTTTTGAGTACGATTTTAGTAATGCTAATGATGATTTTATTCCTTTAATGGAAATGATTATTGAAAAGTATGATACTATTATTTTTGCTACTCCTGTATATTGGTATGCAATGAGCGGAGTTTTAAAAACTTTTTTTGATAGAATGTCTGACCTTTTACATTATAAAAAAGAATTAGGCAGAAAATTACGAGGAAAAAACATGGCAATGATAAGTAATTCTGGTGCTAACGATTTAAAAAACGGATTTGAAATGCCTTTTATTGAAAGTGCAAATTATTTAGGCATGAACTACCTAGGAACAACCCATGCTTGGTTTACTGATAATGGCACAGACATTAGTTCGGAGGCCAAAAAAAACATCACTAATTTTAGAAAGCTAATTTAGCTAAAAAGGTCTTTCATAAAATAATGAAAGACCTTTTTAGTTATTCTACAGGTATACAAATATCTACAATACACTTTTTCTCTGGATGCTCTTCTGGATTGTTATAATAAATACCAAACGGATCTTGAATTGCTTTTTTATAACCGTGTTCACTCATCCAAACAAAACTACTTTCCCATGCTTTTTCAAATTCGTTAACCGTAATTTCAAAACGAGAAACAACACATTTTAATGCTGCTTGTGTTCTTAAATTTACTTCTCCTGCTGTTTCTACTTTCTTATTTAAAGTCATACAAGCACTCATACGTACTTTATCTGGAGCTGTTATTTTAGGACTATCGTGATAAATGGTTACCATTCTTAAATTTTCTTGTTCCATTAACCCTCTAGGAAAAGCCCATTGCATTAACCTACCATAGGTTTGGCTAATTAAATTTATATTTCCTTGATGATTTATGTACGCTAATTGTAATTCGGATACAATTTTAACTTCAGTATTTGCATTCATTTTTAGCCATTTTAAAGCGTTATTTACATTACAAATATATTGTTCAAAATACGTTTCCATTTGTCCGTTCTTGCTTTTTATTTTACAAATTTTGCTAAACTTATGTTTACTTTCTTTCTTAAATTCAAGAGGACTCATGCTATAAAATTTTTTAAATGCTCTTGAAAAAGAAGATAAACTTGTAAACCCAACCATTTCTGAAATTTCTGTAACCGACATTTCTTTTTTGTGCAATAAAAATGCTGCGGCTTTTTCTATTCTTTTTCTAACAATAAAATTATTTAATGTTTCGCCAGTTACAACTGAAAAAAGACGGTGAAAATGAAATGGAGAAAAATATGCTTTTGATGCTATTTCTTTTAAAATTAATTTTTCTTGTAAATGCTCTTCAATATAAGTAATCGCCTTACTTATTCTTACAACTGTTTTTGAAGTTATTTTTTCAGAAGTCATTTTTACCTTTACTCTTTTTTTTGAAGAACCATAAATACAAAACCACCTACAAAATACAAAACCGCATCTATTATATCAGCGGTATACCGTGGATGGAATTTAGGTAATATGTACTCAAATAACAGCGCATATAAACCACAAATATATAAAACAATCCAAATAGGTATTTGATAGTTTTTATTTTGCTTACTCCATCTTAAAAAAATTAAACAACTAATTAACAAAATTGGGATTATTAAAAAATCATTCAGATAAAAATTAATAATTTTTGGAAGTGATAATTTTAACTTTTGAGCAAAATACACAGTTGTTCCTAAAAACAATGAAAACACAAAGTAAACATATATTGCTTTTTTCATTTTAACCAGCTGCAACCATTGCTATAAACCAAGCTAATGCTCCTCCGATTAAACTAATCACTAAAAATGCAGAATATAATACCCAACCAATAGCTTTATATAAAAAGAAAGGATGTTTTTTTAAACGCTCTGTTAAGTTAGGGTTATCTATTTTATGCTTCGCCTTCTTTACTTCATACTTCTTGAAAGCCTCTTGCTTTAAAGCTCGTTTTTTTTCATGAGAAATTAGCGTATTACAATTTTCGCAATACTCTTTATTCGTATTAAACAATCCGCATTCGGGGCATTTAATATTTCTTGTAATACTCATCTCTTACGCTTTAAAACTGTATTTATTTTTGTTTTTATAAGGTCTTATAATAAGCCTTGTTTCTCTATCAAAACGAATATAATTATACATCCAATTCATAAAAACAATTACTTTATTTCTAAAACCTATTAAAGAAAAAAGGTGTACAAACATCCACACAAACCAAGCAAAAACACCTTGAAATTTTAATCTAGGTAAATCTACTACCGCTTTATTTCTACCAATGGTAGCCATCGCTCCTTTATCATTATATTTAAATTCTTTAAGTTTTTTACTTTTAAATTTCGCTAATATATTTTTTGCTAATAATATTCCTTGTTGAATGGCAGGTTGCGCCATCATTGGATGTCCAAATTTATATTTTTCGGTTTGCATACAAGCAACGTCGCCTATGGCATATATATTATTGTAACCTATTACCTTATTATATTTATCAACCTTAAACCTACTTGCTCTTTCAACAATACACTCTTGCTGTAAGCCATTTATTGTTTTTCCTTTTACTCCTGCAGCCCAAATTACAGTTTCTGCATTAAAATTATCATGGCCATTTGTTGTTACCGTTACTCCATCATAATCTAAAACTCGTAGATCTTTCCAAACATCAACGCCTAATTTTATTAAAAAATCTTCTGCTTTTTCTGATGCTTTACTACTCATTCCTTTTAACAATTCGCCAGAACTTTGAATCAAATTTATTTTCATCAATCGGATATCTAAATCAGGGTAATCTTTTGGTAAAATTCCTTTTTTCATTTCTGCCAATGCACCTGCTAACTCAACACCTGTTGGCCCACCACCAACAATAACAAAATTCATTAAAGCGCTTCGTTTTTGTAAATTGGTTTCTAACAGCGCTTCTTCAAAATTTTCTAACACCAAACTACGAATATTTAATGCTTGCGGAACCGATTTCATTTCCATCGCATATTTTTTAATATTCGTATTCCCAAAAAAATTAGTGGTAGATCCTGTAGCTATAATTAACTCATCATACTCTAAATTTCCTATAGTTGTTTCAATGTTTTTTTTATCTGTTTCAATATTAGTTACTTCTGCCAAACGAAAAAAGAAATTTTCTACATCATTAAAACGTTTACGCAACGGAAATGCAATACTATCGGGCTCTAAGCCACCAGTAGCTACTTGATATAATAATGGTTGAAAAGTATGGTAATTATGTTTATCTATTAAAACAACTTGAAGTTCTTGTTTTTCTAATCCTCTTGCAGCTGCCAGTCCTGCAAATCCACCCCCTATAATCACGACTCGAGGAAAACTTGTTTGAGGTATATTCATTTTAAATGATTTTGTTTCAGATTAGCAAATTTAACGAAAAGTTGAGTTTTATTCTTTAAATTTGCATGCAACTTAACAAAAGTAATCACTTAATAAAAATACGCTATTATGTTTAATTTTTTTAAAAAGAAAAAAGTAAAAAATTTAATTATTAAATGCGATACTGATGTTATTTTTATTAATAAAAAACCTATTTCTTTTCCTACAAAATACGATACTTTAATTAACGCTTTAGGAAAACCTGATAGAGAACTTACTAAAAGTAATAATTATATTTTTTGGGATAATTATGGTGTTTTTTGTGGTTACACCGATAAAAACAATATTTTATCTATTAATGTGTACCAAAACAAAAAAGATAAAAGCGAGTACAATACTAAAAAGCAGTTTACGGGACAGTTATTTTTAAATGATGAAGAAATTACCAATAATGAATTTGGTAAAATTGCTTTAGGTAAAATTGCTATTCAAAGGCTTGGTAGTGAAAGTGAAATTCGTTTTGGATTTAGCGTAGGGGTTAATAGTGTTTACTAAAACTACAATTCTCTTTTTAATTGTTGTATTGTTTTAGTTGTGGCAACTAAATTTGTTATTAATATTTTTCTTAGTTGCTCAATGTCTTCATCAAAATATTGTGCCCATTTATGCTCCTTAAATAAGGTATTAATTTGTTTTAACCGCTGATGTGCTAATATTGATGTCATTAAAAAATTTCCATTTCCTCCCTCATTTTTATTAATTCTTTGGATTTTTGCTTGTTTTAATAAAAAATCTACGATTACATAAAACACTTTATCGGTATCATTTAACGGGTAAAAATCGCTCCATTTGGCAAAACCTACGTAATAATTTTGACTTTTATAATCTTCAATATTTTTAATTTTCCAACGACAATTTGCTACACGTCCCCAATGGTTTGAATATCTGTAAACCCCTTCGTCTGTATAAAAATACAAACTACCCGATTTACTTTGATAATGTGCTGATTTATCTTTAAAAAAATCTATTGACCGAGATTCAAACTCGCAATACGTGTATTTAAAAAAATTGAATTTATGATACTTCATTAAACTCCAAATATGGTAATTACAATTGTTCTGTTTCCTCCGTAATTTCTATGTTCACCTAAATAAACACCTTGCCACATACCTAGGTTTAATTTTCCGTTAGTTATTGGTATTTGTACTTGGCAACCCAACATAGAACTTTTTATGTGTGCAGGCATATCATCTGCTCCTTCATAATTGTGTTTATAATAGGGCATGTTTTCAGGAATCATTTTATTAATATGCGATTCAAAATCTAACCGAACCGTTGGATCAGCATTTTCATTAATCGTTAAACTTGCAGAGGTATGTTTTATAAATGCCTGAAATTGTCCTATTTTAATACTCTTTATTTCAGGTATTTCAGCAACTAAAACATCAGTAATTAAATGATAACCTCTAGTAAATACTGGTAATTGAATTTCTTTTTGATAAAATTGCATTTTACAAATCTAAAACACTTCTTTTATAATTTTTAAAAATTCTTGCTTTTTTGTTTTTGAAATAGGGATCGTTGTATGATTTCGCATCAGTAAAAAATCGCCATCTTTTTTTACAAACTTGTCTAAATAGTGGAGGTTTATTAAAAAAGACCTATGACACCTAAAAAATAAATTATTATTATGAAGTTGATTTTCAAAGTAAACTAATGGTTTACATATTAGTTGTTTTTCCTTATTCGCTAGATACACTTTTGTATACATTCCATCTGCTTCTAAATATAAAATATCTTCATGCGAAACAAAAATAATTTCTCCCGGTACTTCTAAAGCTATTTTATGTGACGATAATGATTGAATTGCTTTTTTTAACTCTGAAAATTGTGCAGTTACTTTCTTTTGATTAATATTTATTTTAGCTTTATTTATAGCTACTCGCAACTCTTCTCTATCAATAGGTTTTACCAAATAATCTATTGCCGATAATTTTAATGCTTCTAATGCGTATTGTTGATATGCTGTTATAAAAATTAATTGAAACTCTATAGGTTCAGAAATAAAATCTAATATTTCTAAACCAGAGTATTCAGGCATTTCAATATCTAAAAAAACAATATCAGGGTTATTTTCACGGATTGATTTTACTCCGTTTACTAAATTATTTGCTGTAATAACACTATTTATTTCAGGAAAAAACTCAGTAAGCATCGTTTTCATTACACTACGTGCTTTTGTTTCATCATCAATAATTAAAGCTTTCATTATTAAATTCTTTTTATTTTTAGTGTTACTATTGTTCCTGTGGCATTATTATATTCATCCTCTTTATCTGTAAAATGTACTAAAATATCAAATAAATTTTCTTTTTTATACAAAGCAACTCGCTCATGAGTAGCATTTACCGCAAAAGACTTATGCCTTTGTCTTTTTTTATTAATTTCTGATGATTTTTTTCGCCCAATACCATCATCTTCAATAATTATAATTAGAGTATTACTTATATCTTTTTTTACTATTATCGTTAAATTTCCTTGATCTTTTTTATGAACGAGTCCATGTTTTATTGCATTTTCTACAAATGGTTGTATAAACAATGGGGGAACTTCAAAATCTTCTTTATTAATTTTTTTATCAACTAAAAAATGTACTTTAAATTTATTTTCAAATCGTAATTGCTCTAAAGCTATATATATATCTAACGAGTTAAGTTCTTCTTTAAGTGATATTAGATTAACTCTACTGTGGTTTAAATACATTCTTATTAAACGAGAAAATTTAACCAAATAATCGCTTGCTAAATATTTTTCATTCTTCATTACATAATCTTGAATAGCTCCTAAAGAATTAAAAATAAAATGAGGATTCATTTGTGAACGTAAGTTTTCTAACCTTAACTTACTTATTCTACTATCTAAAATTACTTTTTCTAATTCTCGCTCTCCTTCTTCCTCTTTCCATTTTAACTTAATTTGGTAATATATTATTACTCCTAAAACAGCTATTAAAAATACTATTATAATAAACCACCAGTTTTTCCAAAAAGGTTTTTGTACAATTATTTTAACACCTTTACTTTCTTCTCCAATAGTTCCACCTATGCTTTTGGTTCTAAGCAAAAACTCGTATTTTCCTGATGGAATTCCAATATACCTTACCACATCATCATTCAACTCAGATGTTTGCCACGTTGTATTAAAACCTAAAAGTTTATACTGAAAAACATTCTTAGCACTAGCTTTAAAACCATTAGCGTTAAAATTAAACGTAATATCATTAGTTTTATATGGTAATTTGTATTTTGTCTTAATTTCTTGTTCAACTCCACCAATTTTAATATTACTTATATAAGCTAACGGAGCTAAATTTGGCTGTTTTAGCTCTGAAATAGCGGTATTTACTGAACATAAGAAATTATTACCTGCTATCCACAAATAACCGTTTTGTATTACGGGAGATTTAAACTTTAAAGTGCTTTTATCTGTTAAATTGATTGTTTTTATCTGCTGTTTATCAGTATCGTATCTTTGTATCCCTTTTTCTGTTACAATCCATAAAAAATTACCTTCTCCTAAAATTCCTTTTATTTGAGATTTTAATAATCCATTTGAAAACGTTATGCTATCAGTAACTTTTCCTGCTGCTAGCTTTAAAATTTTATTTCTTGCTGTTGCCCATATTTCACCATCAATAGTTTGGGTATATTCTGAAAAAATAATAGGTTTATTTTGATAACTCACAGGAATAGTTTGTAGTTTTTTATTATAAACCACTGTCCCATCAATATAAGTTACATAAATAAGTTTATTTTTTAAATCGTAATGAGTGCTTATTGGTCTTTTATTTTCTAAAACGGTATATTTATTATTATTTTTAGAAAGGTGGGTATAAATAACAGCATGACGGTATGATAAATACACCAGTGAATCTTTGTTTATTTGTGCAAAACCTTTTGCGGTAGTAAATTGCTCTCCTAGATTAATAACTTTCAACTTTTTTAAATCATAAATATAGCTACTGGTTCCGTTGGTACTTATGTATGCTCTTTGAAGTGTTTTGTTATATTTAATTCTATTTACGGGGCGTTGGTTAGTTAACTTTATAATTTTATGACTGTTATTTTGCACATTATAATCAATTAAATTACCATTTTGAGTACCTAATAATAAACGATCTTTATCTATAATTTCAATTGAAATAATATCTTCGTTTACTCCTAAAAAACTTTTTTTTGTTATCTCTAAATTTGGCACAACAAAAACACCATTTTGAAGTGTGGTAAGCCAATAGTTATTTTCATTATCCTTTAAAACATCAGTTATATGATAATCTTTAAAAATTTGTCTAGTACTATCAGCTTTTTCATTATCAAAAGTTATAAAAATACCTTTTGATGTTAGCATCCAATTTTCTTTAAACTTTTTAGTGTTATAAACTTGAGCTTTTTTAAGGGCTTTAGGTAACTTAACTCTATTAATTTTTCGAGTATGTATGTTAATTGAAAATTCCTTAAATTCTTCTTTATCTACTTTTACAACAACATCATTAAACCATTGAAGCATTTGAAATTTTCCCTCATCTAAACAGTTCTTTTCTATATCAAAGTTTATTTTTTTAAAAATAGGCTTTCCTTCTTTTTCATAAACTTGCGTTATCGTATTAGTTTCTTTTAAGTTGTAATAAAAAAAGCCATTCTTTGTTTTTACAAATTTAGAAACATGCGCATTTAAGTTTTTTTTAATTGATGCTGTTTTTTTATCTACCTGATAACTTTTTCTTTGTGATATAAAAAAAACATCATTTTGCATCACTATTAAATGCGCATAAGTTCCTTTTAACTCATTAGAAAAATCTTTAAACAAGTGTAGTTCTTTGTTTATAACCTTATAAATATGTCCTGAAATGGTTGAGCACCAAATTTGGCCTTCATTATCTATTTGTAAATTAAAAATACTTTTTGTGGTAGCAATCGTTTTTTTTACTTGTCGAAACTTTTTACCGTTGTAATAAAACAATCCTTGTTCGCCTCCAACCCAAACTAGGTTATCTTTATCTTGTATAATATTATAATTTGCTAAAGACACTAATCCATCATCAGATGTAAATTGTGTATAAAAAGGTTCTTGCGAAAATATATTTTCAACAAAAAATGAAATGATAATTAGTATATAAAACGTTTTTTTCACAAATTTAATATTACAATAAAAAGGTGGTTATGCAATAATACGCAAAACACCACCTTTTACAACGATTCTTAATTTAAAGTATCTATTTAGTTTTTAGGTTTAGCATTGCATTTTACATACCCACCATAAGGAGCTCTAACACTAGCTCTGTTAATTCCATTAAAAAAAGGACTTCCATATTTTCCGCCCCCAGTATAGTCTTTTCTTATTATAAACTGTTGCAACATACATTTTCCGCCAGTATTTTTCTGTACAACAGCCCCAACTGCCCATTGATACAAAGGTACTCCTGTTACTCTATGTTTTACAGTTGACCATCTATTAGATGTCATGTATTGATATATATTTTGCATACTCATTTTACCATAATATTTATTCAATCCACTTACAGCTGCTCTTTTAATTGCTGAATTTTTATCAAAACTTCCTTTAGCTGGCATTGTTACACTATTTAACTTTGCTCCTAACCAATCTTTACGTAAGTCATCAAACTTAGCAAAAGTTGTTTGAGAAGTTACTTCAGGGTTTTTATAATACTTCTTAATTTTTTCTGGATCTTTTGCCGCAATTACAAACTGTTTTGGTTGGGCATTATTCATCCATTTATGACCAACATTATCATTTTTATGATATACCGCTGCTCCAATTAATAATACTCCTGGCTCCAATAAAAGCACATTTGTATTCGTCCATTCTGGTCCACCCCCCATTCCAAATTGAAATTGAATATTACCTTTATCGGCAGATTTTCTGTACTTCTCAGGAACAACACCGTAACGTTTTTGGTTTGGTGAAAAATAGGCATTTAACTGATATGATGCTGGGTCGTACTCAATAGAAAAACCTTCGTAAATATCACCTGGATCTCTATCAAAATGATTTGTTGGATTTCTAACAAAGTATTGTGATAGATGGTAGTAACCAGACAGTTCCATTTTATCTGAAAAACCACCATCATAAGCAGGCATTTTTTTAAACTTTGTTCTGTTTAATACATAAATTTGATTGTCTTTAAATTTATCATTTTCACTACTTTCAATTGGTGAAGGAATTTTATTTACTTCTTTACCTTTACTTTTTTCTTTAGCTAACAAGGCTTCTTTTTCTGCTGCCTGTTTTTGTTGATATTCTTTATACTTTTTAAAATAAAAATCTTGCTTTTGTTTATCGTTGGGATACTTTTTAGCTAACTCTTTTTTAAACTCTTCGTCTGAGTACTCGTTAGTATTTGACGTTGAATTAGTAGTTGAACTTGTAGCTGATTTTTCTATTGATGAAGAAGCTTTCTTTGTTATTTTTTTTGTTACTTTTTGCTTAGCTTTTTTTAACATACCACCAAACTGAGCATTAGCTGTTTGATGAAACAAAAAACTAGCGAAGAACAAACAAACTAATATTGTATATTTTTTCATTTCTATTATTGTTTTTATGCTATTAAAAGCTACCTGCTTTTTTACACAGGTAACTTTCTTGAACTACTATTTAAAGGGAATGTTTTTTATTGACAACTAGAAGTACTCCAAGAAGCTCCAGATGGCTTAGCCCATTGGTTTGCTTGTGTATTTGGTGGGTTTAAAGGATCAAAACCAGCATCATGTTGAATACAAGTTAAGTTATCATTATTATCTGCAACCATATATATAAAGTTTATATTGTTGCCATTAGCTACGTTTAAACTTGTTAAATTGTTACGTCTAACATGTAAACTAACAACTCTCGAATTATTAGAAATATCTACACTTGTTAAATTGTTGTTGTAAACAACTAAAGTTCTTAAATCTGGATACATAGAAACATCTAACGTACTAATTTGATTCTTCTCTAAGTATAAAGTTCGTAAATCATTGGCTGTTGTTGGTAATGATAAAGTAGCAATATTATTATCTCCACATTGAAAATTCTCTAAGCTAGAATGATTTGTTAAATCTATTGCACTAATACTATTTTCCTCAATTAATATAGTTTCTAGTGCTGTATTAGCTGAAAGATCCAAGGCTGTTAAACTATTTCTTCTTAAGATTAATCTTTTTAATGCTGTATTTTGACTTAAATCTATACTTGTTAACGAATTATTATCAGCATTAAACTGTGTAATATTCACAAAAGCCTCTAAACCTGTTACATCTGAGATATTCAATCCGTCTACTTTAATTTCACCCGTGAAAGCCTGAGCTTCTGACACTTGAATTTCACTATCTCCATTAATATTAATAGCGTTATTAGCAACTAAAGCTGTTTTAAAATTAGTATCTGGTATATTTACAATAGTACCTGTTGTAGCTTGTAACCCCGTACCATTAATAATAATAGCAAGGCTTGGCTTTGTAGGATCATTACTTTCTACAACTATCATTGCTTGTTTTTGTCCTTCAGATTGTGGTGTAAAACGTGCTGTTACCTCATAAACACCACCATTAGGAGCAATTGTTTGTGGTGCAGATACATTTACCAAGGTAAAATCACTAGGGTTAAGTCCACTCATTCTAATATTACTTACCTCTAAACTTCCTTGACCATTATTTTGAATAGCAAAAGTTAAATCATTTGAAGAGTTACCTACTGTAACATCTCCAAAACCTAATCCAGTTTCACTAAAAGCAATTGCAGGTTGTGCTGGTGCTGTTCCTGTTCCATTCATTGGTAAAGACGCTTCATTATCACTAGAATTATTAAAAAATTTAATAGATCCTGAAGCAAATCCTTGTGAACTTGGCGTAAACTTAACTTCAAAAGTATATGTATCACCTGGCGCAATAGTTCTTATTAATGAACTTGTACCTCCTACTACTGTAAAAAATGATGCAGAACTACCTCCTATAATATTTACATTAGTAATCTCTAAATCTGCATTTCCTGTATTAGAAACTGTAATGTTTTTAGATACGTTTTTCCCTTCCTCTACATTTCCAAAACGAATAGGTGTTTCACTAAATTCCATTACAGGTATTGGTGTTGCTGTAGCTTTACCACTTAAAGTAATAACTTTAACTCCTGTATTGGTTGTTACCTCTAAACTTGCTGTTTTTTCGCCTACGACTGTTGGTGCAAACGTTACTGTAATTGTTTTTGTTGTTCCTGCTGCTAAGGTTTCTGCTGTTGCTGAAGTTGAAAAATCAGAAGCATTTGTTCCTTTTACCTCAAAAGCAGTAATTTCTAAATCTGCACTTCCGCTATTAGTTATACTAAACATAACATCTTTTGTTTGATTAACCTCTACATCTCCGAAAGCCAACGCTGTTGCACTTAAATCAACTCCTGGTAATGGTTTTGGTTTTGCAATTCCTGTTACTGTAATTTCTTTTTTTCCAATATTGGTAGTAATTTCTATAATAGCCTCTTTTTCTCCTTCTGTTAAAGGAGCAAAGGTAATTTCAAAGCTATACGATTGATCCTTTTTAATTATTTTAGGTACTGCACTAGTTGAAAAATCAGCTGCATTTGTTCCTATTAATACAAATTCATCAATTTCTAAATCTGCCTCTCCCTCATTTGTTACTTTAAATGAGTAGTTAATCGATTGCTCTACTTCTATTGTTCCAAAATCTTTTTCTATCGCTGTAATAGAAAATTCTGCTGGACTAATTTTTTCATCATCATCACAGCTTGTAATACTTGCTAATACAAAAAGTATTGCACTAACATAAATGGTCATTTTTTTTCTCATGTGTGTCTATTTTTTGTTTTTTTACATTTTACATAAAGGTGTTTTTCCCTTATTTAAGCATAAATATATAAGTGATTACTAACACATTGAGAAAAAATTGCTCAAGTGACTTTATTTTTTTCTAAAGCACTTCTTTTCTTTTCTAAAAGAAAAATGAGATTTTTATAAAATAAAAAGCTCGCCTATTGGCGAGCTTTTATAAATTATTTTGTAAAAATTACTTCACTTCTTCAAAATCTACATCTTCAACATTATCTTCCTGAGCATTGTTTGCTTCTGGTTGACCTTGTTGTTGCGCTCCTGCATCGCCACCAGCTTGTTGTTGTTGTTGTGCTGCATACATTTCTTCAGATGCTACTTTCCAAGCTTCATTAATCTTTTCCATAGCTGCATCAATTTGCGCTAAGTCTTTAGATTCGTGAGCCGCTTTTAATTCAACTAAAGCAGCTTCAATTGGTCCTTTTTTATCATCAGATAATTTATCACCAAATTCTTTTAATTGCTTTTCTGTTTGAAAAATCATTGAATCTGCACCATTAACTTTTTCAGCAGTTTCTTTTGCTTTTGCATCTGCATCAGCATTTGCTTCAGCTTCAGCTTTCATTTTTTCGATTTCTTCTTCTGATAATCCTGAAGAAGCTTCGATACGAATATCCTGAGATTTTCCTGTTGCTTTATCAGCCGCAGAAACCTTGATAATTCCGTTTGCATCAATATCAAAAGTTACTTCAATCTGAGGAACTCCTCTTTGTGCTGGTGGAATATCAGTTAATTGAAAACGACCAATTGTATTGTTATCTGCTGCCATTGCTCTTTCACCTTGTAAAACGTGAATATCTACAGATGGCTGATTATCTACTGCTGTAGAGAATACTTGAGATTTTTTTGTTGGAATAGTAGTATTTGCATCGATTAACTTTGTAAATACATTACCCATTGTTTCAATTCCTAAAGATAAAGGCGTTACATCTAATAATAAAACGTCTTTTACATCTCCAGTTAAAACACCTCCTTGAATTGCAGCTCCTAAAGAAACAACTTCATCAGGATTTACTCCTTTACTTGGTGATTTTCCGAAGAATTTTTCAACAGCTTCTTGAATTGCAGGAATACGAGTTGAACCACCTACTAAAATTACTTCATCAATATCAGATGTTGATAAATCAGCATTTTTTAAAGCTGTTTGACAAGGCTCAATAGTTCTTTTTACTAAGTCATCAATTAAAGCTTCAAATTTAGCTCTTGTTAATGTTCTTACTAAGTGTTTTGGTCCGCTAGCAGTAGCAGTAATATAAGGTAAATTAATTTCTGATGAAGTAGTAGAAGATAATTCAATCTTCGCTTTTTCAGCAGCTTCTTTTAAACGCTGTAAAGACATCGGGTCTTTACGTAAATCCATTCCTTCTTCTGCATTAAATTCATCAGCTAACCAGTTAATGATTTTTTCATCAACATCATCACCTCCTAAATGCGTATCACCATCCGTAGCTAACACTTCAAAAACTCCGTCTCCTAATTCTAAGATAGAAACATCATGTGTTCCTCCACCAAAATCAAAAACAACGATTTTTTTATCATCATTTGCCTTATCTAAACCATACGCTAATGCAGCTGCAGTTGGTTCGTTAATAATTCTTCTAACTTTTAAACCCGCAATTTCACCAGCTTCTTTTGTTGCCTGACGTTGTGCATCGTTAAAATATGCTGGTACAGTAATTACTGCTTCTGCCACATCTTGACCTAAATAGTCTTCAGCAGTTTTTTTCATTTTTTGTAATACCATTGCTGATATTTCTTGTGGCGTATATAAACGACCATCAATATCTACACGTGGTGTATCGTTATCTCCTTTTACAACGCTATAAGGTACCCTTCCTGCTTCTTTTGAAGATTCAGAAAATTTGTTACCCATAAAACGTTTAATAGAATAAACTGTTTTTGTTGGGTTAGTTACCGCCTGACGCTTTGCTGGATCACCAACTTTACGTTCTCCTCCTTCTACGAATGCTACGATAGATGGTGTAGTTCTTTTCCCTTCAGCATTAGGAATAACAACTGGTTCATTTCCTTCCATTACAGAAACACATGAATTTGTGGTTCCTAAATCAATTCCTATAATTTTACTCATAATTAACTATTTTATCTTAATTTTTTTAATTCAATTTTACGAGTAGTAATAGTCAAAGTGTGTGCCAACAAGTATTTGCTTTTATTTTGGCAGAAAAAATAAGTATTCATTTAATTACAATGACAGAGTGTCATAATTTTACAACTGAAAAGGTAATTTCTTTTGGGCGTTCCACAAGTGTCGCGCTTTCATTACTCGCTTTTTTTAATTTTGGACACTTTGTTAATTTGTTCGTTCCTCACAAATAAAAACCAAAATTAAAAAAGAGCTCAAACACACCATTCAATCGCTAACGCAACCAGTTTATTAGTGTTATTTTATAAATTAAAAAATAATTTTAATCTATTTTTTATATTGTTTTTGCTAGCTAAAAAAAATTCGAACTCACTGTTAAATTATCTATCACTTACTAAATAAACTTAGCCCCGATTGTAGCATTTGTTTGAGCTCCTTTTTTTGATTTTTCTTCAAAAAAAGAGCGAGTGCGAAAAGCGGGAAATAGCTTCAAAAAAAAACTATGTTAAGCAAATTTAATTGACTTTGATGGTTGTATTTTGGTAATTATATATGACGGAATTATTAGCATTAAAAAACATAATAATAAGGTACCTAGGTTTAATAAAATGATTGCTAAAAGGCTAATATGTACTGGTACTGTTGCTACTGAATATGTTGCTGGATCTAAGGTAATTATTTTAAAATTTTGTTGTAGTAATAGCAATGTTATTCCGATTAAGTTACCCCAAAACAATCCTTTTAAAATTAGGTATGATGCGTTGTATAAAAATATTTTTCGAACACTCCAATTAGCACTTCCTAGGGCTTTTAATATACCTATCATTTGCACCCTTTCTAAAATTAATACCAATAAAGCGGTTATCATATTAATACCTGCTATGACAATCATTATGGCGATAATAAACCATACATTATTATCAAAAAGTTTTATCCATTCAAAAATTAACGGATAATTTTCAACAATTGTATAGCTATTTAATGTTGTTCCGATAGTACTATAAATTTCGTTTCCTTTTTGGGTTAGCTGACTAAAATCATCAATTAAAACTTCAAACCCGCCAATTTCATCTGGTTTCCATCTATTTATTTGACGTACCTCTCTAATATCACCAATTAACATTGTTTTGTCAAACTGCTCAAAACCGGTATTATAAATACCTACAATTATTGGTTTACGCATTTTGTATTTTAACTTACTTTTTGCTGCACTAAATAAAGTTTGAATAGTATCATTTAACTTAAATCCTAATCGATTTGCGATTGATTGTGAGATTAAAATTTCTTTATTTCTAGGTTGTTCAAAATTTGGCAAACGCCCCTCTAGTAAATATTCTTTAAAAAAAGAAAAATCATAATCAGATGAAATACCTTTAAAAACAATGGCTTCAAAATCGGTAGGTGTTCTTATAATACCGCCAATATTTGCAAAAACCTGTACGTTTTTAATACCGGTTATATTTTTAAATTTTGGATAAAAATCTTGATTAATACTTATAGGCGCAGTAGTAATATCTGAATTATTACTATCGTAATTTACAATTTGAACATGCCCTTTAAAGCCTGTCATTTTATCGCTAATTTTTTTTTGAAAACCTGCGGCAATAGACACAGCTATTAACATAATAGCAATACCTAAAGTAATTGCGATGGTTGCAATTTTAATAATTGGCGATGAGATATTACTTTTATGCTCTTTACCAGCAATAATTCGTTTGGCTATAAATAATTCGAAATTCAAAAGCGTTATTTTTAACAAAATCAAAAGTAATTAATTCTTACTTAACTAAACTTAATAATACCCTTCATTTAAATATTTTACTCTTTTTTATATAAAACAGGTTTTTAAATAGTAATTTTATCTTTTAAATTTACCTTTAGATGAAAAACAGTTTTAAGTATTTTATAGTGTTTAGTTTAGCTATTAATTTTCTATTTATAGCTTGTGCTAAGCAACAAAAAACGGTTACTAAAAAAACAACACCAACAATTAAAGTTGTTGACTCTTTGATAATTGGTGCTGACAGAACTGCTAGCTATTTATCTAAATTAAAAGGTAAAAATGTTGCTATTGTTGCCAATCAAACATCTGTTTTAAATGTTTTACAAAACACTGAAATAGCACCAAATATTATGGGTTCTAAACTTGTACAGCATCATTTAGTTGATTATTTACATACTTATAATAACGTTAACGTTACAAAAGTTTTTGCTCCTGAACATGGTTTTCGTGGTAAAGCCGATGCTGGTGAAACTGTGGTAGATGGTATTGATACTAAAACACAGTTGCCAATTATTTCTTTATATGGAAAAAACAAAAAACCATCTAAAGAACAGCTTAAAAACATAGATATTATTGTGTTTGATATTCAAGATGTGGGTGCTCGTTTTTACACCTATATTTCTTCGTTGCACTATGTAATGGAATCTGCTGCTGAGGCTAATATCCCTGTAATTGTTTTAGATCGACCTAACCCGAACGGACATTATATCGATGGCCCAATATTAGAAACCGAGCATAAAAGTTTTGTAGGTATGCATCCTGTTCCGGTAGTTTATGGAATGACTATTGGCGAATACGGGCAAATGATTAACGGTGAAAAGTGGTTAAAAAACGGAATTCTGTGTGATTTAACTGTTATTCCTCTAAAAAACTACACACATGCCATTAAATATAGTTTACCTATAAAACCTTCGCCTAATTTACCTAATGATACAAGTATAAATTTGTATCCTAGTTTATGCTTTTTTGAAGGTACCAATGTTTCTGCCGGTCGTGGCACTGAGAATCAGTTTCAAATTTATGGTGCTCCTTTTTTAACTGAATATGACTTTAGTTTTACACCACAACCCAACCCTGGAGCTAAACACCCAAAACATAAGGGTAAATTATGCTACGGAGAAAATTTACAACAAAATGAATTTTTAAGTAATTTGAATTTATCATGGCTGATAAAATCGTATAAAATGGCTAATAAAAAAGATTTTTTTAATGCGTTTTTTACAAAATTAGCAGGTACAAAAAAATTACAACAACAAATTGAAAAGGGTTTTTCTGAAGCAGAAATTAAAGCTACTTGGGTAAAAGACTTAGAAGATTTTAAAAAAGTACGCAAAAAGTATTTACTTTATTAATAGTTATAAATTTTATTAAAAAATAATAAAATTAACTTTTTAAAAAACCTGATAAAGTGTTGTAACAATAACTCCTTTACCATTACTTAAAACATTGTTTACCAATTTTGTTTCTTCTTTTATCTTAAAATTAAATGGTGGAGCTAGTAAATTAATTCCACTTTGTTTTTTTAGTCGAATCCCTTGTCCTGAAATAATATCTTTATTTGGAGTAAAATTTCCTTCTGGTAAGTGTTCGGTTACAATAACATATTTAAAATTTTGCAACTTTTGTACAACTTTTAAAACCTCAGCATTAGACAAATGCTGCAAAACTTGTCTTATTATAATACAATCGGCAGTTGGTAACGTATCTTTTGAGATATCAAGACAATGAAAATCTAATTTTGAATTTTTAAAATGTTCTTTGTTATAAGCTATTAAATCGGTAACTATATCTATTCCAATGTATTTATGAGTATATTTTACTAATTGTTTACCTATATTAAAATCGCCACAACCTAAATCACATACAGTAATTGGTTTATTAAAAGACATTAAAAATGTTGTTACTGCCTTTATATATGGTTCGGTTATTAATAAATCATGAGAACCTTCGCCTGAATAAAACTCAGTTTTATTATCGCCCCAAAGTTTCATTTCATACACCTGTTCCATAGCTTTTTTGGTTGGCCAAGGTTGTTTGTTTTTCTTTTTTACATTCATATACACTTAGCTAATATTACTCCAAAGTCCGCTTGTTTTTTGTATTTGACTATATACTTTTAATAAACTAGCATTTTCTGGCTTAGATAAATTAGGGTCTTTTTCTAATACATTAACAGCAGTTTGTCGTGCTTTTTGTAAAACAGCACTGTCTTTTACAACATCAGCAATTTTAAGGTTTAACACCCCGCTTTGTTGGGTTCCCATGATATTACCTGGACCACGGAGTTTTAAATCAACTTCTGCTATTTTAAATCCATCAGTAGTTTCTACCATGGTTTGTAAACGTGTTTTTCCGTCTGATGATAACTTATAGCTCGATAATAAAATACAATAACTTTGTTCAGCACCACGCCCCACTCTACCTCGTAATTGATGTAATTGACTTAAACCAAAACGCTCTGCACTTTCAATAACCATTACAGATGCGTTGGGTACATTTACACCTACTTCAATAACCGTTGTTGCTACCATTATTTGAGTTTCCCCATTAACAAAACGATTCATTTCATATTCTTTATCGGCAGGTTTCATTTGCCCATGTACAATACTTATTTGATATTTAGGCGACGGAAAATCACGAACTATACTTTCATACCCATCCATTAAATCTTTATAATCCATTGCTTCAGATTCTTGAATTAACGGATACACCACATAAGCTTGTCGCCCTTTATCGATTTCATCTTTTAAAAACTTAAAAACACTTAAGCGATTACTATCGTAACGATGTACCGTTTTAATTTCTTTACGCCCAGGTGGTAATTCATCAATAACAGAAATATCTAAATCTCCATACACCGACATTGCTAAAGTTCGTGGAATTGGTGTGGCTGTCATTACTAAAACATGCGGCGGCAACTCGTTTTTTTGCCACATTTTAGATCGCTGTGCTACTCCAAAACGATGCTGCTCATCAATAATAGAAATCCCTAAGTTTTTAAACTGAACTTTATCTTCTAAAATTGCATGGGTCCCTATTAAAATATGTAAAGATCCGTCTTCTAAACCCGCATGAATTTCACGTCGTTTTTTAGTTCTAACAGATCCTGTTAATAAATCTACTTTTATATTCGTTTCTGATAATAGCTCTACAATTCCGTTATAATGTTGAATGGCTAAAATTTCAGTTGGCGCCATTATAGTTGCTTGGTAAGCATTACCAATTGCTATTAACATAGTTAACAAAGCAACAATAGTTTTACCCGAGCCAACATCACCTTGTAGTAAACGATTCATGTGTGCGCCCGAACCTATATCTTTTCGTATTTCTTTTAAAACTTTTTTTTGGGCATTAGTTAAATCAAAAGGTAAGTAATTATTGTAAAAATTAGTAAAATCATCTCCTACTTTATCAAAAACATACCCTTTAATTTTTGATTTTCTGATGAGTTTTTTTTGCAATAATTGTAGCTGAATAAAAAACAGCTCTTCAAACTTTAATCGGTATTGTGCTTTGGCTAATAATTCTTGACTTTTAGGAAAATGAATATTTAAAAGGGCTTCTTTTTTTCCTAAAAATTGATTTTCGGTTAATAGATACGTCGGAAATGATTCTTCAATTAACCCGAATGCTTGTTTAAATAAGTTTTGAATATACCCTCGTAAAACTTTATTACTAACTCCTTTATTACTTAATTTTTCAGTGGATGGGTATACAGGTTGCATAGCCATTTGTAACTTACTTTTATATTCTTTTACCGTTTCCATTTCTGGATGTGGCATGTTGGCGGTATTATTATACCAGTTTAATTTTCCGTAAATTACATACGGAACACCTATTTTTAAGCTATCCTTAATCCACTTAGCGCCCTTAAACCAAACTAAATCTAACGACCCAGTAGTGTCAGAAAAAGTAGCTACTAACCTACTGCCACGTTTTTGTTTCACCTCCTTTACTCCAACAATCTTACCCACTATTTGAACTTCGGCTGAATTTTGCTGTAATTGATTAATGGTATAAAACTGAGTTTTATCGATATAACGAAACGGAAAAAGATGCAATAAATCGCTACATGTTCTTATACCCAACTCGGTAAACAACAATTCTGCCTTGGCAACACTTACGCCTTTTATATATGTTATGGGATGATTTAAATTCATTAAAAACGAAAATACAAAAACCCATTAAAATCAACTATCTTTGCACTCTTAAATTCACCAAATGAGATTACATAGAAATTTAGTTTACGCAGTTATTGATAGTTTACGCGATATTTTTAATGAAGATGTTTATGCTGATAAGGCTGTTGAAAAAGCGTTAAAGAGAGATAAAAGATGGGGAGCACGTGACAGGAAATTTGTTGCCGAAACTATTTATGATATTGTACGATGGAAACGTTTGTATGGTGAAATTGCCAATGTAAAAACACCGTATTCAAGACCCGATTTATGGCGTTTACTAGTAGTTTGGTGTGTGTTAAGAGGTATTAAATTACCAGATTGGAACCAAATTGAAGAAACCCCTACTAGACGAATTAAAGGGAAGTTTGATGAACTTTCTCAAACCAGAAAATATAGAGAATCTATTCCTGATTGGATTGATGAATTAGGTGTTAAAGAATTAGGCGAAGCTGTTTGGACAAAAGAAATTGCAGCCTTAAACAAACGTGCCGATGTTATTTTACGTACCAACACCTTAAATATATCTAAAGAAAATCTTCAAAAAGATTTAAAGCAAGAAGGTATTGAAACAGAATTTATTAATGGTTGTGACGACGCTTTACGCCTAGTTGAACGTGCCAATGTTTTTAAAACCGAAGCTTTTCATAAAGGATATTTTGAAGTACAAGATGCTTCATCACAATTAGTAGCTTCGTATTTAGATGTAGAGCCTGGTATGAAAGTAATTGACACTTGTGCTGGTGCTGGGGGAAAAACATTACATTTAGCTGCCTTAATGAAAAACAAAGGGCAAATTGTAGCGATGGATATTTACGAAAGTAAATTGAAAAAACTAAAAATTAGAGCGCGTAGAAATGGTGTTAGTAACATTAACTTAAAAGTAATCGATTCTACCAAAGTAATTAAAAAACTATATGGTAAAGCTGATAGGGTTTTAATTGATGCACCTTGTTCTGGTTTAGGAGTTATCCGTAGAAACCCTGATAGTAAATGGAAATTACAACCTGAATTTATAGATAATATTAAAGAAATTCAGCAAGATGTTTTACAACGCTACTCAAGAATGGTAAAACCTGGAGGTAAATTAGTCTATGCTACTTGTTCAGTATTACCATCTGAAAATCAAGATCAGGTTAAAATATTTTTAGCCTCTGAAGATGGAAAAGATTTTACACTTGTAAAAGACAATAAAGTATTAGCGCATAAATTTGGTTTTGACGGATTTTACATGGCGCAATTAGTAAGAAAATAACAACT
Organism: Tenacibaculum soleae; assembly: GCF_030549005.1. NCBI lineage: Bacteria > Pseudomonadati > Bacteroidota > Flavobacteriia > Flavobacteriales > Flavobacteriaceae > Tenacibaculum > Tenacibaculum soleae. The sequence continues at coordinate 94,269 of NZ_JAUOSW010000007.1, forward strand.
ATTATCTTTATACAATTCAAAAGGCTCGGGATTTTAAAATTCCGAGCCTTTTTCAATCAACTATTAAAAACTAATTAATTACTAAAAATAAATTATTAAGTAATTACTTACATATATGACGATGTATTTATTTAATTGTTACAATTTGTTTGTAGTTTAACACTTTTTTATGATTGATCGATTTTACTCATAATTTTGTTATATAATAGTTTATCATTATTTTTAAATAAAACTAACTAAAATTTTAAACTTATGACAACTTCAAACAAACCTACTATATGGTTTTGGGTAATTGGTATTATTGCGGTATTATGGAATGCTATGGGCGTAAATCAATATTTACAACAAGCATATAATACCGATGCTTTTAAAGCGATGTATCCTGATGAAAAAGTTTTAGAAATGGCTTTAAATACTCCTTCTTGGGTAATGGGAGCATTTGCTATTGCGGTTTTTGGTGGAGCTTTAGGAAGTGTTTTCTTATTACTTCGAAAAAAAATAGCCAAACCTATTTTTTTAGTTTCTTTAATAGCAATTGTAATACAAATGTTTTACAACGTTTTTATGAGCGGTGCTTTAGATGTTTATGGTCCTGGAGCTGTTATAATGCCAATTATGGTAATAGGTTTTGCTGTTTTTATACTATGGTATACTAAAAAGAGTGAAGCTAACGGTTTGCTTTCTTAACCTAAAAATATTTTAAAGCTGTCTTGTAAAATTAAGGCAGCTTTTTATTCAATTAAAACAAAAATAAATTCAGCAACACAAGCTGGTTTTTCTTGCCCTTTTATTTCTATTAAACAATTAAAAGTTAGTTTTTTTCCGTTATTGAAATCTTCAATTTGTTTAAGCGAACTAACCAAGCGTAACTTACTATTTACAGGAACTGAGTTAGGAAAACGAACTTTATTTAATCCGTAGTTTAACCCCAACTTTACACTTTTTATTTCTATCAAATCAGAAATTAATTCCGATAACATGGCAACAGACATAAATCCGTGTGCGATGGTTGTTTTAGTAGGTGAATATTTAGCTGCTTTTTCTTCATCAACATGAATCCATTGTTTATCTAACGTAGCATTTGCAAAATCATTAATCATTTGCTGGGTAACAGTAAACCAATTTCCTACCGGTAATTCTTTACCTTCTATAGAGTGTAGTTTTGCTAAGTCTTCAAATACTAACTTTTTCATAACGTTATTAATTATTTAATACATCTTTTTTAACTCGTGGTAATTCTAATTCATATTTAACAGCTATGGTTCTAATGACAATAATTACTGAAGCTGCTATAATAAATTGAATATCTTCATTTATTTGAAAATTATTTAAAATCAAATAAACTACTCCCCCTGCCAAACATGCTGATGCATAAATTTCTCTATGAAATATTAACGGAATTTCGTTGGTTAAAACATCACGTGTAACCCCGCCCATTACTGCAGATGACATTCCCATAACCAAAGATACAAAAGGATGTAAATTATAGGTTAACCCCTTTTGTAATCCCAATAAAGTAAATACGCTTATACCAATAGTATCAAACAAAAACATGGTTTTTCGAAGTGGTGCTATTTTACTTCTAAATAAAAAAGTTACTAGAACAGCTATTAATATCGTCCAGATGTAATTAATATCACCAATCCAATTTATAGGGTGTGCATTAATTAGAACATCGCGAATCATACCTCCACCAACTGCGGTAACAAAAGCGATAATAACAACTCCAAATAAATCAAAATCTTTTTTAATTGCAACCAAAGCACCACTTATAGCAAAGGCAAATGTTCCTGCCAAATCTAAGATGTAAATAATTTCCACTATATATTTATTTCAGAAAATTGTATTTGTAACGTTCTTTCAGCTTCTTTTATATTATTTCTTTCATTATTAAGAATTAATACTAACGAAACTCCTTTTTTACCAGCTCTTGCCGTTCTTCCACTTCTGTGCGTATAATACTCTAATTTTTCTGGCAATTGATGATGTAATACAAAACCTAAATTTTGAACATCTATACCTCTTGCTGCAACATCTGTTGATACTAAAATTTGAATATTTTCTTTTTTAAAAGCACGCATTACTTTATCACGTTCTTTTTGCATCATATCACCCTCTAAGGCATCTACCGAAAAACCTTCTTCTTTAAGTTGTTTGGTTAATTTTTGAACACCTGCTTTTGTTCTAGCAAAAATTATTCCTCTTTCTGCTTGCCTTTTATCTAAAAACTTAATGATAACATCTACCTTTTCAGGAATTGTAGTTTGTACAAATTGATGGGTTATATTAGCATTTACTAAAGCGTTTTTATTTACTTCTACTTGTTTTGCTGAGGCATTCATATATTTTTTGATGATACTTCTTATTTCATCTGGCATTGTTGCTGAAAACAACCATGTTTTTCTAGTTCCTGAAGTGTATTTTAAAATACGATTTAACTCTAATTTAAACCCCATACTTAACATTTCATCAGCCTCATCAAGTACTAAAGTATTAATATCTTTTAAATTAACCTCTCCTCTTTCAATTAAATCGATTAATCTTCCAGGAGTGGCTACTATTATATGTGTAGTTCTTTTTAAATTGTTAATTTGTCTATCAATTTTTTCTCCACCATATACTGCTTCTACAAAAATTTTAGCATCAACATATTTTGTAAACTTAAATAATTGTTTTTTTATTTGCTGCACCAATTCTCTCGTTGGTGATAATATTAAGGCTTGGGTAGTATTTTTTGATGCATCAATTTTATGTAAAACAGGTAATCCATAAGCTGCTGTTTTACCAGTACCTGTTTGTGCTAACCCCACAAAATCAGCATTATTTTGTAATAAATAAGGTATTGCTTGTTCTTGTACTTCAGTAGGTGTGTTTATACCTAACTCTTTTAATCCTTTAACATACTCTTTTCGTATGCCTAATGCTGTAAATGTTGTCATCTTATTTATTTATAAATGCAAAGATATTGCTTATTTTTTGCCTAAAAGTAAGTTTGTTATTTCTTTAGTTACTCTTTTGGGTTTTTGAGTTTTGGCATCTAACAAACAAAATGTCGTTTGTGATTTTACCAAAACATCTTCACCTCTTCTCACTTCAAAATGGCGAATTGATTTTATACCCGCAGTTTCACCAACCCAAGTTTTTATAATTACTTCATCTCCTAAGGCACCTTGTTTTTTATAATCTATTTCGTGTCTAATTACAAACCAAACATAGTCTGGTGTTGGAATATTACTTATCAATAACGCCCAATGTTCAGATGATACTTCTTGCATCCATTTTACATAAACTACATTATTTACATGTTTATATTCATCAATTTCAGTTGAAGTTACTGTGTATTTTTTTTCGTAAAAATTCATTTAACAAAATTACGCGATTGATGTTAATTATTACTTAAAACCACTCCTGATTTTGCATTGGTATCGTAATATTGTTGATATTCGAACCTTTTAAATCATACATGAATAAAATTACAAACAATTTTGGTACCGAAAAGATAAGTAAACTTCTTTTAAAGCAAGCAATTCCGGCTTCTATAGGAATTTTAGTAATGTCTTTAAATATGATTGTAGATACCATTTTTGTAGGTCGTTGGATTAATATGATGGCTATAGCTGCAATTACAGTGGTTTTACCAATTGCTTTTTTAATTTCTTCTATAGGTATGGGAATTGGTATCGGAGGCAGTTCTATCATTTCAAGAGCTTTAGGTAAAGGTGACTCTTTAAAAGCTTTTAAAGTATTTGGAAATCAAATTAGTTTAACTGTTTCTTTATCCGTTGTATTTGTAATTATCGGCACTTTTTTTAGTTTTCCTGTGCTGCAATTATTTGGCGCCAAAGGTACTATCGTAACTCCTGCTACCGAATATTTTAATGTAATTGTTTGGGGAATCCCTTTTTTAGCTTTTGCCATGATGGGAAATCCTGTTGCAAGAGCTGTAGGAAAACCTAACTATGCTATGTTTACCATGATTTTTCCTGCAATTATAAATATTATTTTAGATATTGTGTTTATAAAATTTATGGAACTAGGAATGTATGGAGCTGGGCTAGCAACTTCTATTTCCTATGCTGTTAGCGGTTTATTCATACTGTGGTTCTTTTTATCAAAAAATACGGATTTAAAAATTATTCCTAAGTATTTTATTATTGATTCAGATATATTAAAAGAAATCATTTCGTTGGGTGGAATTACCATCATCAGGCAAGGAACCATAAGTATTTTAATAATTATCTTAAACTACAGTTTATTTATATACGGAGGAGAAATATCAATTGCCGTATATGGAATTATCAATAGAATAATGATGTTTTCACTCTTTCCTGTGTTAGGTGTTATGCAAGGATTCTTACCTATTGCTGGCTATAACTACGGAGCAAAAGATATTAAAAGAGTAAAAGAATGTATTAAAATAGCCATTGCTTTCGGAACAGCAATAGCAACACTTATTTTTATATTTATAATGTTTTTTCCTACTGAATTGGTTGCTTTGTTTACTGATGATATCAATTTACAAAACCTTACTACAGATGCTTTAATTATAGTCTTTTTAGCAACACCTGTTATTACTATACAATTAATCGGATCTGCATATTTTCAAGCCGCAGGAAAAGCGTTACCAGCGCTAATTTTAACCTTGTTAAAACAAGGTTTTTTCTTAATTCCATTGGTATATTTTTTACCTAAATTTTACGGTGTTTTGGGTGTGTGGGTGTCTTTTCCTATTGCTGATGTTTTAGCTACTTTTGTAACTTATATATATTTAAGAAAGGAAGTTAAATTTCGTTTAAATTAAACTTTCGCCATTTAAATTAGTAGTTAACACATCGCTCATTAAATTAAAAAACGGTCGTAAAGCTTTATATGACCTGTTTATTTCTGATAAGAAATCTTTTGATAACACTTCTTTATCACTAAAATTACGAACTGCAATAAATCCTTTTTTACGTAATAAATCAATATCTGGATGACTTTTATCAAATCCTCTTGGAGCTGATCTTAACTCGGCTCCTTCAAATTTACCTCCAAAAAGCTGTACAAATTCAGGATCTTTTAGAATATCTCTAAAATCAGAAGCATCCATTTCTATTTCTTTACGTATACGTAATAAATCTTCTTTATTAGGTTCCCAAAATCCGCCCGCTAAAAAGCTTTCTCCTGGGCGAATACGTAAATAATACCCACCTCTTAAATGTTTTCCTTTTCTTGAAAAAGAACCTGCAAAGTGGGGTTGATACGGTGTTTTATCTTTCGAAAATCGTACATCTCGGTAAATTCTAAATAGTTTAAATTTATCTACTACGTCGTGTTTTTCTAAATTTTCTCTTATTTGTGCATAAAAATCTTTTGCCTGATTTTGTACTTCTTTAAAAGTATCTTTTTGTTCAGCAAACCATTCTCTAGTATTGTTTTCTTTTAAGTCCTGTAAGAATTGAAGTGTCGATTTTTCTAATTGCATTAACTTTATTTTTACATTTTGAAAGGTACAAAAAAAGCGCTGTAGAAAATTGATAATGTTTGTATATTTTTATCTTTAACTTAAATACAAATAGTATCTTTTAAAATATTAAATTCAAGAACAACATCAAAACAATACTATTAAAAACAATAAACCGCAATAAAAACCTCTACAAAACAACTATTTAAACCCAACACTAACTTTAAGTTAAAATTTAACACTACACATAATTACCTCACTATAATATCTAATTTAAACTCATAAGGTAAATTTATTTTTAACTTCTCTGATTTTAACCAATACGTAAGTCCATCCATAATTGTATTTTTGTAAATAAAAACCACATAATCTTCTTCATTTTTTTATTGAAGTTGTAAAAATTATTGGTTTATCATTAACAAAAACTTTATACATTTGCGCTATGGATTTTAATAAAGATACAGGAAAAAAAACAGCAGAACTTTTACTGCAAATAAAAGCTATTAAACTAAACCCTAACGAACCTTTCAACTGGGCATCGGGATGGAAATCACCAATTTACTGCGACAACAGAGTTACATTATCTTATCCGCCAGTTAGAAATTTTTTGAAACAGGAAATTGCTAAGTTGGTTGAGGAAAAACATGGTAAACCTGATGTTATTGCTGGGGTTGCTACAGGAGCTATTGCTATCGGAATGTTAGTTGCACAAGAGCTAGGCGTACCTTTTATATATGTTCGTCCTGAACCTAAAAAACATGGGCGAAAAAACCAAATAGAAGGGCATTTAGAAAGCGGGCAAAACGTAGTGGTTATTGAAGATTTAATAAGCACAGGTAAAAGTAGTTTAAATGCTGTAAAAGCTTTAAAAGAAGCACATGCTAATGTAAAAGGTATGATTGCTATTTTTTCTTACGGATTTGATATTGCTACTGAAAACTTTAAAAATGACAACGTAGCTCTTACTACATTAAGTAATTATGAATATTTACTTGAGCAAGCTTTAGACAGCCAATATATTACGAGTGAAGAACTAAGAATGTTAGAAGACTGGAGAGTTGAACCAAGTAAGTGGAAACAAAACGAAAAATAAGAAAGATGAATATTGAAGGAAACAAAGTAGTTGTAAAAAAATCAACAGAAGAGGTTTTTAACTTCTTAAACAAACTAGATAATTTTGAACAATTAATGCCTGAAAATACTCAAAAATTTGAGGTTGATGGCGATAGTTTTATTTTTGGATTAAAAGGAATGCCTGAAATTAGATTGGTGATGAAAGAAAAAACCGAATACTCTAATATCACTTTAGGTGCTGCTAGTAGTAAACTACCTTTCACTTTAGCTGCTAATATTAATGAAGTATCAGAAAATGAAAGTGAGGTTGTTTTAAAATTTGACGGAGATTTTAATCCTATGATGGCAATGATGGTAAAAAAACCATTAACCAAATTCATTGATACTTTAACTGAAAATATTGCAAAATTATAAATTAAGCAAACGAAACTTCTTTAATACCAAATTCTTTAAAAGTTTCATCAGCTAATTCTATTTGAAGGTTTCCAGAAGCGGATACTCCAATGATTTTACCCATAAATAAAATGTTCTGATTTGTTTTAAACATACTCGGAACATTTTTTTTATACAAAACACGTAAATACTCCTCTTCTAAAATTAAATATTCCTTTTTTTCTAGCAATAAAATCTTCTTTTTCATATAAAATAAAATCCTTTTTAATAAAAGATCTAAATCAATTTCTTTATCTAAAATTATTTTTATAGAAGATGCGTTTGGCAAATCTGAAGAAAAAATCTCTTGATTCACATTTAATCCAATTCCGATAATAGAACTATTAATTTTATTTAAACTCAACGAATTTTCAATTAAAACACCCGCTATTTTTTTATTTTCTGACATAATGTCGTTAGGCCATTTAATAGCTAATCGAGGTAGTTTTAAGTACTTAATGGCTTCATAAACACTTAAAGAAACACAATAATTTAAATACTTATAATCAGTAATACACAAACTTTCAAATAGTTTAAAAACGCTAAAAGTCAGGTTTTTACCTGCTATCACCTCCCAGTTAGAATTCATTTGTCCTCTACCCGATGTTTGTTTTTTTGTTACTACTACAGTAAAATCTTCAACACTTACTTTTGCTGCCATATCCTTTAAAAAAGAATTGGTTGAATCAATGGCATCAAGTTTGATTATTTTCATATAAGTTTTGCGAATAAAACAAGTATCAATATTAAGCAAATTACTCGCAAAAAAATAATAACTTTGCTTAAAACTTAATTTTTTTTGATGACAAAAAAACAAGCAAGCACTGACGATTTAATCGCTGTGATTATAAAAGGAATTGACGAGGTAAAAGGAGAAGATATCCAGCTACTAGATTTAAGAGAATTAGAAAATACAGTTTGTGATTATTTTATAATCTGTTCAGGAAATTCAAACACACAGGTAAATGCTATTTCTGGATCTATACAAAAAATTGTAGGTAAAGAACTAAAAGACAAACCTTGGCATGTTGAAGGACAAGCAAATGCCGAATGGGTTTTAATGGATTATGTAAACGTAGTTGTACATGTTTTTCAAAAACAAGTACGTGATTATTACGACATTGAAAGCCTTTGGGGTGATGCTAAAATTACCGAAATAAACCCCGCTTAATTGCTACTAATATAGACATACTTTTATGAGTGATAAGAAAAAAAACACCCCAAAATTTACATTTAATTCATTTTGGCTTTATATTCCTATTTTAGTAATCCTTTTAGGATTGAGTTTTTTTAACTCAAACAACTTAGGGTCTCGTAATATTTCAAAAAACGAATTTAATAAGATTTTACAAGCTAACGATATTCAAAAAATTGTTATCGAAAACAATAATGTTGCGCAAGTATTCTTAAAAAGTGAAGCTGAAAAAAAAGAAGAACATAAAAAAATAACAAGCTCTCCTTTTTACAGAAAAGGTGCGCCTTTATACACCTATAACTTTGGTGATTTACAAAATTTCGAAAATGAAATTAAAAAAGAAAAGGCTGAAAAAAACCTTGACTTTGATAGAAGTAACATCGAACCAACAAGTTTAATAACTACTTTATTTGATTTCCTTCCGTTTATATTACTTATCGCTATTTGGCTTTTCTTTATGAAAAGAATGTCAGGTGGTGCTGGCGGTGGTGCTGGCGGTGGTCAAATATTTAACATTGGTAAATCAAAAGCCAAACTTTTTGACCAAGGAACCAAGGTAAAAACTACCTTTAAAAATGTAGCAGGTTTAGAAGGAGCTAAAGAAGAAATTCAAGAAATAGTAGATTTCTTAAAAACACCTGAAAAATACACTAAATTAGGTGGTAAAATACCAAAAGGAGCTTTATTAGTAGGACCTCCTGGTACTGGTAAAACATTATTAGCGAAAGCTGTTGCTGGTGAAGCTGGTGTACCTTTCTTTTCTTTATCAGGTTCAGATTTCGTAGAAATGTTTGTGGGTGTAGGTGCTTCTCGTGTTAGAGATTTATTTAAACAAGCACAACAAAAATCACCTTCAATTATTTTTATTGATGAGATTGATGCCATTGGTCGAGCTAGAGGAAAAAACAGCATGACAGGTGGTAATGATGAACGTGAAAACACCTTAAATCAACTTTTAACAGAGATGGACGGTTTTGGTACCGATACCAATGTTATTGTTTTAGCCGCAACAAACCGTGCCGATGTATTAGACAAAGCATTAATGCGTGCTGGTCGTTTTGACCGTCAAATATATGTTGATTTACCAGACCTACACGAACGTAGAGAGATTTTTGAAGTACACATAAAACCTTTAAAATTAGCTGAAAATGCTAATTTAGAATTACTAGCCCAGCAAACTCCTGGTTTTTCAGGTGCCGATATCGCAAACTTATGTAATGAAGCTGCTTTAATTGCCGCTAGAAACAACAAAGAAGCTGTTGAGCATCAAGATTTTTTAGATGCTGTGGATAGAATTGTAGGTGGTTTAGAAAAGAAAAATAAAGTAATTACTCCAAAAGAAAAAGAAGTTATTGCTTTTCATGAAGCTGGTCATGCAACTGTTAGTTGGATGTTAGAGCACGCTGCTCCGTTAGTAAAAGTTACCATTGTACCTCGTGGACAATCCTTAGGTGCGGCTTGGTATCTCCCAGAAGAAAGGAAGATTATTCAAACCGAACAAATGCTTGATGAAATGTGTGCTACTATGGGTGGTAGAGCTGCTGAAAAGCTAATGTTCAATAAAATATCTACTGGTGCTTTAAGTGATTTAGAAAAAGTTACCAAGCAAGCCCGTGCTATGGTTACTGTTTATGGTTTAAACGATAAAGTAGGAAATGTTACTTTTTATGATTCATCAGGAAACGATGCTTTCGTAAAACCTTATAGTGATGATACTGCCAAAACTATTGATGAAGAGATCTCTAAAATGATCGAAAATCAATATGAAAGAGCTATTGCACTTTTAAGCAAACATAAAGACAAACTAAATGAACTTGCTAAATTACTACTTGAAAAAGAAGTTATTTTTAAAGATGATTTAGTAAAGGTATTTGGAGAAAGACCTTTTGAAATAAAAGAAGAGAAAGCTAATCCTAAAATTGAAGAATAGTTTTTATTTGAATGAATTTTTTAAAAAAAATATATAAATCATATAAAGAGTCATCTAAAGAAAAGATAATTAACGAACAAGAAGTTATTTTATCTTTAGATGATTCTTTTGTTCATAACTTTATTAATAAAGGAGGTAAATTTTTATACTGTACTACCATTGATGAAGTATCAAATAACCTAAAACATATTTTACAAGAAAATAATTGGACCAAAATTACGTGTTCAGATTATGATTTATTAAAAGTAAGCCAAAAGTTAAACATAGATGTCCAACAACATATTACTGAATCGGTTCCTTTTTTTACTTCTTGTGAACATTTAATTGCTAATAACGGTAATATTTTATTTTCATCTAATCAACTCGGCAGTAACAAACTACCTTCTCATTCGGATCATTTTATAGTATACGCTACCACAAGTCAGTTAGTAAAAAATATGGGGGAAGGACTTACAGGTATCAAAACTCACTTTAGCGGTAATATACCTACTAATATTAGCTCTACTACAAACTACAAAATTGACAGCGAAGATGATAGTTTTCTAAGTTATGGTAATAGTAACTCAAAAAACTTATATTTGCTCCTCTTTGAAGATTTATAAACTATGCGCAACCTTATAACAAGAAGCATTTCTGGACTTGTTTATGCTATAATTTTCATTTCTGCTATTCTTTTTTCTAAAGAATCATATATAGGATTAATGGCGATTTTTTCAGTAATATGTGTTTTTGAATTTTCAAGAATACTACAACTTAAAAATATTTTACCCTATTTTATTTTAACCGCATTTATATATTTATCGGTTATTGAAATACCCAAAACATTAACAAGTAACCTAATTGGTTTTTCATTTGCGGGTTTATTAATATTACTCTATTTATTAATAAGTACAAAACCTATAAAAACCGAAAAATTAGGACAAAAATTATTTTTACAAGTAATTTATCTAATTTTACCTTTTTATTTTTTAATAAAATTACCGTTTATAGATAACAGTTATCATCCGAATGTAATTATCTGTATTATATTAATGATATGGACTAATGATAGCTTTGCCTTTATAGTTGGTAAAAATTTTGGGAAACATAAATTGTTCGAATCTGTATCTCCTAAAAAAACAATTGAAGGCTTTATTGGAGGTTTAGTTTTTTCCATTTTAGCAGGTTTTTTAATTGGTAAATTAAGCAATTCATTTTCGATATTAAACTGGGTTATTATTGCAATTATTGTTGCTGTTTTTGGATCTTTAGGTGATTTAGTAGAATCTAAATTTAAACGACAAGCTAACATAAAAGACAGCGGTATAATTATGCCAGGTCATGGAGGATTATTAGATAGGTTAGATAGTTTGTTTTTCCTAGCTCCCTTTGTATATTTGTATATACATTACATAATGTAATTATTTTCTACTTGCTCATTATTTATGGAAAACGATATAGATATCCAATTTAGAAAAGCTTACCTTAAAGCTTCTTGCTTAAAAGAGAAATTACCTCCTGATATTATGCTTAAGCTTTATGCTTACTATAAACAGGCGGTAAAAGGAGATAAATTTACATTTAACAACAATCATGATTTAAGAAATGCTTTTAAATTTAATGCTTGGATTCAATTACAGGGCATGAATGAAAATGAAGCTAAACAAGAATACATCAATTTAGTTAACTCAATTATAAAATAAATACCATGAAAAAAATCATTTATTCATTATTTGTATTTGCTGCCATAGGAAGTTTTGTTTCTTGTAAAACAGAAGCAAAAAAAGAAACACCTGTTAAAAAAGAAGAAGTAAAAGTTGAAAAGAAAGCTGCTTTTATATTACAAGAAGCTGACAATAATATCAATTGGACAGCCTATAAAACAACTGAAAAAATACCTGTAAATGGTCATTTTCAAAAAATTACAATTACTGCAAACGGAGAAGGGAACACCGCTAAAGAAGCTATTAACAATGCTGAATTTACAATACCTGTGAGTAGTGTATTTACGAAAGATACTAGTAGAGACTTTAAGATTAAGAAGTTCTTTTTTGGTATTATGGACAACACTAAGCTGCTATCTGGTAAGTTAATTTTAGAAAATGATTCTATTGGCTATTCAAACATTACCATGAATGGAGTAACAAAAAAACTACCATTTAAATACTCTTTAAACGGAAAAACCTTTAAACTAACAGGTAAACTACAAATTACTAATTGGGGTGCAGAGAAAGCATTAACATCTTTAAATGAAGCTTGTAAAGACCTACATAAAGGTGCTGACGGTGTTTCTAAAACATGGGATGATGTTACTATAAACATTACTTCTACTTTTAAGTAAACCATTTTGATTATAAAACACCAAAAAGCCTTTGATTAAATCAAAGGCTTTTTGGTGTTTTACTTTTTTAATGAATATTGTGCATCATTTTTTTTATAGGAGATGAAAAAACAATTACCAAAACCCCAACTAACGAAGCTATAACTCCGAAACTTGCATATACTGAAACATACGAATATAACTGTTGAAATACAATTCCTTTTTCTAAAACTACACTACTTGATACCCCTGTAACAAACCGAGTAATTTCTCCAAATATTCCTGTTGAAAAAACACCTAAATCACCTTCTGAAACAGTAGTTAGTTTCGCTATCTTACCTGCAAAAAAATGTCCATAAAAATTTGCAGAAAACCAAACTCCCATAATAAAAGCGACATATTTTGTAGGCGATAATTCTGTCATTTTTGACAAACCAATAGGCGATAAAAACAACTCTCCTATTGTTAACACTAAATACCCAATTATTAAGTAAAACATTGGTGTTTTTGCAAAAGCGTCTACTTGGTTTGCTGACATGCCGAAAATAACAAATCCAAGTCCTAAAAACAACATCCCTAGTCCGAATTTAATTACAGAATTAGGGTTTTTATTAACTTTACTCAAAAAGGTCCATAACATAGAAAACGGAATTGCTAATAAAATAATAAATCCAGAGTTGATACTATTGGTACCTGCTGCACTCATTCCTATTAAATTCACATTTCTATCTGCAAAAAGTGTTAACGAACTACCTGCCTGTTCAAAAATAGCTGAAAACAATGTGTACAAAACCGTAAAATATACAGCAACTAATAAACGCTGCTTTTCGGTTTTACTTACTTTTTTTAAAATATGTGTGATGTAGGCGATTAAAAATAATGAAACTACCCAAACTAAATAATGTTCAAACTGATGAAATCGTACAATTAAGGCAAAAATTGGCACCGACAAAAATGCGGCAATAATAATAACATTTCCTTTTTTTATTCCAAAAACAGTTTCATTATATAGTTTTTCATTAGTAACCAGCCCTTTATCTTTAAATGTATTATTCTTAAGTCCTCTTTGAAAAACAAGCAAACCTAATAACATTCCAATTCCTGCTAATACAAATCCGTAATGCCAACCGTACACTTCAGCAAACCAAGCACATGCTATAGGTGCGAGAGCTCCACCAATATTTATTCCCATATAAAATATGGTAAACCCTGCGTCTCTGCGTACATCTCCCTGTTCATATAAATCACCTACAAATGATGATATATTGGGTTTAAAAAATCCATTTCCGACAATAATTAAAGCCAATGATCCATAAAAAAAAATCGGCTGCTCAAAGGTTAATAAAAAATGACCCAATGCCATTAATACTCCGCCTAATAAGATTGCTTTTCTAAATCCTAAAATTTTATCTGCAAGTATACCGCCAATCATCGGGGTTACATATACGAGCGACATATAAGCAGCATAAACTCCAAACGACATTTCATCTGAATATACCAAATGTTTGGTCATGTATAAAACTAGTAAAGCTCGCATTCCGTAAAACGAAAATCGTTCCCATAATTCAGCAAAAAAAAGATATAACAATCCTTTTGGATGTCCCATAAAATTTGATGTAGATGTTTGTGTGTTCATAAAATAAATTTTTCACAAACCTATCTTCCTTTAATAAAATTAAAAAGCATTGTGGCTTATTATACTAAAAAATAAGTGCTTGTGAGTTTTTGTAACTCTTAAAAACTGTCATGTTAAAATTAAATTAACACAAACACTTTCTTTATTAATAGTATTACTATTATATTTGCATGTGTAATTTTATTTTATGAAAAATTTATTATCAAATATTAAAATTGAAATCCCTTCGGGAATCTATATTAAAGACCCTGAAACATCTGATTTAGGAAAAAGAATAATAGAAAACAGTATAAAAGTAATAGAAGAGATTGGTTTTGAAAGCTTTAACTTTAAAAAGTTAGGAAAATTAATTGGTTCAAATGAAAGCTCTATTTATCGATATTTTGAAAGTAAACATAAGCTATTAATTTATTTAACTTCATGGTACTGGGGTTGGATACAATATCAATTGGTAATAGAAACCTATAGCATTAATAATCCGAAGGAAAAACTAATAAAAGCTATTAAAGTAGTTACAAAAACAACCGAACAAGACAGTAATTTTTCGCACATTAATGAAATTTTGTTAAACTTAATTGTAATTAACGAAAACTCAAAATCATACTCCACAAAAGACGTAGATATTGAAAATAAAGAAGGCTTTTTTAAGCTTTATAAAGAAGTAATTAGACGTTTAGCAGATATAATTATAATTTATGATAACAACTACCAACACCCATTAACATTGGCAAGTACAATTATTGAAGGAGCCTTACATCAACAGTTTATAAAACAACATTTTAAAACGTTAACAAATTGCAATAATAATATTTCACCGACTTCATTTTTTATAGACCTAACATTAAACACATTAACAAATGATTCAGAGTAAATTAACTCCTTGGCAACGTTTTTTAGGACTTTTAAAAATAGAAAAAAAAGATATTTTACAAATATCATACTATGCTATTTTTGAAGGTATTGTTGCCTTATCGCTTCCTTTAGGAATCCAAGCAATTATAAATTTATTACAAGGCGCCCAAATTTCAGCTTCTTGGATAGTTCTTGTAATTTTAGTTACCATAGGGGTTGCTTTTAGTGGTGTATTAAAACTAATGCAAATTAGAATTATAGAAACCATACAACAACGTATATTTACAAGAGCATCGATAGAACTAAGTTATCGTTTTCCGAAAATTAAAATGAGCGAATTGCAAAATTATTATCCGCCAGAATTGGCAAATCGTTTTTTTGATACGCTCACAATTCAAAAAGGAATTTCAAAAGTTTTAATTGATGTTCCGTCAGCATTTTTACAAATTGTTTTTGCCTTATTATTACTTTCATTTTATCATGCCTTTTTTATTTTATTTGGTGCTTTATTATTAGTATTAATTTATGTAGTTTTTAAGTATACCGCAAAAACAGGATTAGAAACAAGTTTAAACGAATCTAAAAACAAGTATAAAGTAGCACATTGGTTGCAAGAAATTGCCCGAACAATAATCAGTTTTAAATTATCAGGCAAAACAAAACATGCTTTAGAAAAAAGCGATGCGTTAGTTAATGATTATTTAAACTCTCGAGAAAGCCACTTTAAAATATTAATCATTCAATACATTCAAATGATTAGTTTTAAAGTTATTATTACAGCTGGCTTACTTTTAATGGGTGGTTTTTTAGTATTAAATCAACAAATGAATATTGGTCAATTTGTTGCTGCGGAGATAATTATATTACTAGTAATTAACTCTGTTGAAAAACTAATTTTGGGGTTAGAGTCTTTTTACGATGTGCTTACCTCAATAGAAAAACTAGGGCAAGTGATTGATAAACCTATTGAAAATCAAAACGGAACTAAGATAGATAAAACAACTCCCTTTACAATTGAAGTTCAAGATGTTTCTTATAAAATGAACAAAGAAAATTCAGTAATTTTAAATAACATATCACTTAAAGTAAATCCAAAAGATCGAATTTTAATTCAAGGAGAAAGTGGTTCTGGCAAATCTAGTTTAATTCAACTAATCTGTGGACTTATAAAACCTACAGCAGGTAATATATTTGTTAACGATTTAGCATTAACAAGTATACAGATTAATGATTACAGAGCTAATTTAGGGTTGTCTTTATCAGAAGAAACTCCTTTTAAAGGAACTATAAGAGAAAACATAACTTTTGGAGATAGTTCAATTACTGATTCTGAAATTTATTCAATATTTACTATTGTAGGTTTAACCGATTTTTTAAAAAATCAACCCTACGGTTTGGATACTTATTTAAAACCTGAAGGAAAACTTATAGGCTACACTATTGCCAAAAAAATAATTTTAGCAAGAGCAATTATAAAAAAGCCTAAATTATTAATTTTAGAAGATCCTTTAGATCAATTTGAAAAAAATGAAGCAAAAACAATTATTGATTTTATTACAAAACCTCAACAAGAGTGGAGTTTAATAATTGTTAGCAGTAACGATAGTTGGGAACTAAAATGCACAAAAAAAATTACCCTAAAAAAAGGTATTATTATTAATAATTAAACAGATAAAATGTTAAACATATCTAATAATACGGTGGCAAATCAAATAGATTTATCTAGTTTAAAATCAGGTAAAAGAGTTTTTAGAAAAGAGCACCATAAAAAGTTTAAAAAATTTTTACTCTTTTTTTTACTTATACTTTTAATAACCTTGTTTTTACCTTGGACACAAAATGTAACTAGCACCGGTAATGTTACTACATTAAAACCCAACCAACGACCACAAACGATACAATCTCAAATACCTGGACGTATCGAAGAATGGTTTATTCAAGAAGGTAATTTTGTAAAAAAAGGAGATACTATTTTAAGAATATCTGAAATAAAGAGTAATTATTTTGACACCAAATTAGCTGAAAGAACCGGTAATCAATTAAACGCTAAAAGCCTCTCAGAAAAATCTTATACAAATAAAGTAGCTGCTTTAAAAAGACAAATTAACGGTTTACAAAACGAACGTAAGCTAAAATTACAACAAGCAAAAAACAAATTACAACAAGCTTATTTAAAAGTTACTAGTGATAGTATTGATTTAGAAACAGCAACAATAAAGCAAGGCATTGCCAAAACTCAATATGAAAGAACACTTACATTACAAAGAGAAGGTTTAAAAGCGGTAAAAGATGTTGAAGAAAAGAAAGCTAAATTACAAGAATACTCAGCAAAAGTTATCTCTCAAAAAAATAAACTATTAACTTCTAAAAACAATATTATCAATGCTGAAATTGCTATTTCAAGTATAGGAGCTTCTTATATCGACAAAATATCAAAAGCTGAAAGTAGTTTATATTCTGCTAAATCTGGAGCTTATGAAACGGCAATACAAGTTTCTAAATTAGAAACAAATCTTGCTAATTACAATAAAAGAAGCTCTCTATTATATGTTACTGCACCCCAAGATGGCTACATCAATAAAACTATAAAGTCTGGTATTGGTGAAACTTTTAAAGAAGGTGAACAATTAGTGAATATTATGCCTGCTACATATGATTTAGCAGTAGAAATGTATATAAAACCAATTGATTTACCACTAATACATATTAACGAAAAAGTTAGGGTTCAGTTTGATGGCTGGCCAGCAATAATTTTTAGCGGTTGGCCAAATATGTCTACCGGAACTTACGAAGCTAAAATAATTGCCATCGAAAATTTTATTAGCGATAATGGTAAGTATCGAGTTTTAATCGTTCCTAACAATAACAAACAACCATGGCCTAAAGCTATTAGAATTGGTTCAGGAGCAAAAACAATTGCTTTGTTAGAAAATGTACCTATTTGGTATGAATTATGGAGGCAAATTAATAGCTTTCCTCCTAATTTTTACCAACCTAAAAACACAAATTCAAAGAAAAAGAAATGATGAAAAAACTATCCTTTTTACACCTATTTATAAGTTTTATATCTTTTTCTCAAAATCAATCTATCAACACACTTTCATTAGAAGAAAGCTTAGGGTATGTTAAAAAACATCACCCTATTTTAAAACAAGCAAAACTTATTACCAGTAAAAACGAAGCTAAATTAATGAAAGCTCGTGGTGCTTTTGACCCTAAAATTGAGGTTGATTACGACAAAAAAGAATTTAAAAACACCGATTATTATAAAAAACTAACCTCAACTTTTAAAGTACCAACTTGGTATGGTATTGAATTAAAGGCGAGTTATGAAAACAACTCTGGTCAATATTTAAACCCTCAATTTAAAACTCCTAAAAATGGTTTATACAACATTGGTGTAAGTATTCCTTTAGCTAAAAATTTATTTATCAATAAGCGAATGGCTACCTTAAAACAAGCCAAACTATATACAAAACAAGGTAAACTAGAACAGCAATTATTGGTAAACAATATTTTATTTGATGTTATAGACTCATATCTAAATTGGATTCAATATTACCAACAACACACTATTTACAAAAATTATCATGCAAACGCAGAAAATCGCTTAAAGAATGTTGTTAAAAGCTTTAAAGCTGGTGATAAGGCTGCTGTTGATACCTTAGAAGCGAGTATTAATTTAAAAAGTCGAAAACTAGATTTAGAAAAAGCTAACATTAAATACTTGAAATCAAAATTAGAATTTTCTAATTTTTTATGGATTGATGCTAATATTCCGATGGAATTAAAGCAAGAAGTAGTACCAGATATCACTACGTATTATAAGATGGATGGACTTTTAAAATCAACATCAAATACGATTATTGAAAATCGTATAAGTAACCATCCGAAAATAAAATTATTAGAATTAAAAAGAAAAAATTTAGAAATAAATAAACGATTAAAAGTTAACAACTTATTACCTAAAATTGATTTTCAATACAATTTATTAAGTGCTAAAGTAGATAATCTAGATGCCTTTAACGTATCTAATTACAAAAATTCACTTCAAGTTAGCGTTCCGTTATTTTTAAGAAAATCAAGAGGTGATTTAAAATTAGCAAAATTAAAAATACAAGATTTAGATTTTGAAATAGCAACCACAAAAACAATATTGCTAAACAAAATTAAAGCTACAAAGCAAGAAATTGCCTCGTATAAAAAACAAAATATCATTCTTAAAAACTTAGTTAATGATTACAAAACAATCGTTAAAAGTGAAGAACGAAAGTTTTCGTTAGGCGAAAGTTCATTATTTTTAATTAATTATAGAGAAGTAAAATTAATTGAAAACAATTTAAAAGAAGTAAAAAACCAATACAATTACGCTAAAACAAAAAGCAAACTTATTAACTTATTAGGACAACTAAACACTTTATAATTAATGCTTATACTCTTCTAATAACGCTTCATCAATAAATATATGCTCAGGTAAAATACGCAAACGATATTTACTTTCGCCTATAAACGTGATTAAATCTTTGCGCTCCAATCGATCGTTTTCTTCTAACTGAAGTATCGAATTTATATTATCAACGATTCTAGTTAAATAGGTTTGACTTTTAATTTCGCCTCCTGAATTTACAACAATAGATTGATTAGAAGCTTCAGCAAATTTTCTTCTGTACGCAAAATTTAATAAATTTTTATACTGTGTTGTTTTTGACCCAAAGTCAATTTTTTGTTCATAAATACCTTTAGATGGTACACTTAACTGTATTAAAGACCAATCTAAAAATTTAACCCGAATCTCATTAGGTTTCGGAGTGTGCGCTAATTGAATTACCCAACTTGTTGCCAATACTAAAAAGACAGAAACCAAAGAGGTTTTGGCTATAATACGAATCATCAGGTTTACAAAATCGTTATCTAACCCAACAAAAACATCGTATAATTGTGATACAAATAACAACGAAATTACAATGACCGAAATAATAGCCACTAACTTTAAATCTCGATGCATAAAGGTTCTAAAAAAAGAAACTCCCATTAAATAACACAAAAAAGTAGTTAATAACACATCAGGAACCGCCGTTATTTTTACACCATAATAAACCTCTTTACCTACAAAAAAAGACAATAACATGGTTAATGAAGCTACTGCTACAATTATAATCCCTATAATTTTTACATTTTTTTCATTCTGATAAATAAATTTTGGTGCATCATACACATAATACAATGCCAACAACCAAAACAAATTATTAACAGTTGATAAAATATTTACACCTATTTGATAACTAACAGTTTTAGTAAAACTAAAATAACCTGCTACATATGCCCAAATACCTGAAATTACCCAAACCAACATACCAAAACTTAAATATAATAAGCCTTTATCTACCCGCTTTATTACATTTCCTTCTGCTAATACTTGCTGAAACCTTTTAGTAATATTATAATAAATTGCTAATAGTAAAACTGCACCTATAAAGGAAATAAAAATATGTGATATGTTATGAAATTGGGTAACTTCAGACATGCTATTTTAAAATTTTCGATATTAAATCTTGTTTTGCTTTTTCATCATCACCAAACAACCAACGTAAGGTATTATCTTCCCAAATTTCGTCATATTGTTTTTGATTAATAATATCTCTATCAATTGCTAAATCTAACAACTTTCCTGGATATGATGATTGCGCATCACTTTCCATTTCTCCTAACGGATATGGATCATCTAACCCCATAATTACTTGATTTGATCCTTGGCGATCTATCATTAATTTTAAAGAATCTGTATCATGTACCAAGGTGTCAAAAAAGATATTTGGATGCCCAACTGCTTTCCTTGGATGCGTTTTCCCTTCAAACAAATCTGGTCTTCCGTCAAATCCTTGAATACGACGTCCTAAATTCATTTGTGCCAATTGCCCACCATGTGCAAAACAGGTTCTAATATTCGGAAAACGCTCTTGCATACCGTTTAAAGTATAAAAATGATACGCATCACCACATTGAGCCAACATCCAAATTAAATGAAAACGCCAATTGGTATTTTCTAACTTAATCATCTTATCACCGTCATACGGATGAATTTCAATAGCTAATTTATATTTATCTGCTAATTCAAAAATGCGATCATTTTCTTTATCAAACACACAACGCCACTGCCCTATCGAATCCATAAAATGCGTTGGTAAGCATAATACTTTTAAACCTAATTCTTCAACACAACGTTCCATTTCATATAACGCCCCATAAATAAAACCAGGATGTACCACAAAACCACAGGTAAACTTATCTGGATGATCATGTTGTACTTTTGCATTAAAATCGTTTTGAAAACGCAAAGCTTTTTTCATTTCTTCTAAACGCAATCCGTTACCATATAATTGCGATAAGTTTAAAACTACGGCATGGTCTAATTTATTTTTTTCCATCCATCGTAGTTTTTCATCTAAAAAAAAACTAGAATCAGTTACTGGTCGTTTCCAACCTTTTTGTAACATGTGTTTTCGTTCATCATCTACCCAAAAAATTTCTTTTTCCTTCATAAATTGAGGAATCTGTTCTGGGTATGGTAATAAATGTGAATGTCCGTTTATACGTAGTTTTCTTTTTGTCATCTTTTACTTGATGGTTTAATTAAGGCAATTTTTATTTAATTTTATTAGGAGCTTCCATTACTGTTCCGCAATTAGCACAAGTACATTTTTGAGTATCTGAATAATATTTATCAAAAATAATAGGCATATCGGTTTCAATATTATCCAACGCAAATTCTTCTCTGTACAACGGGCTTCCACAATTTTCACAGTACCATTCCAAGGCATCTAACATTCCTTCAGCACGCGGATATTCTATAACCAACCCAACCGTGTTTTCTTTTCGTTGTGGTGAATGTGGTACTTTTCCCGGTAATAAATAAATATCGCCCTCGTTAATCTCCACATCAATCATTTTACCTTTATCGTCTATGATTTTTAAAACCATATCACCTTCTACTTGGTAAAAAAATTCGGGTGTTTCGTTATAATGATAATCTTTTCTGTTATTTGGTCCACCAACAACCATTACAATATACTCGCCATTATCCCAAACTTGTTTATTACCAACAGGCGGTTTTAATAAATGACGGTTTTCATCAATCCACTTTTTAAAATTTAAAGGCTGTACTAAATTCATATCTATATATTTTGGGCGTTCCCTAAAGGTCGGGCTTTTCGCTGTATCTTTTTATGTATTCTCGATACATTTTATTTTTTTGTTATCACTTCAAAATAAAATACTCGAATTAACATAAAAAGGATGCCGCTGCAATCCCTAACGCAAATTTTATTTTCCTATTATCAATCTAAAAACTGTAATTTTTATATTTATCAAAAGCTAAATTTAACAAATCATATAAAGGAACAATATTTTTTAATTCACCTTTCATATTTTCCACCCTTATATTAGACGTTATATAATCACCAGGGAATTCATTATGAAAATTATATGATATTTTTAAATCTAAAGCTTTATTTTTATAATTATATTCAGTTATTTCTTCTTTGTGTTTATCTAATTCTAAAAAAGCAATTATATCTCCAATTTCTAATTGATTGGATTTTTTTTTATTATTTGACAACTTTTTCAATGCTATTTCCAAACTCATTTTAGCCCCAAATAAAAAAGTTAAAAAATCAAAGACAAATACTAAACGATATTTTTTTCTAAAATTATTTTTATCAAATTCAAAAGTTGAAGTATTCATTTTCAATAAACTTCTTAAATTTATTGAATTCGTTTCTACCATATCAATTAATATACATTGTAAAACAGGAATAGATTTGGCTAATTGTTGTTCAACTC
This sequence comes from Tenacibaculum soleae, assembly GCF_030549005.1. Lineage (NCBI taxonomy): Bacteria > Pseudomonadati > Bacteroidota > Flavobacteriia > Flavobacteriales > Flavobacteriaceae > Tenacibaculum > Tenacibaculum soleae. Next base: position 116,969 of record NZ_JAUOSW010000007.1, read on the forward strand.
CTTCTTTATTTTTAACAGAACTTAACAATCTAAAAATAGAATTCGTAATAACTTTTTTAGAATCTAAATAATAAATTTCGTTACTATAAAACTTATCAATATATCCTGAAAAATCAACATCCTGCCCATACTTGCTATAAAACATTTTTCTAATATTATCAATATCGCAAACAAGAACAACTTTATCAATTGAAAATTTATTTTCTTGTGTTTTACCAAATTCAAAATGACAAGCAAAAACATTGAAAATTCTAAAAACATGCTCAGGGTCTAACCTATCTGTATCGTCAATTATTAAAATAACCTCCTTACCGTCTGCTTTTAAGCCGCTAATTAATCCTGAAATTAAAACCGTTAAATGATTTTCTTCATAAATAGAACCTATTTTATCTTTTATCGATGTTAAAAAATCAATTAACGCTTTTTCTTCATCTATATTAACACCTTCATTATGGTCATCTATTTTTTCTTTTAAATCTGTTAAAAAACCAAAAACAGCCGCAAAACTCTTATTTATCTTTGTTGCATTCTTAGCTAAAAGTGTTCCTATTTCTATAAAATTCTCCTTAACATACATTTGAGATGTTAATTCTTTTGAAAAAGCTGTTTTTTTGAAAGCAATTCCTTTTGATAATAATTGAAAAATAATATCATATTTAATATAATCAATAATATCATCATTACTAGAAATAGAAAAATTTACAGGTGAAATTTTAATTATTTCATAGCTTTTTTGCTCCTGCTTAAAAAACTTATCTAAAAAATAAGTTTTCCCAATTCCAAAAATCCCCGAAAATATAATCTGATTATTATCAAGTAAGTCCAAATGTTCTTTAAATCGTCTCTTTTCAGAAGAAATATCTAATTCTAGTTTTTTCTTTTCCATGGCTTTTTATTTATAAACTTTTCGTTCTTCCACCATCAACAGGAACGTTAATTCCGTTAATAAAGCTTGCGCTTTCACTTGCTAAAAAAACCACTGCATTGGCAATCTCTTCTGGTTTCGCAAAACGTTTAGCTGGTGAAGCATTCATCATATTTGTTGAAACCTCATCAACAGAAAGTCCTGTTTTTGCAGCCTTATTGTTTATAATTTCTTTTAATCTTTCTGTTCCTGTAGCTCCTGGCAATACATTATTTACGGTGATATTAAATTGCCCTAGCTCGTTTGCCAATGTTTTAGACCAACTTGCAACTGCACCACGAATGGTATTTGAAACTCCCAAACCCTCTAAAGGTTGTTTTACAGAAGTAGAAATTACGTTAATTACCCTTCCAAAACCTGCTTCTTTCATAAACGGAACCACTGCTTGTACCAATACGTGATTGCATTTTAAATGTTGTGTAAAAGCGCGTTCAAACTCATCTATTTCGGCGTTAAAAATAGGACCTCCTGCAGGACCTCCTGTGTTATTAACTAAAATATGAAAGTTTAATTTTGATGCTTCAATTTTTTCTTTTAATTCATTCGGATTTGAAAAATCGGCAACAATATAACTGTGATTCCCTTCTGGTAGTTCAGTTAAAACAGCTTTTAACTTTTCTTCGTTACGAGCAATCAACGTTACGTTTACACCTTCTTGTGCCAAACCAATTGCCGATGCTTTTCCTATTCCTTGCGTGCTTCCACAAACCAAGGCGTTTTTATTTTGTATGTTTAAATTCATAATTTATGGATGAAAGAAAAAAGATGTTAGAAGAAAGATTTTTACATCTTTTTTCTTGATTCTTTTCTCTAGGTTCTTATTTATTTTCTAAAATCATTGCTTTAATCTTTACTGCTTTTTCAAAATGATCTAACTCATGAGTTTCAATCCACCATTTTGCAACCTCCATTAACAGCTTCGGATTGTCATTTTTATTCTTGAAAAATGCGTAGAAAGACAAACCTACATTATCTCCTTTTTTTGCAATTTTCTCATTACAAACTTCAATTATTTTTTGTCGTATTTCTTTATTCATTATTTTTATTTAGTTCTCGATACAATTTTTCGTTCCTCAAAATCACTCGAACTGACATTATTTAATATTTAATACAAATATTTTTAGGTTCGGTAAAAAAGCGCAATGCTTCAAAACCTCCTTCGCGCCCTACGCCACTTTCTTTTTGCCCTCCAAACGGGGTTCTTAAATCGCGCATTAACCAAGTATTTACCCAAACAATTCCTGCATGAACTTGTTTTGATATTTGCATAGTTCTGTTTAGATTATTTGTCCACAACGTTGCTGACAATCCGTATTTTACATCATTTGCTAATGCTAATGCTTCTTCATCTGTTTTAAAAGGCATAATGGTAACAACAGGTCCAAAAATTTCTTCTTGATTCAATCGACATTTATTATCCGTTACTTCAATTATTGTGGGTTGTAAATAATAACCATTTTCACTGCCCGCAACAGTCACAGTTTTGCCTCCAAAAAGAATCTTACCGCCTTCTTGTTCAGAAATATCTATATAACTTTTTACTTTTTCTAAATGCTGTTTAGACACTAAAGCTCCAATATTTGTATCGCTATTTGCTGGATTTCCAACTTTTAATTCAGATACTTTTTGAACGAAATCTTTTTTAAATCGTTCATATATTTTTTCTTCCACAAAAATTCTACTTCCACATAAACAAATCTGACCTTGATTTGCAAATGAAGATCTAACTGTGGTTGCTAACATTTTATCGTAATCGCAATCTGCAAAAATTAAATTAGGGTTCTTCCCTCCTAACTCTAAAGATAACTTCTTAAACATTGGCGCTGCTACTCGTGCAATATGTGCTCCAGTAGTTGTTCCTCCAGTAAATGAAATTGCTTTAATATTCGGGTGTGCTACAATTGCTTGTCCTGTTGATCCTCCTAAACCGTGAACAATATTTAAAACTCCTTTTGGTAAGCCTGCCTCATTACAGATTTCTCCTAATAAATAAGCTGTCATTGGTGTTACTTCACTTGGTTTTGCTACCACACAGTTTCCTGCTGCAATTGCCGGAGCAATTTTCCATGTAAATAAATACAGCGGTAAATTCCACGGAGAAATACAACCTACCACACCAATTGGTTGTCGCAAAGTGAAATTCATCGCATTTAAACCAACACTTTCATGTGCTTCTGATGAAAACTGCGTAATGGCATTTGCAAAAAACTGAAAATTACTTGCTGCTCTTGGTATATCAATCTGTTTGGCTAAACTAATTGGCTTTCCGTTGTCTTTAGATTCTGCTTCTGCTAAAAAAGATAATTTCTCTTTTATTAATTCCGCAATCTTCGATAATATTTTACTTCTTTGGTCTAAGGTTGTTTCTGACCACTGCCTAAAGGCAGATTTGGCAGCATTATATGCCAACTCAACATCTTCTTTTGATGAATTAGGAATTTGACCATACACTTCTCCTATTGAAGGATTGTAATTATCAATGTAATTTCCATTTATTGGATTTACAAATTCGCCGTTTATGTAGTTTTTTATATGCATACTCTATACTAGACCTCACAGGTTTTAAAAACCTGTGAGGTTTTTCCTCTATTTTTATTTTTTATAAGCCGTTACTTTTATTTCTACCACTAAATCAGGGTGTGGTAATTGATGTACTGCTACTGTTGTACGTGTTGGCCCAGTTTCTTTTTCAAAAAAATCAGCATATATTTTATTATAGCCTGCAAAATCATTCATATTTACTAAGAACGTAGAAACATCAACTACATCTTTTAAACTTGCTCCTACTGTTTGTAAATTCTTATCTATGTTTTGTAAAACCTCACGTGTTTGTGTTTCGATATTTAAATGTTTGGTTCCCATTTCATCAATAATATCTACTCCTGCAATCGTATTATCTGCTCGTCGTGAACTTGTACCCGATACAAAAATAAAATCTCCTACAACTTTTACGTGTGGATATGCGCCTCTTGGTGTTACTTTTTTCTCCATAATTATTTTACTTAAAAGACCTTATCGATTTTAAAAACCTGTGAGGTCTATATTTAATTATTCTAAAACTAATTCCGCCAATTTTTCATCAAACTCCAATTTTTTGTAAGTTAAATGGTGTATAAAATTTTCTTTATTCTCAAATAAAAACAGCACTTCTTCTCTTTTTAATAAAGTACTTTTTTCTGAAATAAGACTTAAATATGATGAGTGTTTATAATCATTTAAGCTCGTTACAAATTGATGATAAATTGGATTTAAATTTATATAAATTATTAACTTTTTTAAATAGACTTCTTCTTCAACCTTAATTCTCTTAAATCGGTCTCTAAATAAACTACCACTTCTATTATACTTCTTATTTATTGATTTTGAGTATGAATTAAATAGGTTAGAAAATGATTTAGATACTTTTTTCTCTTCTGCTACTTCTTTTATCTGAACTAATAAATGAAAATGATTTTTTAATAAACAATACGATAAAACATTAGCTATAGGATTTACGTACTTTTTGAGTAATTTTAAGAAATAAATATAGTTAACATCTTCTATAAAGATATTTTCTCCATTATTTCCTTGATTGAAAATATGGTAATAATTATTTGATTGTAAGATTTCGTATTTCATCTATTTATTGTGTAGACCTCACAGGTTTTAAAAACCTGTGAGGTCTTTCGCTAATTCTAATAACTTTAAAGTTGTTTTATAATTTCTTGTTGTGGCGATTAAATTTAATTTCTTCTCTATTGTATTGTTCGTCAATTTTGTTTTTCCGAAACCTGATGGGCAGTTTAAATAAACTACATCACCCGTTATTTTATATTGATCTTCTTTAATTCCTTTTATTTCAATTTCAGTTTCACTTGTTGTTTTATCTAAAAAAGTAAAAGCAACTATTTTTTCATTCTCTATTGAAAAAGGGTATTTATCAATTACCGCTGTCCATTCTTGTGGCGTTCTTACTAGCACAGGAATATCATAACCAAACTTATCAGCAATTCCTTTATTTACTTTTTTACAAACCTCAACTTTTGTTTTATCTGAACTTAAAATAATATTACCACTCTGAATATAGGTTTCAACATTTTTAAAACCTAAACCTTTTAATAATTCACGTAGCTCAACCATCGGGAGTTTATTTTTTCCCGATACATTAATTCCGCGTAATAAAACAATATATGTTTTCATATTTATTTTTGAGACCACACAGGTTTTAAAAACCTGTGAGGTATTTTACACATTACATCCCTGCAATTTTATCCTCTTCTAAAATTTCGTTTGTTTCTTCTTGTACTTTTTTAAGTACTTCTTTTAAATCAGTAATTGCATCTAAATCATGATGCGCAACCATATTTAATAACGCTTTATCTTGTGCTCTTCCTTTTTTCATTGCTTCAGCATACGAAATATTTTCATTGAAAGTTACCATCGAATATTTTGAAAAATATGCTGAAGGAAAATTCTCTTCCAAAGTCATTTCTAACTTTCGCTTTTCTTTAAAAATCGGATTAGCAACATGATCTTTCATTTCATGAAAATTATCAATTGCTAAATCTGCAATAGCATCGGTGTCTTCTTTTCTTACCTTCTCGTACCTTTTAAAAACTGTTTCCCAATCTTCTATTTCTCGACTGCGCTCGAAATGACTTAAAATTTCATCAAAAACAGTTATATCTTCAAACGAAGCATTCATTCCTTGTCCGTAAAACGGAACAATAGCGTGTGCTGCATCTCCCATTAAAATGGTTTTGTTTTGATAATGCCATGGCGAACATTTTACAGTACCTAATGCACCTGTTGGATTATTTAAAAACTCATCTTTTATACTCGGAATTAACGCTAAAGCATCCGGAAATTGTGTTTCAAAAAATGAAGTTATCTTTTCTTCAGATGTTAAATTATTAAAGTTGTATTCTCCTTCATCATAACTTAAAAATAAGGTCACAGTAAAGCTTCCATCCATATTTGGCAATGCTATTAACATATACTCGCCACGAGGCCAAATATGTAAATGCTCTTTACTTATTTGATGATTCCCTAAGGCATCTGCAGGAATTTCTAATTCCTTATAACCGTGTGATAGATAATTTTGCGAATAACTAAATAAGAATTTTCTTTCTAAGTAGTAACTTTTTCTCAATATCGAACCAGCGCCATCTGTTCCGAAAATTACATCCGCATTTATAGAAAATTCTTCTTTGGTTTTATAATCTTTAAAATGTGCAATGGTATTTTCTATGTCTACCGAACTACATTTCTTATTAAAATGAATAGTTACATTCTCATGCTTTTCGGCTTCAGTTAACAAAATACCATTTAAATCGCCACGAGAAATTGAATTTATGTATTCTCCTTCTCTTCCTGAATAATTAGAAGCAAAAGTATTTCCTTTACTATCATGAATTAAACGCCCATACATTGGAATACATATTTCACGTGCTTTTTCTTCTACACCACATAAACGTAAGGCTTTAAATCCGCGATCAGATAATGCTAAATTTATTGATCTTCCTGCTGAAATATCAGTAGTTCGTAAATCGGGTCTACTTTCATATACGGCAACTTTATACCCTCTTTGCGCTAATCGTAAAGCTAATAAACTTCCGCATAAACCAGCTCCTATTATTAGTATGTTATCTTTTTTATTCATATTTTGATAAATTAAACCTCACAGGTTTTAAAAACCTGTGAGGTTTGGTTTTGTTACAACAATCCTTTTAAAACCGAAACCATTTTATATACATCTTCAAAACTCGTATACATTGGTACTGGTGCGCAACGGATAACATCTGGCTCTCTCCAATCGGTAATAATATTATTTTCTGTTAGTTTTTTATGCAAACTTTTATCTGCATTTTTTACTTGAATAGATAATTGACAACCTCTTTCTTTTGGATTAGATGGTGTAATAATCTTAATACTATCAGAACCTATTTGATTGATTAAAAACTCGAAATATCCTGTTAGCTTTTCTGATTTTTCTCGTAAAGCTTCCATTCCTACCTCAGCAAACATATCTAAAGAAGCTTTAATAGCTGCCATAGATAATATTGGCGGATTACTTAATTGCCAACCTTCTGCCCCTGCCATTACATCAAACGGCTGACGCATATTAAATCGTGTTTCTTTATTATGATTCCACCAACCAGAAAAACGTGGCAATTCTTTATTATGTGCATGTTTTTCGTGTACAAACAATCCTCCTAAACTACCTGGGCCTGAATTTAAATATTTATAAGTACACCAAGCTGCAAAATCGACTCCTGAATCATGTAATTCTGGTGATATATTACCTGCTCCGTGTGCTAAATCAATCCCTACAAAACATTCTTTTGAATGTCCTATTTCAGCAATACGTTTTAAATCTAAATATTGACCGGTATAATAATTAACACCACCTATCAATAGCAATGCTATTTCATCTCCTTGCTCAGCAACAATTGTTTCTAAATCTTCAATATTTAATAACTCTTCTCCCGCTCTTGGTTTCCATTCAATTAATCCATCTGCTACATCAAATCCATGGAATTTTAATTGAGATTGTACGGCATATCTATCTGAAGGAAATGCATCAGATTCTATTACAATTTTATATTTCTTTTTTGTTGGTTGATAAAAAGACACCATTAACAAATGTAAGTTGGTCGTTAAGGTATTCATCACCACAACTTCTAGCGGTTTTGCTCCTACAATTTTCGCCATACTCTCGGTTAAAAACTCATGGTAAGGCAACCAGGGGGTATTTCCTTCAAAATGACCTTCTACTCCGTAATTAGCCCAATCATCTAATTCTTGTTGAATATATTTTTGAGTATTTTTAGGTTGTAACCCAAGCGAATTCCCTGTAAAGTACAACCATTCATTACCTTCTTTATCTTTTGGTATATGAAATTGATTGCGCAAGTGCGCTAATTTATCTTCTTTATCTTGTTGTTGTGCGTAATCGAGTGTTGCTTTATACATGCTTCTTTTTATTTCAAAAAAACCTTTCTTTTTAAACACTAAAGATACTTGATTTATAAACAAATCAAAAAACAAAAGTGTTTCATTAAATGAAACGGTGTTTTATAAATTTACACATTTTTATTATATTAGCAAAAATGATTTTCAAAAAATAATGATTGACAACAAAAATTTAAACCAATCAATTATAAAAGCGTTTACCGTTTTAGATGCTTTTACAAATGATAAAAAAGAATGGGGTGTTCGTGAATTAGCGAATAAAACAGGCTATAATAAGAGTACAACCTATAGATTATTAAGTACTTTGGTTTCTTTAAATGTTATACATCAGAATGAAAATGAAAAATATTGTTTAGGTAGTAAACTTTTTGAATTAGGGAATCGTGTTTCTTTATACCAATCTTTAATTACAGTGACTAATCATCCTATTAAAAATGTAGCTTTAGAAATACAAGAAACAATATTACTTGCTATTTTAAAAGAAGAGCAAGTTTTTTACATAAATAAAGCTGATAGCTTACAGGGTTTAAAAATAAGTACCTCTATTGGTTCTTATCAACCAATTCATGCAACAGCATCAGGTAAATTACTTTTAGCTTTTTCTTCTATTGAAAAGCAAGAAAAATATTTTAAAAACAACAATTTCACTAAATATACTCAAAAAACAATTACTAAAGTTCCTAAATTAAAAACAGCGTTACATATCATAAAAAAACAAGGGTATGCTTTAGATTTAGAAGAGTTTGAATTAGGTTTAATATGCATAGCTATTCCTATTTTTAATAAAAACAGAAAAGTAATTGCAAGCTTAAGTGCATCTGGACCTTCTAGTCGCTTTAAATTAGAAAACGTACAAAACTATATATCTATTCTGCAAAAAGGAGCTACTTTAATTGAAAATTCATTAGAAGATTTTAATTCTTTATAAAAAAAGCCTTGTAAAATTTACAAGACTTTTATCATTCTCCTCCATTAAATCACTCTTAATAAAGTACTCTAAATTTTATAGTTCCTTCAACCTTACGAAGTTCATTTAACACTTCCTGATTGTACTCTTTGTCAATATCTGTAATTACATACCCTACTTTAGCATCTGTTGATAAGTATTGCCCTGTAATATTTAATTCATACTCAGCCAAAACTTTATTAATTTTTGCCATTACACCTGGTACGTTTTTATGAATATGTAAAAAACGATGTGCATTTGTTTGACGTGGCAATCTTATATTCGGAAAATTTACGGCATCTACTGTATTTCCTGAATTTATATATGCCATAATTTTATTAGGTACAAAATCGGCAATATCTTTTTGCGCCTCTTCTGTACTTCCACCAACATGTGGTGTTAAAATAACATTATCTAAACCTTTTAACTGCGTAATAAAATCACCATTTTTTCTTGGTTCTTCCGGATAAACATCTATAGCACACCCTGCTATTTTACCTGATTTTAAACCCTCAACCAGCGCTTCAATATCTACTACAAATCCACGAGAAAGATTTACAAAATGCACGCCATCTTTCATTTGTGAAATTTCTTCTTTCCCTATATAGTTTTTATTTGCTGCATTATCATCAACATGCAAGGTTACTACATCAGAAATATTTAATAATTCTTTAAGTGTAGAAATTTTGGTTGCATTTCCTAACGCTAATTTATCTTCAACATCATAATAATACACATCCATTCCTAAAGCTTCTGCTAAAATTGATAATTGTTTACCTATGTTTCCATAACCAACAATTCCCAGTTTTTTCCCACGAACCTCACGCGAACCTTGTGCTGTTTTGTTCCATTGTCCGTTATGCAATTCTGTACTTCTTTGAAAAACACTACGCATTAACATAATAATTTCGCCAATTGCCAGTTCAACTACCGATCGTGTATTACTATAAGGTGCGTTAAAGACTACCACTCCATTTTCTTTACAAGCATCTAAATCAATTTGTTTAGTACCTATACAAAATGCTGAAACAACCATTAATTTTTCTGCTGCTTCAATTACTTTTTTAGTTACCTGAGTTTTAGATCGAATACCTAAAACATGTACGTCTTTAATTTTTTTTATCAACTCATCTTCTGATAAACTTTTTGATATTGTTTCAACCGAAAAACCATCGGCTGTTAATTTTGTAAAAGCATCGGCATGTACGTTTTCTAATAATAATATTTTAATTCTGTTCTTTGGATATGATATATTTCTTGGCAAATCGTTTAGGTATAAAAATTCGTCTAAATTAGGTGTAATATAATCAGCATTGGCTACTGTTTTTTCTCTAGATATATTTTCGGTATAGGCAAAAAAAGTATCAGCAACACCTGCTTTTTTTGTTACCGCGTCACTGTATCCATCACCAATTACTTGTATTTCTCCTTGTAGGTTTAAGTTTTGTAAACATTCAATTTTTCCATTATGTTTTGAGAGTGAATTATTAGCATCAAAACCAACAATTAAATCGTTTTCATCAAATTGAAAAGTGTTAGCAAATACTCTTTCGGATGGAATATTATATTCAGCCACAATCGGATCTATAAATTCTTTAAATCCTGCTGAAATCACATAAATGTCATCAGAAAACTGCTCAAAAAACTCTTTATTTCTTTCGATAGATGAGGAAACATGTTTTTTTAATTCAGTAATAAGAATTGGTAAATCTGCCTTTTTGGCATTTAATAATTGAATGCGTTTTTCTAAAGATTGTGGAAAGGATATTTCTCCATCAATTCCTTGATTTGTTATTTCGACAATTTCTCTAATAACGGCTTCTCTCTTCGGATTTTTTTCTAAAGTAATCTCCGCTAAAACATCTAATGCTTCAACTCTTGTTAACGTACTATCAAAATCGAAAACGAAACTTCTTTTTGGTGCCATCGTACTTATATTATTGATAAGCAATCAAAAATACAAATCAAATTAATAAAAAAGGCAATAATCTTCGAAAAGGTTTGCGTTGTTTTATTAACAAAAACACTAAACTATTAACAATAATAACCACCAAATTATAGGAATCGACTCTATAAAAAAAGAACTATAATATTTTGCTTGTTGTTTTGAAGCTCGCATTAATAAAAACAATATTGCTACAAAAACTATTAAAAACACTATTTTAAACTCTTGTTTTGATGCAATTATAAATTCAAAAACTAAGCAAAACATTAACAAAACATATCCTAGTTTTTTAGTTTGTTGTATCCCTATTTTTTTGGGGATGGTTTGTAGTGAAATTGCATCGTATTTTACATCTCTAATATCAAAAGGCAATATCAACACCATTACTAATAAAAAACGCTGCACTGCCATTATAAAAATTTTACTTGTAAATACTACTGCTGCATCAAAAACAGGAAGAAATAGTGTTGCTCCAACCCAAACTAAGGCTACCACAACAATTTTTAAATAACCGATGCTTCTTAGGTTTTTTTGAAATCCACTAAAAAAAGGAACTGCATATAAAAACGTTAACAATCCGAAAGGTATAAAAAAAAGTAAGGTTTCTACATTTAGTCTACTTACATAAAAACACATCAACAAAAAACAACTTAAAGAAAAAAGTTGAATCACTCTTAAGTTCTTTGTCAAACTTCGATGATGCAATTTGGCTACTCCTGCATATTTTACAAAATTATAACCTGTAATTGTTGCAAAAAAAAGAAAAAAATCTAACGACTCATTATAACTCAAGTCAAGATAAAACTCAGTAATTCGCACAAAAGCATACACCGCTAAAGCAACATGAATACTAGCGTTTATGTAAAAATCAAGTAGTTTTTTAAAAAACTTCATTACACAAAAATAGTTTTTATGTTTATAACCCTAACATTTAGTTAATAAAATATCACTATTAACGAAAATTTATACCCTAAAAATTAGACAATTTCATTATTTTTGAGCCACTTAAAAACAACAACACAGAATGAACACAAATTCATTTCAACTAAGACATATTGGCCCTCGTGTAAAGGACCAAGAACAAATGTTAAAAACTATTAAAGCTGATAGTTTAGATCAATTAATTTTTGAAACTATTCCTGACGATATTCGTCTTAAAAATGGATTAGATTTAGCGCCTGCAATGAGTGAATATGAGTATTTAAATCATATTAACGAATTAGGAGCTAAAAACAAGGTTTTTAAAAGTTATATTGGTTTAGGATACCACGAGGCAATTGTACCGAGTGTTATTCAACGTAACATATTAGAAAACCCAGGTTGGTATACCGCCTACACTCCTTATCAAGCAGAAATTGCACAAGGTCGTTTAGAAGCTTTATTAAATTACCAAACAATGGTTTGTGATTTGACAGGAATGGAACTTGCAAATGCTTCTTTATTAGACGAAGGTACTGCTGCTGCCGAAGCAATGGCTTTGTTATTTGATGTACGTGAACGTGCTCAGAAAAAAGCAGGTGTAAATAAATTCTTTATTTCTGAAGAAATTTTACCACAAACATTATCTGTTTTACAAACACGTGCTATCCCTATCGGAATTGAGTTAGTGATTGGAAACCATGAAGAATTTGATTTTTCTTCAGCATTTTTTGGAGCAATACTTCAATACCCTGGAAAACATGGACAAGTTTGTGACTATACAGACTTTGTAGCCAACTGTAACGAAAAAAACATAAAAGTAGCTGTAGCTGCTGATATTTTATCTTTAGTTAAACTAAAAGCTCCTGGTGAGTTTGGTGCCGATGTTGTTGTAGGAACAACCCAACGTTTTGGTATTCCGTTAGGTTATGGAGGACCTCATGCTGGTTATTTTGCAACGAAAGAAGCATACAAGCGTAGCCTTCCTGGTCGTGTAATTGGCGTTACTAAAGATGTAGATGGTGGTCGTGCGTTACGTATGGCATTACAAACACGTGAACAACATATTAAACGCGAAAAAGCAACTTCAAACATTTGTACTGCTCAAGTTTTATTAGCTGTTATGGCTGGTATGTACGCTGTTTATCACGGAAAAGACGGGTTACAATATATTGCTGACAAAGTTCATGCTAGCACAAACACTTTAGCAACCGCTTTAGAAAGCTTAGGCTTTAAGCAAAAAAACAACGCTTATTTCGACACTATTTTAATTGAAGTTGAAGCAAATAAATTACGTCCTGTTGCCGAGGCAAACGGAATCAACTTTAATTATATTGACAATAACCATATTTCGATTTCTGTAAACGAAACTGTTAGTTTAAAAGAAATTAACGCTATTGTTGACTGTTTTGAGCAAGCTTTTAACATTCAAGATATTACAATTACTGAATTTACTTCTTCGGATGTAATTCCTTTTGATATTAAAAGAAACACTTCATTTTTAGATAACGAAGTATTTAACACGTATCAGTCAGAAACTGAAATGATGCGTTATATTAAAAAGTTAGAACGTAAAGATTTAGCATTAAATCATTCAATGATTTCTTTAGGATCTTGTACCATGAAGCTAAATGCTGCTTCTGAAATGCTACCTTTAAGTAATCCACAATGGGGTAATATTCACCCATTTGTTCCGTTAAATCAAGCAGAAGGATACCAAACAGTTTTAAAAAATCTTGAACATCAATTAAATGTTGTTACTGGTTTTGCAGGTACCTCTTTACAACCAAACTCTGGTGCACAAGGAGAATTTGCAGGATTAATGGTAATTAGAGCTTATCACGAATCTAACGATGATGCTAATAGAAACATTTGTTTAATTCCTGCATCTGCCCACGGTACCAATCCTGCGTCAGCAGTAATGGCTGGTATGAAAGTAGTGGTTACCAAAACAGATGAAAGAGGAAATATTGATGTAGAAGACTTACGTGCAAAAGCAGAAAAACATAAAGATAATTTAGCTGCCTTAATGGTTACCTACCCATCAACACATGGTGTGTATGAAAAAGCTATTATGGAAATTACGCAAATTATTCATGATAATGGCGGTCAAGTTTATATGGATGGAGCCAATATGAATGCTCAAGTAGGGTTAACAAATCCAGCTACCATTGGCGCTGATGTTTGTCACTTAAACCTACACAAAACTTTTGCTATTCCGCACGGTGGAGGTGGCCCTGGTGTTGGTCCAATTTGTGTTGCACCGCAATTAGTACCATTTTTACCTACAAATCCTTTAGTCACTACTGGCGGAGAAAATGCAATTACTGCTATTTCTGCTGCTCCTTGGGGATCAGCGTTAGCCTGCTTAATTTCTTACGGATACATAACAATGCTAGGTGCTAACGGATTAACAGACTCTACTAAGTTAGCTATTTTAAACGCTAACTATATTAAAGAGCGTTTAAATGGTCATTACGACACATTATATTCTGGTGAAATGAATCGTGCTGCGCATGAAATGATACTAGATTGTCGTTCTTTTAAACAAAACGGAATTGAAGTTGTTGATATTGCAAAACGTTTGATGGATTATGGTTTTCATGCGCCAACGGTTTCTTTTCCAGTTGCCGGAACTATCATGGTTGAACCAACTGAATCTGAAAGTGTTGCCGAGTTAGATCGTTTTTGTGATGCTATGATTTCTATTAGGAAAGAAATAGCAGATGCTACAAAAGATAACAGTAACAACACATTAAAAAACGCACCACATACGCAAGAGATGTTAACTGCTGATGAGTGGACTTTACCTTACACACGTAAGCAAGCTGCTTTTCCTTTAGATTATATTGCTGACAATAAATTTTGGCCTTCGGTACGTAGAGTAGATGATGCTTTTGGCGACAGAAACTTAATCTGTTCTTGTAATCCTATTGAAGATTATATAGACTAAAACTAACACGTTTTAATTTCATAAAAAAACCACTCTTTAATAAAGAGTGGTTTTTTACTTTTTATGCTACTGCAACAATATCACTAAACGGAACTACTGTTGTATTTTTAAGAATAATAGCTTTTTCTGAAACTGTCCAAACTGAAGCTTCTATTCTTTTTAAACCTGTATGATCTGTAAAAAAAATTTCAAACTTATCTTTATTTAAATTTCTTAAAAAAAAGACTTTTCGCTGTCTTATAAACTCATTTACCTGTTCAATCTTGTGTTCTAACACATTTATTTTAGGAAACTCTAAAAGTTTACTTTTTTTTTCACCTATAGGTGTTTTTTTTTCTGAAAACATATGAATGGGGGAATTTAGGGATTAATTCAATATACGTTTATTAACTGCAAATATACAAATTTTACTAACAAGTGTTAATAACTTTTAAAATAAATTGTTAATAACTTTTATTCAGAAAAACTAAAAAATAATTATCCTAATGTTTAGAGATAAAAAAAACTAAATCACCACCCTAATACAAACAAAGGTCTTGGTAAAATTACCAAGACCTTTGTTTGTATTCTATTCAAATTACTAACTTATTTAATACACTCATAAACTACAAATTTTTTATTTTCAGCTACAACAAAAACATTTTTAAAAAGTTTTTCTAAGTGTGTTTTATAGTTTAAATGTTTGTTTGCTACCAACACAAAACGCCCGTCAAGTTTCAAGCAACTTTCTACACCTTTAAAAAGTGTTAATGCAACTTCTATATTATTTTCATGCTCAAAATGAAAAGGAGGGTTTGACACCACCAAGTCATAATTTTTGTCTTGTAAATTATCTAAGTTATCAGCACAAACAAACTGTATTCCTTCACTTTTTAAATTTAACTGAGAAGATCTTATTGCTAAATTAAAATCATCAACCAACGTTAAAATAGCTTTTGGTTGTTTCTTTATTATTTCATAAGCTATTATTCCATTTCCTGAAGCAACATCAAGCACATTTAACTCATCAGACCTTACTTTTAAATTCTCTAATAAAAACTGAGTTCCAATATCAATTTTACCTGATGAAAAAACACCGTAATACTGCTGCAAAAATTCATCTTTCCATTCAACTTCATTTATCAACTCTTTATACTTGGTTATTTTTTTAGGCTTCTTTAAAACTAACAAGCGTGCTTTTTTCCATGCTTTTGTCTGAACAACTTCATCGAAATACACTTCTGCTATTTTTAAAAATGATATTGAAAAATACTTGGTCATAAACCCGCAAACAACTTCGATCTTATTGCTGGAAGCTTTGTGAATTTGTTGTAAAAACAATTCAAATAATTCGACCGATTTCGGAATTTTTAATAATGCTAATTCAATGCTACTTAAAATATTTAAAGGCGTTTTAAAATCATTATTCGCGGGTAAATTATTTAAATTTAAATTTTGAATAATTGCTTTTTCCTGACTAGCATAAGTACAAACCGTTGTTAGTTTTTTGTTATTTAATAAAGTATTCCATACTCCAAATCGATCGTTAAACAAATGAATATAATCGTCTTTCTTATCTGAAATATATTCCAACACCAGTAATTCAGCACTACTCCATGCACGTAAAGATTCATCTTCTGTTTTTGGGTAACGTTCTAATTGATATTCTTTAGAATTGAATTGTATTGTTGTTTCCAATAATTTTATTTTTTAATTATAAATTTTATCCAAAGAAATGATATCTCCTGCTTTATTTCTTCTAAAAACATGCTTTGCTTTCACATCTAAAATAGATTCTTTTCCCATTGCGGCAACCACTTCTTTTACCGCTGCAATGGTTTTATCATGATAATTTTTAACACGAATATTTTTATCACCAACTACTAAAGCCTCAACCAAATCCTCGTCTTGAGTTGCAACTCCAACCGGACAAGTATCTAAATTACATTCACGTGCTTGAATGCAACCTAAACTTAGCATAAAACTACGAGCCATACCAATAACATCGGCTCCTAATGCCTTATATTTAACAATATCAAAAGCATCAATAGCTTTACCGCTTGCAATAATTTTTATTTGATCTTTTAGCTGATATTTTTGTAATGTTTTATTTACAAAAGCTAAACCTTCTAACAATGGCGTACCTACATAATTTGAAAACTCTATTGGAGCAGATCCGGTACCTCCTTCTCCTCCATCAACCGCTATAAAATCAGGATAATTATTTGCCTCAGCAAATGCTTTTATCATCATTTCAATTTCTTCATTATCTCCTACACAAAATTTTATTCCCACTGGCTTTCCTTCAGATAACTCTCTTACTTGTTGAATAAAAGCAATCATTTCTTCAAAATTTGTAAAAGCGGAATGATTTGGTGGAGAATCGACTCTAGTAAAGGGTTTTATTGAACGGATTTTTGCAATTTCTTCGGTATTTTTCTTGGCTGGTAAAATACCACCATGTCCAGGTTTTGCACCTTGTGAAAATTTAATTTCTATCATTTTTACTTCAGGGCGAATTGCATTTTCTTTAAAAATAGCCGCATCAAAAACACGTTTACCTACTACACTTTTTCCTGCCCCAAAATAACCTGTTCCTACTTGAAAAATTAAATCTCCACCTTGTAAATGATAAGGTGAAATTCCTCCTTCACCAGTATTATGAGCAAAATTTGCCATTTTTGCACCTTGATTTAACGCCTTAATCGCATTTTTACTTAAGGATCCAAAAGACATAGCTGATATATTTACAATAGAAGCATCATACTTTTGAGTACACTTATCAGAACCAATAATAACCCTTTCGCCTTTAATATGATGGTGATCTTTAGGAAATAATGAATGTTTTACAAACTCATATCCTTTTTCGTACACATTATGTTGTGTACCAAAAGGTACAGTTTCTATTTCTTTTTTTGATCGTTGATAAACAAGACTCCTTTTTTCTCTATTAATTGGGGTTCCGTTTAAATCATCTTCAATAAAATATTGTTGAATTTTTTCGCGCTCTTCTTCAAATACCCAACGCAACCTTGCTACAACAGGAAAAGCACGCATCAATGAATGTTTTTTTTGAATAAAAGCATCGTACAAAGCCAGTATTGTTACTCCAGTAGCAATGGTTAATAAAATATAGTTTCCCATATCTGGCATAAAGTAAACCAATATACCACATAGTATATTTATGACAACAATAATTGCTAAGATTGTATCTCTCATTTTTATAATTTTGATAGGCAAAAATACAAGTTTTATACCATAAAAAAAGCTCTAACAAATGTTAGAGCTTTTAAATATTTTAGATACTTGAAATTATTTTTTAAATTTCGCATATTTATTTTTGAACTTATCAATACGACCTGCAGTATCTACTAATTTAGACTTACCTGTATAGAAAGGGTGAGAAGTTCTTGAAATTTCTAATTTTATTAATGGATACTCAGTTCCTTCTACGTCTAAAGTTTCTTTAGTATTAGCAGTTGAACGTGTTAAAAATACATCTCCGTTAGACATATCTTTAAAAGCTACCATTCTATAATTTTCTGGATGTATTCCTTTACGCATCTTAAATGACTTTTAAATATTGTTTTAATTTTTTATCAAACATGTAAAAATGGTAAGGTTTTACACTAAAAATATTTTTTTAGTTGTTTGAGGATGCAAATTTAACCATATTTTTTAATTTTCAAACAAATAAATTGTTTTAATTTGTAGTACAAACGAATAAATTAGAAATCAAACTATAAAATATGCGTATTTATACATACTTAGCTTTAGCTTTAACAGCAACATTTATTACATCTTGTAGTGAAACTGGCTACAAATTTAAGTTAAACACCTCTAAAAAAACAACTTTAGGACAAAAAGCAGCTATAAAGTTTGAACAACTTAAAGGAAATAAAATCGATTCGGTACATTTATTCGTTAATAAAAAACGTGTAAACAAAAACGAAACAAGTATTGCTATAAACACTACTGATTTTGGTGTAGGAAAACACTTGGTTACTGCCTTGGCTTTTTATCCTAATAAATCTAAAAAAATTAACAATTCTATTGAAATTTTAGCAAAAAACGCTCCTGCTGTTTACACTTATAAAATTATCAACACTTTCCCACACGATAAAGATGCCTATACTCAGGGGTTAGAGTTTAATGATGGTTTTTTATATGAAACTACAGGACGTAGAGGGCAATCAACCTTAAGAAAAGTTGCTATAAAAACTGGTGAAATTTTACAAAAGATTGATTTAGATAAAAAATATTTTGGTGAAGGAATGACCATTTTTGACAATAAAATTTATTGGTTAACATGGCAAGCTCGTAAAGGTTTTATATATGATTTGGAAACTTTTAAACAAATTAATGAATTTAATTACAACCATAGCAACGAAGGTTGGGGTTTAACACATAACGACAGTGAATTAATAAAATCTGACGGAACTAATAAAATTTGGTTTTTAAATGCCCTAAATCAGAAAGAGGAAAGAAATATTCAGGTTTACACCAATAAATATGCTGTTGATAATTTAAATGAAATTGAATTAATTAACGGAAAAATTTACGCTAATAAATGGCAGCAAAATTCAATTTTAATTATCAATCCAAATACTGGTGTTGTTGAAGGTGTTGCTAATTTAAATGGTTTAAGAGATATTGTTGCTGAAGAACAAGAGTTAGAAAGAAGTGATGATGTTTTAAACGGTATTGCTTACGATAAAGAAAACAATCGCTTATTTGTTACTGGAAAACATTGGGGAAAATTATTTGAAATTGAGTTGATAAAAAAATAATATATTCTTCAAGTAAAATTAAAAAATAACTACCTATGAAGCATCTCTTTAAATTTATTATAATTGTAATTTTAATAACAATAGCTTCATGTAGAAAAGATTTTAAAACGGTGTCTAACTTCGGAAAGCTAGAATTTTCTAAAGACACCGTTTTTTTAGATACCATTTTTTCAAATATTGGATCTGCTACTTATAATTTAAAAGTATATAATCGAAGTAACAAAGCAATATCAATTCCAGAAATTAAATTGGCCAATGGAATAACTTCCAACTACCGCATAAATGTTGATGGAACAGCAGGAAAAGAATTTTATAATATTGATATTTTAGCAAACGATAGTATCTATATTTTTATTGAAACCACTATTGATTTTAACACTACTCCAAATCCACTATATACCGATAAATTATTATTTGATAACGGAAACAAGCAACAAAATGTAAATTTAGTTACTCTAGTACAAGATGCGCATTTTATTTTTCCTTCAAAAACGGGTTCAGTAATTGAAACCTTGACTATTGATGGAAAAGACACCGAAATTCAAGGACGTTTTTTAACAGATACCGAACTTACTTTTACAGATGAAAAACCTTATGTTATTTATGGTTATGCTGCTATTTCTTCGGATAAAAAATTAACTATTAATGCAGGTGCTAAAATTCACTTTCATAAAAATTCAGGATTAATTGTTGACAAAAAAGGTAGCTTAGAAGTTAACGGAGCACTTAACAAAAAAGTAGTTTTTGAAGGAGATAGATTAGAACATCGTTTTAGTAATGTTCCTGGTCAATGGGGTGGTATTTGGATGCGGGCTGGTAGTAAAGGAAATGAGATTAATCATGCCGTAATTAAAAACGGAGTTATCGGTATTTTAGTCGATAGCCTAAGTACAAATACAGTCCCTACACTTACCATAAAAAACACTGAAATTTACAACAACTCAAACTATGGCATTTTAGGAAGAAACACTAACATCTTAGGAGAAAATTTGGTTATTGGTAACGCAGGACAATCTTCTTTAGCCTGTACTTATGGTGGTATTTATAACTTTATACATGCAACCTTTGCTAATTACTGGGGCAATAGTTTTAGGCAATTACCAAGTGTTTTAGTGAACAATCACACAACTTTTATTGATAGTAATAATGAAGAAAAAGTACTAACTAATGATTTGATTGCTGCAAATTTTACCAATTGCATTATTACAGGAGGAAATAATATTGAATTAATTGTAGACAAAATAAACGGAACTACTTTTAATTATAATGTTGAGAGTTCAATGATTCAATTTAATGATTTTAATAATTCATTTACTGATAATATTGAAATGAAATTTGATGACACAACGCATTATCAAAATATTATTTTAAATGGTAATCCTCATTTTAAGGATGTTTCTAAAAATGAATTTATTATCGGAGAGGAAAGCGATGCTATTAATAAAGCTAGGGCATCATCTATATCAGAAGACATATTAGGAGTAAACCGATCTTTAAATCCAGATATAGGTGCATATCAACATGTTATTTTTGATTAAAACTTACACCTTCTATAGCTTTCTTAAATTGATGTTTTTCATCTACAAAAAAGGCAATAGAAATGTATGTTTTTTTCATTCCATAAAAACTCTTAAAAACAGCTTTTTTATTTAAATGAAGAACAATATTATGTGTATCTAAATTACCAAGAGGAGAAAAAGGAATAATGCTTCTATCAGTTGGTAAATCTTTTTCTGTTAAATCAATACTTTTTATATTTTCGAAAGGAATTACAGCTTCACCAAAAAAGCCATATTTTAAAGTTAATATTTTACTTGTTAAATCAACTTCAATAGGAATTTTCGATAGAGAACGCATTAAAGAAAACAACTGTAAACATGTGTAAATACTTAAAACAGTTAACAACCAAGCAACAATAACATTCCATTTTAGCACCAATGCGTGAACAGCAATTGTTTCTATTAAAACAACTAACATTAACCCCATAATAATTGATACAGAAGTTCCATTTTTATGATAAGAGAATTCATTTTCTTTTAACGTTCTCTTTTTCCAAGCTAAAAACCCATAATAAACAACAGCTATTTCAGTAGCTAAAAATTCTCCTATTTTATTTGGAAAAACAGTACCAACAGCCTGTTGCACCGCATTATAAAACACTAAATGATTATGCTGTTGTTTTTTTAATTCTTGAATAATTTTTCTTGCTTTAAAAATTAAAAAACTAAATACTCCTAATTCAACAACAGGTAAAACAAACGTTTTTATTTGTGATAAAAATGACTGGTGCTGTTCTGGAATCATTATACTAGCAATAACAATTCCTATTACGAATAAGGTAATAACAGTAATTTTAGGGATTTCCTTTTTTCTGATAATTAAAAAATAAACAAACGGAATTGTTATCAGTAAATCTAACGTAATACCTATTGATAATTCTTTTGGATACTCTATAAAAAAGGATGAGTTTATTACTAAAAACAATGTTGATATTAATAACAATGGAATTCCTAAAACAGAAAAGTAATCACGGGAGATAAACAATTGTTTCATACTATTTAACTTTACAATTAATGCCTATCTATTAGATGCTTAACTTATTATTTTGTTACATTTTTCACAACTATTTTTTCTTATAAACAATTCCATTTTTCATAACAAAAACAACATTTTCCATTGTATGTATATTTTTGGTTGGGTCTTCATTAACTGCTATAATATCAGCAAAAAAACCTTTTTTAACCTGACCTACTTCATTTTCCATTTTTAAAATTTCAGCATTTGTAATAGTTGCCGCTTGTATAGTTTCCATAGCCGGCATGCCTACTTCTACCATATAACCAAATTCTTTTCCGTTATTCCCATGCTTAAAAACTCCTGCATCTGTACCAAAAGCAATACCTACTCCTTTTTTATATGCCCTTGCAAATGTTCCTTGAATTTGTGGACCAACCGCTAATGCTTTTGGTACAACAATATCTGGATAAAACCCTTTTACTTTAGCTTTCTCTTCAACTTCTTTTCCTGCTGTAATGGTAGGAACTAAAAAAGCATTATGCTTTTTCATCAATTCCATTGTTTCATCACTCATGTAAGTACCATGTTCAATCGTTTTTACTCCCCCAATAATTGCACGCCTCATTCCTTCATCACCATGTGCATGAGCAGCAACATGCATCCCATAATCTTTAGCTGTATTACAAATAGCTTTTATCTCTTCTATAGTAAACTGTGGATTATCTCCTGATTTAGCAACACTTAATACTCCGCCAGTCGCTGTAATCTTAATACAATCTGCACCATTTTTATAACGTTGACGTACTGCTTTTTTAGCGTCCTCTACACTATTAACTACCCCTTCTTTTGGTCCAGGATTTCCTACTAACTTTCTACTACTACCATTTGTTGGATCTGCATGACCTCCCGTAGTTGCCAATGATTTACCTGCTGTAAAAACTCTTGGCCCTGGAATTTTCCCTGCTTCGATTGCTTTTTTTATTGAAATATTTACACCCGTTCCTCCTAAATCTCTTACTGTTGTAAATCCGTTTAACAAAGTTGATTTTGCAAAACCAACAGAATTATAAGCTACATCAGCTTCATTTAAAGTGTATTTATTCAAACGAGTTTTAGCATCAAATTCCATTTCAATATGCACATGCATATCAATCAAGCCTGGCATAACCACTTTATCTCTTAAATCTATTGTTTTAGAAGTTTTATCTCTAGGCATTATATAACCACTCTTAACATGTATAATTTTATTATCCTTAACAACAATTGTTTTTTTAATTTGAATTCCACCTGATGTGACATCTATTAATTTTCCGCATAAAACATACGTTTTTTGACTAAATGAATATACTGACATCAATAAAAACAAAAGTAAAAAGCTATTTTTTTTCATATTAAAAGTTTTATTAGATACATAAATGTATGAAAAATTAACTAGCTTGCTCTTTCTAATTATCATTATAAAAATGAAACATATTGTAATTACAGGAACCAGTAGAGGTATTGGTTTTGAATTAGCACAACAGTTTGCTAACGAAGGACATAAAGTATTGGCTTTATCAAGAAACACAAAACCACTAGAAAAAATAAGTCATAAAAACATTACAACGATAGCTGTCGATTTATCTAATAATGACGATTTAAACAAAGTAACCTTATTCATTAAAAAAGAATGGAAAACTGTTGATGTTTTAATTAACAACGCAGGAAAACTAGTAAATAAGCCTTTTACAGATTTAACTACGGCTGATTTCGAGGAAGTTTATAAAGTAAATGTATTTGCTGTTGCCGAGTTAACAAAGCTATTAATTCCGTTTTTCAAAAAAGGAAGTCATGTAGTTACAGTTAGCTCTATGGGCGGAGTACAAGGAAGTATGAAATTTCCAGGCTTAGCTGCTTATAGCTCTGCAAAAGGAGCAGTAATTACTTTATCAGAATTATTAGCAGAAGAATACAAAGAGCAACAAATTGCTTTTAATATATTGGCTTTAGGTGCTGTACAAACTGAAATGTTAGAAGAAGCTTTTCCTGGTTACATTGCTCCATTATCAGCAAAAGAAATGGCAAGTTATATTTTTGATTTCGCCTTAACAGGAAATAAATTTTACAACGGAAAAGTACTAGAAGTATCTAGTTCAACACCATAAAAACGAAATATCTCTTCGAGAAACTTTATTTCTCTGTTATATTCTAGAATAAAAATCATTCGAATTAATATCATTTGTACCAAACACTTATAAAATATATTCCTGAAAAAGCAATTCCGTTAGTTGAGTATTTAATTAACGAGCATAAAATCAACCTTAAAATTGTAAATCAGCGACAAACAAAACATGGTGATTTTCGAACTTTTCCGAACGGGCAAACACAAATTACGGTTAATAATAACTTGAACGAATTTCAGTTTTTATTAACTTTAATTCATGAAATTGCACATCATGTTACGCATAAAAGGTTTGGGCGAGTCCAACCTCATGGCAAACATTGGAAAACAGTTTTTCAGCATTTAATGTTGCCGTTTTTACAACCAGATATTTATCCGAAGAAAATATTACCTTATTTAGCTAACTATCTTAAAAACCCGAAAGCAAGTACCGATACTGATGTTAATTTATCATTAGCGCTACGTGGTGGCGAAGCTGAAAACGGAAAGAGTTTTATCTTTCAAATCCCTGTTGATAGTATTTTTCAGTTTAAAGAAACGTTATATAAAAGAGGAAACAAACGCAGAACTCGTTATGAATGTTTAAATTTAACGAACAAAAGAATATATCTTTTTAATCAAAATGCAGAAGTGATATTAGTAGCTTCAAACACATAAACAAAACACCTGTTTTTTCAGGAATGATAATATTTTTTTATGAATAAAAATTATTACGCAGTAATTATGGCTGGTGGTGTTGGCTCACGTTTTTGGCCAGTAAGCACAGAAGAATACCCAAAACAGTTTCATGATATGTTAGGAACTGGTGAATCATTAATTCAGCGCACTTTTAACCGAATTAATGCTTTAATTCCGGCTGAAAATATTTTAATTGCTACAAACGAACGTTATGAAAGTTTGGTTTTAGAGCAATTACCAAAAACCACTAAAAAGCAACTTTTATTAGAGCCGACAATGCGCAATACAGCTCCTTGTATTTTATATGCTGCTTTAAAAATTAATGCTCAAAATAAAGACGCAGTGATGTTAGTGGCACCTTCTGATCATTGGATTGAAGATGAAGCTGAATTTTTAAATAACATAAAAACTTCGTTTGAAGTATCAGCAAACAACAATACTTTAATGACACTAGGTATTCAACCAAATGCACCAAATACTGGTTATGGGTATATTCAGTTTCAAGAAAGTTCTTCGGATATAAAAAAAGTAAAAAACTTTACCGAAAAACCAAACTTAGCGACTGCAAAAGAGTTTATAGCTAGTGGTGATTATTTATGGAACGCAGGAATTTTTATTTGGGCTACCAAAAGCATTTTAGGCGCTTTTAAAAAACACTTACCAAATATGTTAACGGTTTTAGAAGGTACAAATGCTATTTACAATACTGATTTAGAAGCTGATTTTATTAAAAACAATTACGAAAAATGTGAAGATATTTCTATTGATTACGGAATTATGGAGCGCTCAAA
This sequence comes from Tenacibaculum soleae, assembly GCF_030549005.1. NCBI lineage: Bacteria > Pseudomonadati > Bacteroidota > Flavobacteriia > Flavobacteriales > Flavobacteriaceae > Tenacibaculum > Tenacibaculum soleae. The sequence goes on from NZ_JAUOSW010000007.1 coordinate 142,526, forward strand.
CAACGTACACATTTTACCTGTAGATTTTGGTTGGAATGATCTTGGTACTTGGGGATCTTTGTATAATAAATTAGAAAAAGACGATCAAAAAAATGCTGTTGTAGGTGCTGAAACTATTTTTAGAGATACAAGCGGAAATATGATTCGCACTGAAAGTGGTAAAAAGGTAATTATTCAAGGTTTAAATGATTTTATTGTGGTTGAAAAAGATGGAGTGCTTTTAATTTGTCCACGAAAAGATGAGCAAGATATCAAACAAATAAGCGCAGCAGCTACTAAAAAATTTTAATTCTACAACAAGCATCATACTAATTAATGAAGCATTCTAACATTCTTAATATTGGTATTCTGGCACATGTAGATGCCGGAAAAACGACATTAACAGAGCATTTATTATATCATACTGGTGCTATCAGAAAAATAGGTAGTGTAGATAAAGGATCTGCGGTTACCGATAATTTAGCATTAGAAAAAGAACGCGGAATTTCGATTAAAGCCGCTACTACTTCTTTTAATTGGAAAAACACTAAAATTAACTTAATTGACACTCCTGGTCACGTAGATTTTTCTAGTGAGGTTGCTAGAACTCTTTGTGTTGTGGATGCTGTTATTTTAGTAATTTCGGCTGTTGAGGGCGTGCAAGCACATACCTTAACAATAGTAGATGCCTTGCATGATTTAAAAATACCTACGCTAATTTTTATCAATAAAATAGACAGATTAGGTGCAGATACAGAAGCTGTTTTAAGGCAAATAAAAAAAGAGCTACAATATAAAACGGTAGCTATTTCTACAAGTCATGACGAAGGTTTAACTTCTGCCTATATATCCGAAGTTTTTAACAATAATAAAATTAGTAAAGAGCAAAAAGAAACTATTACTGAAGAGCTCATAGAAACTGATCAAAAGCTACTTACTCAATATTTAAACGGAATTCATTTTTCTGATGAAGTCTATTTAAATATAATTGCAAAAAGTACTTCAAACAATAGGATCGTTCCTGTTTTTACTGGAATTGCGAAAAACAACATTGGTGTTGAAATTTTATTAAACGGAATTGTTGATTTTATCAAACCTAAAAAAAGAAATGTTTCTGAAGAAGTTGCTGCGTATGTATATAAATTAGAACATCATAAAGTACATGGTGCTATGGCATATGTAAAAGTTTTTTCGGGTGAATTATCTGCTAAATCGGTTATTGATAATCATACACAAGGATTAGAAACTAAAATTAATCAGACAAAAACATTCCATCAAACAAAACATTTAGATACCAATATTACAGTAGGAGATATCGGAATAATTACTGGAGTTTTAGGAACAAAAGCGGGAGACATTCTTGGTAATCCTTCTGAAACACCAACCTTGCCAGAATTAAACATTCCCGTTTTAAGCGTACAAGTAATCGCTATCAACGATAAAGATTATAATGCGCTTGCTCAGGCATTACAACTTATAGATAAGGAAGATCCGAGTTTACAATTTAAATGGCACAAACCCGAAAAAGAATTGATTCTTTTATTAATGGGAGATATGCAAATAGAAGTACTTACTCATTTATTACAAGAACGTTTTAATATTGCTGTAAATTTTACAGATCCTCAAATAGTTTATAAAGAAACCATTACTAAAGCTTCCGAGGGTTATATTCGTTATTGGATGCCGAAACCATGCTGGGCAATTATGACTTTTTTAATTGAACCTGCGCCTTTAAATTCTGGAGTTACCTATCAATCCATTGTTTCGAAAAATGACGTTCATAATAAATATCAAAACGAAATAGCAAAAACAATTCCAAAAGCTCTTGAACAAGGACTTTTAGGTTGGGAAGTTACCGATGTAAAAATTACGTTAATTAAAGGAGAAGATCATAATGTACATTCTAGACCTGGAGATTTTAATTTAGCAACACCGATGGGCATCATGAAAGGTTTACAAAACGGAGGTACACATTTATTAGAACCTTTATTACGCTTTGAAATAAAGACTAATGAAGAGTTATTAGGTAAATTAATTTCAGAACTTACAAATAGAAGAGCTATTATAGATTCTCCTACTTTTGATCAAGATTTAGTAATTCTGTCTGGAACTATACCCGTAGCAACATCTTTAGATTTAAGCATTAAATTAAATACTATTTGTAGCGGAAGACTTCGTTTAAGAACGGTGTTTGATAAATATGCTGTTTGCCCAGAAGGAGAGGGTAAAACAAAAGATTTTAAAGGAGTGAATCCTTTAGATGAAGCACAATGGATTTTACACCGACGTGGTGCTTATAAAGCTAATGAACGCGTTATTTAATATTTTTTTTAACGTGACTCAATACAAACTGATTAAACTTTTCTTCATCTGACAAAAAAGTACTTTTAATCGTTATATAACACAAATTATCAATCTTTCCGTTTAAACGCATATAATCCTTTTCTGTTGTTAAAATTACGGTTTCAGAAGAAATGGTTTTGCTTTCATTTTTAATCTTTATAATATCATTATCCGTGAAATTATAATGATCAGGATACGCTAAATGCTTGTATTTTATATTTTCTTCTGATAAAAAACTCAATAACGAATCCGGGTTTGCGATTCCAGTTACCAACAACACTTCTTTTTCTTTTAAATCTGATATTGTTAACAGAGCTGCACTTCCTTTGATATTTTCATCATAAGATATTGTTGTAAAAAACACTTGCTGTTCTTTTTCAGGTGCAATCTTTTTAATGATAGTATCCTTAGTCTTTTGATCTAAATCATGCGGACATTTAGTTACAATAATTACTGATGCTCTTTTTGCTCCGCTCCTACTTTCTCTCAAATTTCCAGTAGGTAACATAAAATCATTTACATATAAATCTGTAAATTTAGTTAACAAAATATACGTACTTCCTTTTACTTTTCTGTGTTGGTAAGCATCATCTAACAAAACTACTTCAGGTGAAGTTTTAAAGTTTAATAATTGTTGAATTCCGTTTGTTCTATCAGCATCAACAGCAATGGTTACTTCTTTTCCAAATTTTTTAAAAAACTGCAAAGGCTCATCACCAACATCAATCGCTTTGTGCGAAGTATTAACTATTTGAAAACCTTTTGTTTTTCGTTTATAACCTCTACTTAAAACAGCTACCTTATGGGTATCCTTTAACAACCTTATCAAATATTCAATTTGAGGCGATTTTCCTGTTCCGCCCACGCTTAAATTCCCAACTACAATAACAGGTATATCAAAAGATGTTGACTTAAAAATACCAATATCAAAAAACCAATTACGAATCGTTGTAATCACGTTGTATAAAACGGCAAACGGAAATAATAAAAATCGAAGTAACTTCATTATATCAAAAGTAATAAAAATCTTAACTTTGATTCAAGATATTTTAAATTATGCAAATAAAAGACGTTACTAACTATATTGAAGAATTAGCTCCGCTTGCGTACGCTGAAGATTTTGACAATGTAGGTTTATTAATAGGCGATTATAACACAAAAGTAACTGGAGTTTTAGTTACGCTTGACACTTTAGAAGAAACAGTTGATGAAGCCATCGCACAAAACTGTAATCTAATAGTAAGCTTCCACCCAATTGTTTTTAGTGGGTTGAAAAAAATAAACGGTAATAATTATGTAGAGCGTGTTGTTTTAAAAGCAATACAAAACAATATTGCTATTTACGCTACACATACAGCTTTAGATAACGTAAACAATGGTGTTTCTGCTAAAATGTGTGAAGTTTTAGGCTTACAAAACTGTAAAACATTAATTCCTAAAAAAGGAATTATAAAAAAACTTACCACGTATGTTCCGATTGCTGAAGCTGAAAATTTACGAAAAAAACTATTTGAAGCCGGAGCGGGTACCATTGGTAATTATGATAACTGCTCTTTTAATATTAATGGAAAAGGAAGCTATAGAGGCAATGAAAATTCGAACCCAACAATAGGTCAAAAAGGTGAAATAACTTTTACTGAAGAAACTTCTATTTCTGTAACTTTTGATAGTTATTTAGAAGGCAAAATATTAAAAACTTTGTTTGATTTTCATTCTTATGAAGAAGTTGCTTATGAAATTATAACGCTTAACAATTCTAATCAAAATATAGGAATGGGAATGATGGGCGAATTTTTAAACACTATGGATGAAAAAGAATTTTTATCTTTTGTAAAAAAAACATTTAAAACTGATTGTGTTAGACATTCTGAATTACTCAATAAAAAAATTAAAAAAGTTGCTGTATTAGGAGGATCAGGAAGTTTTGCAATTAAAAATGCGATTAAAGCTAAAGCGGATGCTTATATAAGCGCTGATTTTAAATATCATGAGTTTTTTAGTGCCGAAAAAAAGATATTATTAGCTGATGTTGGGCATTATGAAAGTGAACAGTTTACAAAAAACCTTTTGTTTGATTATCTTAGTGAAAAATTTAGTACTTTTGCGATTATTTTAAGTGAAAAAAGTACAAATCCAATACACTATATATAACAGATGGCAAAAAAAGAAGTAACGGTAGAAGAAAAGTTAAGAGCGTTATACGATTTACAGTTAATCGATTCTAGAATTGACGAAATCAGAAATGTTCGTGGTGAATTACCTTTAGAAGTTGAAGATTTAGAAGATGAAGTTGCCGGGTTAAACACAAGATTATCTAAATTAAAAGAAGAATCTACTAGTTTAGATACTGATATCAGTAATAAAAAATTAGCTATCACTGAATCTAAAGCATTAATTGAAAAGTACGAGGAACAACAAAAAAATGTTCGTAATAATCGTGAATTTGATTCTTTAACAAAAGAAGTTGAATTTCAAGAATTAGAAATTCAATTATCTGAAAAAAGAATTAAAGAATTTAAAGTTAAAATAGCTCAGAAAAATGAAGTTATTGAAGCTACTAAAGAAAAATTAAAACAGCAAGAAAATCATTTAACGCATAAAAAAAATGAGTTAGATGCTATTTTAAAAGAGACTGAGAAAGAAGAACAGTTACTAAAAGAGAAGTCTGAAGAATACGCAAAATCTATCGATGATCATTTATTAAAAGCTTACAACCGTATTCGTACCAAAGTAAGAAATGGTTTGGCTGTAGTAGCTATTGAACGTGGAGCTGCTGGAGGTTCTTTCTTTACAATACCTCCTCAGGTACAGTTAGAGATTGCTAATCGTAAAAAAATTACAATTGATGAACATAGTGGTCGTATTTTGGTAGATGCTGCTTTAGCTCTAGAAGAAAAAGAAAAAATAGATAATTTATTTATATAATTTTTTTTCCGACAACATATTTTAAAAACTCCTTTTTTAGGAGTTTTTTTATTTCTTATGAATTTAAATAGAAAAAGCTCCTAAAAAAGGAGCTTTTAATTATTAATACACAAAAATTTAAGGGGGACTTAAATTAGTTTTTATAGTTTATCTTAAACCCTTTTTTATCTGTGTGACAATCTTTCTCCTTACCTATAATACACTTACCATTAGTTTTACCCTTTGATTTTTTAAAATTATTTTTTAAAAAAAGCAAAAAATTATTCTTTTTAGTAATTCTTCTTTTTACTCTAATTTTTTGTTCCGCTTGTCTTATTTTAATATTATCAGCACCTTTAACTATGTAAAAATATGAGCGTCTATTTTTCTGATGCTCTTCTTCTGTACACTTATTTTTATTCGCATCATTACATTTATTCAATAATTGATCTTCACCATAACCTATTGCACTTACAATTCTGTCTTTAGCTATACCTCTTGATAAAATATAGTCTCTTGTAGATTTTGCTCTTTTATCTGACAATTTTCTATTAAATGTTCTAGGCCCTCTGCTATCTGTATGTGCTTCAATCTTTATTGTAACTTCAGGATGATTTGTCATTACCATTACAATACTTTCTAGTTCATATTGAGCGTCTTCTCTAATGACTGATTTCCCATAATCAAAAAAGATCGGGTTAATCACAATCTGATTTCCAACAATTAATGGTGTTAATTCTAAATTCGCATTACTGCTTTCACCTTTAGTTATAGTAACAGTCTTTTTACCTTTTGATTTATGATCTAATTTACTTGCAATTACTGTATAATTATTACCGCATAAGATGTCTTCAAATACATATTTACCTAAATTGTTAGATAATGTTTCTTTTACAACCTTACCACCATCATTAACTAATTTAATTAATGCGCCATCAACAGGGCTGTTGTTTATTGTTTCAGTAACTATACCTTCAATTGGCTCAGCACAAATTGGAGGTTCTGTATATAAATAAAAACTATAAATATCATCATCTCCTTTACCTTGCTTTCTATTAGATGAAAAGAAACCTTTTTTACCTTCTTTACTAACGTAAAAAGAAAAATCATCTCTTTTACTATTAAATGGTTCTCCTAAATTAACTGCTTTAGCGTATATAGAATCTTGACTTATTTTAGATTGAAAAATATCTAAAAGTCCCAAACCTAAGTGTCCGTTTGATGAAAAATATAACGTATTGTCTTCTCCTATAAAAGGAAACATTTCCTTGTCTGAAGTATTAATTCTTTCTCCTAAGTTTACAGGAGTCCCAAATTCATTATTTCCTAGAATAGCTGTTTTATAAATATCTGTGGCTCCAAAACCTCCTGGCATGTTAGACACAAAATATAATGTTTTTTCATCAGTACTCAAGGCTGGATGTCCTACAGAATACTCGTCATTGTTAAATGGTAATTCTTTAACATTTACCCAATAACCGTTTACAAAACTTGCTGTATATATTTTTAAATTAGAAGTGTTTTTCTTGTCTTTTCTTACTTTTTTACCGCTTGCATTGTTACGTGTAAAATAAATTGTTTTACCGTCTTTTGTAAAAACTGGAGTTGACTCATGAAACTCAGATGTGATAGGCACATCAATTAATCGACGATTAATCAATGTTAACACTGTATCTTTTTCATTTTCTTCAAGCGTTTCAATTTTTTCATCGGCACTATAAATATTTAAAAATGGTTGGTTATTCCATTTGTAAATACGTTCTTTTTTAATTCCCTTAGGTACTGCAGATGTGTAGTATGATTTTCCATTCAATAAGAAACCACCAAAATCAGAAAACTCAGTATTAATCGATAAATTTCTAACACCTATTCGAACTTTTTTATTTGAATAATCTAATAAATAATCGTCTTTTTTTAACTCCTTTTTTCGATTACTATTATCTGACGATGCTAGGGATAAAAATATAGAATCTGACTTTTTGTATTTACCATTGCTTCGTAATACTTGAGCATATTTAAATAAATGTTTGTCTTCTAACTTATCTTTATATATTAAAACAAGTTTTTTATACCAAAGTTCAGCTTCTTCAGTTTCTGCATTATTGTAATAAGAATCTGCTAAACGACTTAAAACATGCTTAGATGTGTCTCCTTTTTCTTCGACTAAAGCTTTGTATAATTTGGCTGATTCTACATAAGAAAATTCATTAAAATAACGATCTGCTACCTTTTTACTTTGCCCAAAACTTTTTAAAGTTACTATTAATACAAGTAATAATAGTCCTTTTTTTAAATTCATATTAGTTATTTTTAAAAGAATCGAGGAGATCTAAATTTTGTGTTTCTTAATAATTCATATTGTAACATAATCTCATGAGTTCCAGAATTTGTTACATTATAGTTTGATGTTGTTAAATCATATGAATAACCTATTAATAATCTATCACTAGCTTGGAAACCCAAAAGAGCACTAATAGAATCATCCCATCTCCATGCTAAACCAGCTCTGAACTTTTCATTAAATAGGAAATTAGCCGAAACATCTAATGATAATGGAGCTCCTGAAACTGCTTTTACTAATACTGCTGGCTTAAATTTGATATCTTCATTAATATCATAAACATAACCTGCTATAAAAAAGAAATGCATTCTTTCAACTGCTGTTGTTTGTGTATCTGCAAGGTTTTCATCATAGTGTTCAATTCGAAGAATATTTGGAACCGATAACCCTACATACCATTCTGGTTCATGATAATAAATTCCTGCACCTACTGTTGGTAAAAATTTATTTACATTTTCTCCAAAAATAGGTTCATCCTTGTCTGCCTTTCCTTTACTCCAATCAATATTTAGAAAACGCCCTCCTAAACGCAAACCAAAAGCTAGATTACCTTCTTCTCCTGTTTCGATTGTATAAGAAAGATTTGCATCTAAATATATTTCTTTTGATGGTCCAATTTCATCGTTCATTAAATTAACTCCTAAACCCAAACCTGAATATCCTATAGGAGTATCATAACTTATGTTTTGTGTATTTGGTGCTCCTTCAAAACCTACCCACTGCGTTCTTCCAATTGCAGTAATAACACCATAACCTTTTGAACCAGCATAAGCAGGGTTGACACTCATTGTGTTATACATATACTGTGTATATTGAGGATCTTGTTGTGCGTGTACATTTGTAATCATACATATACCAAATGTACATACCAAAACTATGCTTAAAAATAATTTCATTTTATATAAAATTTTATTTCAATTTTCTTTTTTTGTAAAAGTATTAATTATCTATTAATATAAATCCATCCTTTTCTAACTTTAGATCCATTTCCTAAATCTAACATATAAAAATAAGTTCCTACTGGCAATTTTTCATCAACGCTTACATTTGCTCGCCCATTAGAAATGCCTCTAAACACTTTATCAGAATTATTATATCCTTTTACTTTATACACTGTATTACCCCATCTATTAAATATCTCTAATGTATTATTTTTGAAATTTTCAATACATCCAATAACTAAATAGTCATTAATATTATCTCCATTAGGTGTAAACTCATTATAAACTTCAACACAAGTATCTAAATCTATTGCATCTCCGAATCCGTCTAATCCATCTTCACTGTCTGGAATACCATCGCCGTCTGAATCTGTTCCACTATCTCCTACTGTTCCATTTCCTCCATCAGTAGGGTCCGTTGGATCTGAATCATTTACGTCTGTGTTTCCTGTATCTCCAAAGTCTCCGTTGTCTTGATCTACAATATCTAAGATCCCATCACCATCGTTATCAGGACCATCTATTTGACCGTTTCCATCAATATCCTCATTTCCTCCTTCTACAACATCATTAACTCCATCATCATCGCTATCTAAATCTTGATAATCTGGAATACCATCACTATCACTATCTGTATTATCAGACTCACCTCCGTTTCCTTCACCAAATACTAGATCGTCTGCATCTACACTGTCCACGATTCCATCTCCATCTGCATCTGCTCCATCTGCAATTCCATCATTATTAGCATCAACATTACCATCTTCTATAACATCATTGATTCCGTCATTGTCACTGTCTAAATCTTGATAATCTGGTACGCCATCACCATCAGTATCTGGTTCTTCGTTTCCTGCATTTTCTGATCCATCAGCTTGGCCATCGTTATTAACATCTGTAAATCCGTTATCATTTGCGTCAATAACCCCATCATTATTAGTATCTAATGTACCATCACCTCCTTCATTAACGTCTAATATTCCGTCGTTATCACTATCCAAATCTAAATAATCAGGTACACCATCACCATCGGTATCTCCTGTTCCTTCTGATGTATCTGGAATTCCGTCATTATCGTCATCTAAATCATTTACATCTGCAATTCCGTCTCCGTCTGTATCTTCTAAGCTATAAATTTGTACATCTGTCGCTGTTCCAATGTTTCCTATCCCATTTGTTGTTGTTACACTTCCATCTACTGTTATATCTCCATCTAATGCCAGTTCTAATCCTGGTATATTAATGCTATAGTTTCCTAATACATCAACTGTTCCTGTATAATCTGTTCCATTAACTGTTAATATTACTGTATCTCCTTCATTAAAATCTCCCGTTACCCTTCCTGTTACTGCAACTGTTCCTCCTGCTTCTGCTGCACTTAATATATTATCTTCGGTAATATCATCTATTTCGATTGTTATTACAGGTGCAGTCGTATCAATGGTTACTACTCCTGTTCCGCTGTTTCCTCCTGCATCGGTTGCTACTACATCAATTGTATCATCATCTGATAA